>DXDD01000074.1 GCA_019115665.1 Candidatus Eisenbergiella pullistercoris | reverse complement strand
GGAAAACGGTATCCAGTTCCCCTCCCGACAGCATACTGTTCGTCTGCGCGGTCTGCAGTTCATATTCAAAATCCGTGATGGCACGAAGTCCCCGGATTGCCACATGCACATCCTTCTCTCTCGCATAGTCGATCAAAAGTCCCGAAAAGGAATCAATCTTCACGTTCGGAAGGTCCTTTGTGGCTTCTTCCAGTATTTTAACACGTTCTTCCACAGAAAACAACGGAGTCTTCTGCGTATTGTTCAGCACGCTGACCGTTAATTCATCAAAAATCGACGCCGCCCTCCTGATAATATCCAGGTGGCCGAACGTCACCGGGTCAAAGCTTCCTGGGTAAATTGCTGCTTTCATAAATCAATGCTCCGCATTCCTTTTTTTCATAAATACATGCTTGTTTGTTTTATAGCACTTTTCTCTCGTCACATCAAAGCCGCAGTCCTCCGCGAAGGAAAAATCCCTGTCCTTCTCCGCTTCAAAAACGACCAGCGTCTCCTCCGTCACATAGGGCATCCGGTACAACGCCTCAAGGACGGGCTCCTCCAGTCCCGCGCTGTAGGGCGCATCCATGAAAATCACGTCCGCTTCCTTCTCATGGATGCCGGAAAGCGCCGCCACCACATCCTGTCTCAGAAGGACGGCCCTGTCCTCAAATTTCGTAAAATGCAGATTCTCCTGAATGCATTTCACAGCCTTTGCCGCGTTTTCCACGAAATAGGCCCGCTTCGCCCCGCGGCTGATGGCCTCTATTCCGATGGCCCCGCTGCCGCTGCACAGATCCACAAAAATACTGCCCGGTATCCAGGGCTGCAGAATGTTGAACAGGGTTTCCTTAATTCTGTCCGTGGTCGGTCTGGTGTCCAGCCCTTCCGGACACTTTAACGGCAGGCTTCTCGCCTCTCCCGCAATCACTCTCATCCGTTTTCATACCTTTCCGATTCCTGTTTTCTCTCCCGGAATCTGTCTGCCTTTCATTATAATTGCTCGTTAAAAAAAAGGCAATGCTTTTTAAAATCCTAATGAATCATTAAGCAAATCTTCATAAACGGAGGCGCAGATTTCCGACCTTTCTTACACTGCTGCAGATACGACGCCCCACATCGATCTGGCGCAGCTGAACCTGAACAGCTCTGCCGAAGGCTGAACTGTAACCGGGCATGCCCTTTTACGCAGACTTTGCTTGACGGGCACCTCTTCCGGCGCTAAACTGTGGGCAGAGAAAGGAGCGGCTATGAAACATTCTTGTAAGGACTGGGAACTTTATCATCAGGCAGGCCTTGACAGCCTGTATGAAACGGTCGGGAACCTCAATCTGTTCCTGATCTGCAAAAGGCCGGAGCCATCCGCCCTGCGCCCGCTTCCGGAGGGCTGTTCCATCAGGACCTGCCGTCCGGATGAGCTGGGTGTCTGGAAACATCTCGCCGCGGAGGATTCCTGTGCGGATTCCCTCACGGATTATTATGAAAGGGTTTATGCCGGAAACAGAGAAGAACAGAATCAGGCGTTTTTCCAGCGCTGCCTCTTCCTGTGCACTCCTTCGGGAAAGCCCGTTGCCACCGGCCTGACCTGGCTTTCCTACGCCCGCACCGGCTTTCCTGTCAACACACTGGGATGGATCCGGGTTCTTCCCGGGGAAGAGGGCCGAGGCTTCGGGCGCGCCCTCCTGTCAGAGCTTCTGAGGCGCTCTGATTTTCCCCTTTACCTGCACACCCAGCCAACTTCCGTCTGCGCCATCCGCCTCTATTCCGATTTCGGCTTCCATCTGCTCACCAATCCGGTCATCGGATATAGAAAAAACGACCTGAACGCAAGCCTTCCCATTCTGGAAAAGGTCATGCGCCCGGCCGCTTTTCATGGGCTGCGATTTTCAAACGAAGGACAGGCTCTGCATCAGGCGGCGTTGTCCTCCCGGATTTCTGAATTTTAAGTGTCCCGTCCATAATGGATAGTATCGCTTACTCTTTCAATAAAAAACGTAAACTTACTACTGCTGTCCGGTTACTCTCCAGACTCCGTTTTTTCTCGCGCCTTCACGGTAAATTACCTTTTTTTCAACCAGATTCTTCATGGTTCGTTGAACCTTTGATCTGGAAAATTCTGCTTTTTCCGCAATTTCTTTCTGGCTTGCCTGGGGAAACTTTCTGATGATTTCAATAATAATTCGTTCAGCATCATTTAAAGCTTCATTTCCAGCATCACCGGATGCCTTATTTCCGTAAACAGTTCTTGTGTCAATATTGTTCCGCAGAATCAGCTTTACGGTATTCGGTGTTTCAATATATTCTGGTGCAGGCAAACCAGCTTCAGCCATATCAGAATAGATCTTCTTTACACCTTCATTCAGTTCCCGCACCCATTCAAACTCGGTCATTACCCTTGAAATGGTCTTGTTTCGTGAAAAACGTGTATATGAAATATTATCCGCTGTAACAATATTCGGGAAGCGTCCCGGGCTCTCAATTTCAAGCCTGTCATCATACATACTGACTCTTAATACTCATGGCATCAACGCACCTTCGTGCCCTTTCCGTCCCTCTTTGCGATCTTCAGACGGGACAGCTCCAGCTGTCTGTCTCCAAAGGGAATGCTCCCTTCTTTGCCGGGCTCGGTGAAGTGCACTGCCTCCACGAAGTCCTCCGGGCTCAGGCGGATGGCCCGCACGCCGACGGCGGCCTTTTTCTTTTCCGGAATTTCCTCCACGGCAAAGCGCAAAAAGAAGCCCTTATGGGTCTGAAGCACCACGGTCTGCTGCTCCTTAAGCACGGTCACATCCTTCACCTCGTCACCGTCCTGGAGCCTGGTGGCCGCGACGGTACGCTTCATCACGTCAAATTCCCCGCCGTCCACCACCTTGATCATTCCCATCTTTGTGGTAAAAATCACGCGGCAGAGATTCAGCTCCGACTGGCTGCAGACGTTGCGGATCTCTTCTTTTGTGGAATCGTAGTTGCTCACGTTATCCACCGGGACACCCTTATCCCGGAATTTTCCATAAGGCAGGTCGGAAACCTTAATGGTATACAGCTGTCCCGTATTGGTGAACAGGCAGATTCTTCCCGTGTTTCTGCACTGGAATGCGAAGCGGTTCTCCGCATCCGCCGCCTCCTTATTGCGCTCATAGACGGACAGATCGATGGTCCTGGCATAGCCAAAGCGGTCCATGAGAAACATCACGTCCACCTCTTCCACCTTCTTTTCCTCAAATACCGCCTCCGCACAGTTATCGATCACGGTTCTTCTGGGCCTTGCGAACTTCTTTTTGATCTCGTCCAGCTCATTTATGATGACCTGGGCCATGGATTCCCTACGCTCCAGAATATCCTCATAACGATAGATATTCGCAAGGGTCTCCTCATGCTCCTTAATCAGCGCCTCCAGTTCCAGGCCGATGAGCTTGTACAGGCGCATTTCCAGAATGGCGTTGGCCTGGTTCTCCGTAAAGGAAAGCTGCTGGGCCATTACCTTCGACTCTTTAGACTTAAAGCGGATGCCGTCCGTTTTTCCTTCCACCAGACAGGCCTTCGCCATGGCCCGGTCGCGGGACCCTCTGAGGATCTCGATGATGAGGTCGATCACATTGCAGGCCTTGATGAGACCTTCCTGAATCTCCCTCCGGCTTCTTTCCTTCGCGAGCAGGTTCTCGTATTTTCTGGTGGTCACCTGATAGAGAAAATCCACATGGGCCTTCAGAATCGCCCGAAGCCCCAGCGTCTCCGGCCTCCCGTCCGCGATGGCCAGCATATTCACGCCGAAGGTATCCTCCAGACGGGTCTTTTTATAAAGCATGTTGATGAAGTTGTCCACGTCCGCGTCCCGCTTCAGCTCGATGACGATGCGGATGCCCTCCTTGGAGGACTGGTTGGAAATATCGCTGATGTCCGCAGTCTTTTTCGTTTCCGCGAGAGCCGCCACATCCGCCAGGAACTTGCCGATGTTCGCGCCGATCATGGGATAGGGAATCTCTGTGATGACCACATTGGTCTTTCCACCCTTTCCCTTTTCCACCTCCACCTTGCCGCGGATGCGGATCTTTCCGGTTCCCGTTTCATAGATGGAAAGCAGGTCGTCCTTGTTCGTGACAATACCTCCCGTGGGAAAATCCGGACCGTTTAAGTATTTCATCAGCTCCGCCGTGGAGATGTCTTCCTTTTTCAGGAAAGCCTTTTCCGCCTCGATCACCTCTCCCAGGTTATGGGAGGGGATGCTGGTGGCCATGCCAACCGCAATGCCCTCGGAGCCGTTGACCAGAAGATTCGGGATCTTCACCGGAAGGACCAGGGGCTCCTTCTCCGTTTCGTCAAAATTCGGCCCGAAATCCACCACGTCCTTATCCAGATCCCCAAGAAAAGCCTCCTGCGTCACCTGCTCCAGGCGGGCCTCCGTATAACGCATGGCGGCCGCGCCGTCACCCTCGATGTTCCCGAAATTCCCGTGCCCGTCCACCAGCGGAAGGCCCTTCTTGAAGTCCTGTGCCATCACCACCAGGGCGTCATAGATGGAGCTGTCCCCGTGAGGATGGTATTTGCCCATGGTATCTCCCACGATACGGGCGCATTTCCGGTAGGGCCTGTCATAACGGATGCCCAGCTCATACATGTCGTAAAGAGTCCGGCGCTGTACGGGCTTGAGCCCGTCGCGCACATCAGGCAGCGCCCTGGCCACGATAACGCTCATGGCATAATCGATAAAGGACTTCTGCATGATCTCCGAATATTCTGTTTTTATGATCTTCTCATCCAAATCTTCCATCTCCGTTAAATATCAAGCTGCGCGTCCGGCGCGTATTCATAGATGAAGGTCCGTCTGGGCGGCACGTCCGTTCCCATCAGAAGCTCCGTCACCTCCGAAGCCATTCTTGCGTCCTCGATCTCCACCTGTTTTAACAGACGGGTCTCCGGATTCAGCGTGGTCTCCCAGAGCTGGGAGGCGTCCATTTCTCCCAGTCCCTTATACCTCTGCAGGGTAAAGGGGCCCTTATGCTTTTTCCGGTAGCGCTCCAGGGCCTTGTCGTCGTACAGATACTCCTCCTTCCCTTTGGAGGGCATGGCCTTATAAAGCGGCGGCATGGCCAGGTACACATGGCCCTCGAAGATCAGCTCCGGCATGAAGCGGTAAAACAGGGTCAGAAGCAGGGTGGAAATATGGGAGCCGTCCACATCCGCATCCGTCATGATGATGATCTTGTCGTAGCGCAGCTTTGAGATGTCAAAATCGTTCCCGTAGCCCTCGGAAAAGCCGCAGCCGAAGGCGTTGATCATGGCCTTGATCTCCGCGTTCGCAAGCACCTTATCGATGCTTGCCTTTTCCACGTTCAGGATCTTTCCCCGGATGGGCAGGATCGCCTGATAGGAACGGTCTCTCGCCATTTTGGCGCTGCCTCCGGCGGAATCCCCCTCCACGATGAAGATCTCGCAGCGGGAGGCGTCCCTGGATTCGCAGTTCGCCAGCTTTCCGTTGGAATCAAAGGAAAATTTCTGTTTGGTGAGCAGGTTGGTCTTCGCCCGCTCCTCCGTCTTTCTGATCTTCGCCGCCTTCTCCGCGCAGCCGATGATGCTCTTTAAGGTCTCCAGGTTCCGGTCAAAATAACGGACCAGCTCCTCGCCGGTCACCTTCCCCACCACCTTCGCCGCGTCCTGATTGTCCAGCTTGGTCTTGGTCTGTCCCTCAAAGCGGGGATCGGGATGCTTGATGGAGATCACTGCGGTCATGCCGTTCCTTACGTCCGGCCCGGTAAAATTCTGATCCTTTTCCTTCAGGATATTCAGCTGTCTGGCATAGGTGTTGATGATATTGGTAAAAGTGGTCTTAAAGCCGGTCAGATGGGTGCCGCCCTCCGCGTTGTAGATATTGTTGCAGAAGCCAAGCACATTTTCATGAAACTCATTCACATACTGGAAGGCGCCCTCCACGGAAATGCCGTCGCTCTCTCCCGAAAAGGAGATCACATCGCATACCGCCTCCCGGGATTTGTTCAGATCCCGGATGAAGCCCGCGATCCCCTCCGGCTCATGATACTCGATCACCTCCGGCTCTTCCTTCCTCTTATCCGTAAAAACAATGGTGAGCGCAGGGTTCAGATAAGCCGTCTCATGCAGCCGGCTTTTGATCTCATCCTCCTTAAAGCGGGTCTTCTCAAAGATCGTATCGTCCGGGAGAAAATTGATGCAGGTCCCCGTGTTCTTCGCCTTTCCCACCACGGGAAGCAGCCCGTCGGCAAGCTCCACCGTGGGAATGCCCCGCTCGTACCGGTCTTCATAGATTTTTCCGCCGTGGCGGACGCGCACGGTCATTCTGGCGGAAAGGGCGTTGACCACGGAGGAACCGACGCCGTGCAGGCCGCCGCTGGTCTTGTACGCGGAATGATCGAATTTTCCTCCCGCATGCAGCGTGGTGAACACCAGGCGCTCCGCGCTCACGCCCTTTTCATGCATCCCCACGGGGATCCCTCTTCCGTTGTCGTCCACAGTGGCCGAGCCGTCCGCCTCCAGCGTCACGCAGATCCGGTCGCATACGCCGGCCAGATGCTCGTCCACCGCGTTGTCCACGATCTCATAGACCAGATGGTTCAGTCCCTTCGTGGAAACGCTTCCGATATACATGCCCGGCCTTTTCCGGACCGCTTCAAGGCCCTCCAGCACCGTAATGCTGGAGGCGTCATAACTGTTCTGATTCATTCCGTTCTCCCTATCAGTCATTTCTCATCGTAACCGCCACCGCCAGCGCGCCGGGTCCGATATGGCAGGATACGCTCAGGGAAAGGGGATCCACATGGCTTTCCGCGCCCGGAAAATGGGCGAGAACCTCCTTCTGGAAGTCCAGGATCGCCTCCTCATTCTGCGTATGGGCAAAATCCACCCACATCCCGCAGTCCGAAAGCGGCCTGTGGAACCGCTGCGACACATCATTCATCACCGCGTTCAGCATGATCTGCCTGGCGGACGCCGTCGTCCTTGCCTTGGCAAAAGCGTCCAGCTTTTCCCCGTGGATCTGAAGCACGGGCTTCAAGCGCAGGAGCGTTCCAAGTGCCGCTGCAGCCGGGGTGATCCGGCCGCCCTTTTTCAGATAAAAAAGAGTATCTACCATGATATAAATGCTGGAATTGAATTTATCCTTTTCCAGAAATTCCCGGATCTGCGCGGCGTCCATTCCCTCGCCGGCCAGACGGATGGCGTCCTCCACCGAACGCCGCTGGGTGACGGAGATCCGCTGGTTGTTCACCACCTGCACCCTGCCGTCAAAGTCGTCGGCCAGCATCACGGCCGTCTGGCAGGAGCCGGAAAGCCCGCTGCTCATGGGAATGTGCACGACCTGGTCATAATCCAGAAGAAGCCTTCTCCATAACCGCAGGACGGAATCCGGAGCGGGCTGGGATGTGGAAACCGGCACGCCCGTCCGCAGCTTCCGGTAAAATTCCTCCTGCGTCAGATTGACCCCTTCAAAAAAGGTTTCCCCGCCGATCATAAAGGGCATGGGGAGAACATAGATGCCGAGCTTCTCCGCCTCTGCCTGGGTAATACCGCTGTTGCTGTCCGTAACGATCGCAATCCTTGCCATATTCTTCTCCATTCCTTTTCAACCGATGTCTCACAGCTTCAAAAATTTTACCTTCATATGCTCCGAAAGTCAACCGGGCTCCCATGCTGCTCCTCCCACCGATAGAGGGGCGCAAGCTTCTGATCCTTCTTTTCCGGATCCCCGGATACGATCCTTTCCGCGAGCTCCGCCGCTTTCAGCACAAGGTCGCTGTCCCGGTAGATATCTCCGATCTTAAAATCCAGCTGGCCGCTCTGGCGAACGCCGTACAGGTCGCCCGGCCCCCGCAGCTTCAGATCCTCATTGGCGATGAAAAAGCCGTCGTTGGAGGTGTTCAGAATATTCAGGCGCTTCATCACCTCATCGCTCTCGTTGGAGCTGATGAACATGCAGTAGCTCTGGGCGCTGCCCCGGCCCACGCGCCCCCGGAGCTGGTGCAGCTGGGCGAGCCCGAAGCGCTCCGCGTTTTCCACCATCATGACGGTGGCGTTCGGAACGTTGATCCCCACCTCGATGACCGTGGTGGAAACCAGCACGTCCGTTTCTCCCGCGGCAAACGCTTCCATGATCTCATTCTTTCGGGCATTTTTCATCCGTCCGTGCAGTACGCCGACCCGGATCTCCTTCGGCAGAGCCGCCTCCAGCTTCCCGGCGTAGTCCGTCACATTCTCCAGCCCGTCCATCTCCCCCTCTTCCACCATGGGACAGATCACATAGGCCTGATGTCCGGCCTTCACCTGGGCCGCGATAAACGCATACGCCTTTGGACGCCATGCGGTCCCCACCACGCAGTTTTTGATGGGAAGGCGGCCCACCGGCATCTCATCCAGAATGGAAACGTCCAGATCCCCGTACATCACGATCGCAAGGGTACGGGGAATGGGCGTTGCGCTCATTACCAGCACATGGGGCTCCCCGCCCTTATCCGCCAGACTCTCTCTCTGCCGCACGCCGAAGCGGTGCTGCTCATCCGTGACCACCAGAGCAAGATCCCTGTATTCCACCTTTTCCTGGATCAGGGCGTGGGTGCCGATGATCACATTGTATTCTCCCCGGGCAATGCCCGCATAGATCCGCTTCTTCTCCCGCGCCGGGATGGAGCCGGTCAGAAGAGCGGGGCGGATGCATAGTCCGTGCTCCGCGCAGAGTCCGGAAAGCGCTTCAAAATGCTGGGCCGCAAGCACCTCCGTGGGCGCCATCAGGCAGCCCTGCCGGCCGTTTGCCGCGCACATAAGAAGGGCCAGGAAGGCGAGAATGGTCTTTCCGCTTCCCACGTCTCCCTGCACCAGGCGGTTCATAGCCGTATCCTTTTCCATATCCGCCTCGATCTGCGCCCATACCCGCAGCTGCGCTCCGGTAAGCCGGTAGGGAAGCTCTTCCAGCAGCCGGCCCGTATCCGGCACGCCGTGCAGAGGATCCGGAAATTTCCGTCTCCCGGTTTCCTTCTTCAGGCGGGAAAGCCCCAGAAAGAACTCCAGGAATTCATTGAAGGAAAGCCTCCTTACCGCTGCCGCAAGCTCGTCCCGGTCCGCAGGACAGTGGATCCTTCTCACCGCCTCCAGCCAGGGGATCAGATCATATTCCTTTCTAAGCTCCTCCGGCAGAAATTCCGCCAGAAGTCCGCCATCCAGCCCTTCCAGCGCCCCCCGCACCGTCCGGATCATCATCCGGTTGGTCAGTCCCTTTGTCAGCGCGTACCTGGGCTGCAGGGTATCCTGCAGCCCGGCATACTCCTCCGGGCTGAAAATGGAAGGCTGCTCCATCTGCATCAGCGCGGAGCCCGCTGTCGGCCTCTCCGCCTTTCCCGCGCATCCGGGCTGGCAGAGCCCCCGGAAGATGTGGACGCTTCCCGGCTTCAGAATGCTTCTCAGATAAGGCATGCCGAAAAAAGTGAGACGAAAAAAGCCGGTCGCATCGCCGGCCTGTACAGTGGCTATGACCAGGGAACGCACCCGCTTTACCTGCGGCATGCCGATCACGGCCGCACGCACGGCGCACACCCTTCCGGGCGTCAGCGCCGAAACGGTCACTGGCGCGTCCATTTTTTCGTAGTCTCTGGGGTAATGCTCCAAAAGCTCCCCCACATTTGTAATATGGAGTCTGGCGAAAAGCTCCGCGGTCTTTTCGCCGACTCCCTTAATTGATGTCAATCCTATCTGAATCTTCATATTTTCCGGTTTTCCGCCCTGCTCCGGCCCCGGCAGGCCGCGGCGGATACGGCCCTTATTCCGCAGAAATGATATAGTAGTAGATCGGCTGTCCGCCGTACTGCAGCTCGATATCGCAGGAAGGATAACGCTCCTCCACTCTTGCCTTCAGATTCTCAGCGTCCTCCTGCGTCACATCAGCCCCGTAGTAGATGCTGATCAGCTCGCAGTCGTCATCCATCATGGCCGCGGTCATGTCATAGGCCACATCCGCGATATCCGAACCCACGGCCAGGATCCCGTCGTCTCCGATTCCCATATAATCGCCCTGACGGATCTGCCTGTCGTCGATCACCGTATCGCGGACCGCATAGGTCACCTCTCCGGTCCTCACATGGGAGATCTCCTCCGTCATGGAGGCTTCGTTTTCCTCCGCTCCCATATCCGGCACGAAGTTGATCACTGCCGTAATGCCCTGAGGGATCGTCTTTGTGGGAACCACCACCACATTCTTATCCTCCACCAGGTACTTCGCCTGGCTGGCCGCAAGAATGATGTTTTTATTGTTGGGCAGCACGTAAACCGTGTCCGCATTGACCTTGCCGATCGCGTTGACCACATCCTCCGTGCTGGGATTCATGGTCTGGCCGCCCTCGATCACATAGTCCACGCCGAGCCCTCGGAAGATCTCCGCCAGTCCGTCTCCGGCGGAGACTGCGACAAAGCCCGCTTCCTTATGCTCTCCCGCCGCTTCCGGTTCCGCAGCCGCCTCCTGCGCCTGCTTCTCCTTTTCAGACAGCTTAAACAGCTTCTCCTGATGCTCCAGGCGCATGTTGTCGATCTTCATATTGGAAAGAGCGCCGTACTTCAATGCCTTCTGGATCGCAAGTCCGGGGTCATTGGTATGTACGTGCACCTTGACCACGTCGTCGTCCGCCACCACCACGATGGAATCGCCGATGGATTCCAGATAGGCCTTGAAATCCATTTCCTGCTTGATATTAAAGGTCTTGTTCAGCATGATGATAAATTCGGTGCAGTAGCCGAATTTGATCTCCATCTCCGCCTGCGCCTCCAGGCTTCCCTTCACGCCTCCTTCGGAAGGCGCCGCCTTCGCCTGTTCGGAGAAATCCAGGGCGTCCGCCGAAACCTTTCCGGTAAAGGCGTCAAACGCGCCGCGAAGCACCTCAACAAGGCCCTGTCCGCCGGAGTCCACCACGCCCGCCTGCTTCAGGACCGGAAGCATCTCCGGCGTCTGGCTGAGCACATATTCCGCGTGGGAAATGATCTCGCCGAGGAACTTCTCCATATCCTCCTCGCCCGCGTCGGCAAGCTCCCTCGCCTTCAGGGACGCGCCCTTTGCGACGGTGAGGATCGTTCCTTCCTTAGGCTTCATGACCGCCTTGTACGCCGTCTCCACCGCCTTCTCGCCCGCGTCGGCCAGGATCGGTATCGTGAGCACGTCATAGTCGCGGATCCCCTTGGTAAAGCCTCTGAACAGCTGGGAAAGGATAACGCCGGAGTTTCCTCTCGCCCCGCGCAGGGAACCGGAAGAAACCGCCTTGGAAAGCGACTTCATATCAGGCTCCGTCATGGCGGCCACCTCTTTCGCAGCCGACATGATGGTAAGCGTCATATTCGTTCCCGTATCTCCGTCCGGTACCGGGAACACGTTCAGTTCATTGATCCATTCCTTTTTGCTTTCAAGCCTCCCGGCCCCTGCCAGAAACATCTTCGCAAGGCAGCCGGCGTCAATTGTCTGCAGATTCACAACTACTGTCCTCCTTAATCAATCACTCGCACACCTTCTACAAAGATGTTGATCTTCTCAATTTCCATGCCTGTGAATTCTTCCACCTTGTACTTCACATTATCGATCAGATTGTTGGATACCGCCAGAATACTCACGCCATAGGAAACGATCACATGGAAGTCCAGTGTCAGTTTGTTGTTATTGACCGTAACGGCGATCCCCTTCGTCACATTATCCTTCTTCAGAAGCTTCACCACGTCCTTGACCGTAATGCCCATGCCGACGATGCCGAAGCATTCCATGGCGACGATTCCCGCATACTGCGCAATAACTTCTCTGTCAATCGTTATATTGCCCATATGGGTGTTCAGATATGAACCCTTCATGTAGAACCTCCTTCTTTGCCGCAGCAGACAGCCCTGTTTTTTGCCCGGACAGGCGGCGCCGCGTTCTCCGGCAGAGACCGCCGGACCGCGCCGCGTTCCTCAAAACGGCACAAATATAAGCATATTATAACCGCTTTCCGAAAAAAAGGAAAGATATATTTATTTTTCTTCCCCTGTTTTTCGCAGATTTCGCTTGCAAATTCCTTTTCTTTCTGTTATCATACACATGTTGCGGTTTGAAAAATATATTGGTTTAGGAGGTGCGAAGATGGCAAAATGTGATATTTGCGGCAAGGGCGTTCATTTTGGTAACAACGTAAGCCATTCCCATAGAAGATCCAACCACATCTGGAACTCGAATGTGAAAAGCGTCAAGTGTCTGGTAAACGGAGCTTCCAAAAAGATGCATGTTTGTACCAGCTGCCTCAGATCCGGCAAAGTGGAGAGAGCATAAGGTGGCGCTCTGCAGAAATCGGGACATAAGATAAGACCGTCCGAATCCTTTCAGGTTTTGGGCGGTCTTTTTTCTGTCCGAAAAGCTGCGCGCATGGGCTATTTATCGCAGAACACCATGTTGTAGCCGGCCACAAGCAGAAGCGCGGCAACGATCAGACCTGCCAGCCGGTTCGCGATGAGCAGAGTCAGAAGCATGCCGACGGCAATGCTGAATACGATTATCCCGATCAGTTTCCACAGCTGATGCATTCCACCGCAGCCGTCCTTTCCGGTCTTACCGCTATTCTATGCATCCGCCGCCGCCATGATTCCCATCCTTTTCCTTTTTTATTCCTCTTCGGAAGGGAAAGCCGCCTTCTGCGCCTCTTCATCGCTCATCATCGGCTCCGGCTTCGCCGTAAAGCGGTCCACCAGGTCAGGGATCATGTCCAGGATCCTGGTCACGCTGTCCTGATTTTTGATATTGACCAGCTTCGTCTGTCCGTTTTTGATCAGAAGAACCGCGCTCGGCGTCATTTTTCCGGACAGTCCTCCGGCTCCGCCGTCCTTTTTGTCGCTCAGGCTGGCTCCCGCGCCCACGCCGAAGCTCACATCCACAAGCGGAATGATGATGGTATCGTCGATCTTCGTCGCCTCTCCCACCACGGTTTTGGTTGACATCAGCGCATTCGCGCCCTTTAACAGGGATTCCATCACACAGTTGATGTTGTTATGATTTTCAGCCATTGGTCAGCTCCTCCTTCTTCAGCCGTCTGATCAGCGTCCATGTCCTTTTATCCAGGATCACTCTCAGAATATGGTACAGCGCCGTACAGGCGCGGATCCTTCCTTTTACATAAAAATCTCCGTACAGACACGCTTTTTCAAAATCAGGCCGGATGCTTACCGCCTCTCCGAGCCAGGGATAAAGCATCCCGTTCACGGCGAGCACCCTTCCCGTTACCGCGGGATCCTCCGCTCCCACCGTCAGGTTCACGGAAAGCTCCTTAGGCTTCGTATGGGAAAGCAGCTTTTTCAGATGAAGCCAGATCATGGAAACGGTCCTGCGGGATTCCTCCTCCGTCAGCAGGTTCCGGTAATAAACCGCGTTCTCCCGGATCCGTTCCGCATTGTCCAAAAGCCGCTTCTGAAGAAGCCGGATGTCCTGCAGCATGCGGACACAGCCGTCGGCAAGGCTGCGGAGGCGCTCCCTGCACGCCGCGAGCCTTCCCCTGCTTCCTCCGCCGGAGTCCTCCGCCTGCCCGATGCGGCCGCTGTCAGAGGAGGCTTCCGGCTGTCCGGAGACGCCGCTGTCAGAGGAGGCTCCCGCCTGCCCGATGCGGCCGCTGCCCGAGGAGGCTTCCGCCCGACCGATATGATTGCTTCCGGAAGAAGCTTCCGCCTGTCCCCGCTGCCCGCTTTGCTCCTTTTCGGGCCGCGCTCCGTCAGGTCGGGCCGCACGGCGTCTCCGCCTTTTCAGGCGGAGGCGGATCCCCACCGCGCGGACGGCCGTTTCCAGGCCGTCCGCATATTCGATCCGCACGGTGATCAGGGACAGCAGCCAGCTGAAACGGATATATGCCCCGATCCCGGTCTCCTCCGCAAGCCTTCCCTCCGCCCGGTACCGGACCGGGACGAAAAGAAGAAGCGCCGCAAGAAACAGGATCAGTCCAAGTATGAAAAGCAGGATGACGCCCGCCGTTTTCAGAATCAGAAAAAAAATTTCCATATCTCCCCTGACGCTCAGCCCTTCAGAAAATAGCTCCTGAGATCGGCATCCCCGGTTTCCCGGACCACCTTCTGTGCAAGCGAGGCTATCATCTCAACCGCCTCCTGTCTGCTGGAGGCCAGACCCGCCACAAGCATGTTTTCCGTATCAAAGCAGCGCTGCTTCAGATAACTGCAGTGGATGATATCCAGCTGATCCCCTTCCGATGCGGCTATGGCGATGACATAGACAGAAAACTGTCCCGCATTGTGCTTCAGCTTCCATATCACCTTTTCCGGATCCCTGATGGATCCGCCCACACAGAGCCTTCTGCTGAACTTCATGCCGTCCCTTACCTTCCCCGCCGGCGCGCGGCCGCGCCGCTTCCTTCTTCTTTAAGCCATTGCCTGTTTCCGGCAGTTTATACCCTTTTTTTGCTTTCAAAATCAGAAAGGAGAAGCGGTATGACTGACCGTTCCCGCCTCTCCTTCCATTCCGCTTTCGTGACGCCGGAATCCTTCAGAAATATTTTCGGCTGCCCCACAGGTTCCTCTTCTTCAGATCCAGGTACTCATGGTAGGCCTTTTCCAGGATCTGCTTCTCGTTGGCAAACTTCAGCAGATGCCACGCCTCATGGTACTTGTAAAACCCGGAGTCCACAAAATATTCCTCACGCTGTGGTTTACTGTAATAACTGTCGGCCATCATCAGATACCAGTGTACCTCCTTGTCCACCGTATCCTCAGGCACGCTGAAGGTATACTCGCTCCTTCCGATATACTTGATGATGGAAGCCCTCGCCCCGCTCTCCTCAAGCACCTCCCGAAGCGCCGTATCCTTATACTCCTCTCCTGCCTCTACCGTTCCCTTGGGCAGAACCCAGCCCTCGTACTTGTTTTTGAAATTCTTGTACAAAAGCAGTATCTTCCCGCGGAAAATAACCACACCGCCACAGCTTGTTGCTTCTATCATTGCAATCCCTCCTGTTAGGTGTGCACTTCGGTCCATGCAAAGGAACATGTCCCTTCCGCTAAACTGGTTTAAGTATATCCCAAATGCACGGCTTAGGCAAGTGGAAATTGTTTTCCCCGTTCCGCCTTCCCGTCCAGTCGTTACTGTTCAGCCTTCGGCAGAACAGTAACGGCATCCGGCCATTCCAATCGCTTCGCGATGGGCCGGATGCTTCCTGCCTGTACGTTTTCGTACGGTCTGCGCAGTAAATGCGCAGACCTGTCTGAAC
>DXDD01000073.1 GCA_019115665.1 Candidatus Eisenbergiella pullistercoris | reverse complement strand
GATAAACCCGTACATAAATCCTTAAATAATAACCTTCGTCATTAGCGTACCATCCCCTAACAACTTTCTGCAATTGTGAATCTTGAACAAGTAATAGTCTTAATTCATACCCCTCCGGAATATAAGTCGGCTCTAATAAATCTTCTCCCACTAATTCCTCGGCCTTCTCCCAAGATGAACACTCCACAGCATTATTTTCCCCATCTACAATTTCATTCATATTTCCCGTCACTGTTATCTCTATCCTGCCCACTCCATCCCTCACAATCTCAAAGAAGGACTTCTTCTTAATCGCATAGCATCCCACATTCACAGTGACCAGCAGGACTACACAGGCGGCAAGCCCAATGCCAATACGGACGATAACTCTTCTCCATCTGCCACTGCGTTGATGCACGGAAGATTTCCCGAAAGACTTTCTGGATAATTTCTCCGAATCCACGTTTCCATGCTCCCTGACATCGGTTGCGGCCCGTACCGTACCCGCCGTCTCAGCAAAACTGAAATCTTCCTCAGCATCCACATCCGTCCCCGCCGCCTCTTCTTCCTCCCCGTAGCGTTCCCAGAAACGCTGCAGGGCGGCGTCCGCGCCGGAGGCATAGGCCTGGTCGTCATGAACGGGCTCCAGAATGTCGAGAAGGCGTGTGATCGCGTCCACTTCCTTCTCGTCAAATTCCTCATCCGTAGCTTCATGTGTGTACCACCAGAGCTTTTCGTACAGCTCCTCTATGAGTTTTTCATCACGGGATTCTTTCTTCTCTGTCATTTCCCAGTCTTTCCTCTTCCTGCGTCTTCTATCAACCGCCCGCTTCGCTGCGGCCGCCCCTTCCGTCCCTAGTTTTTCCCGGCCAGGCTCTCCCGGCGGCCGCTCCTTCGCCCCGGCTTTTCCCGGCCAGGCTCTCCCGGCGGCCGCCCTTCCGCCCCCTGCTTTTATATGCTCTGTCCGCCTCAGACATCTCCGACAAACTTCAGGATCTGCAGGATCAGCTGTCCGGCGCAGACAAACAGCGGAAGCTGAAGGCTGTTTTTGATCCTCTGCTTCATTCTCAGGATCCGCACCTTGAAGCAGGTTTCCGTGATTCCGAGGCGGGCCGCCATTTCCTGAGAGGTATATCCGTATTCGTAATAGCAGCGGAGAATCTCCAGTTCCTCATCCGACAGGATTTTGCGCACCGTGCAGTATGCTTCCACCATTTTGAAATCGTCCGACGGTTTTCCCTTTCCGGAGCCTTCCGCGTTCTGAAGGATGTAGTCGAAATCCAGGCTGTACTTCTTCTGCTTCTCTTCCCACTTCATGATCTTGTTCTTGGCAGTCACGCGAAGCCAGCCCGGGACATTGGGATGTGTGCGGAGGCTGGAGATCTTCCGGTAAGCCTCGACAAAGGTTTCCTGCACAATATCCTCTATTCCGTTGCCGTCTGTAACCATACGGCGGACGTATCTCTTGATGTTGTCATATTCTGAACGATAGAGCTCTTCGAAGAACTCTCTGTTTTCCTTCATCTGCCCGTATCCTCTTTCATCTCATTCTTTTTCGGCCGTCCGCGCAAGGAGCGCCGTCAGATCCGCCAGAACCTGCTCCAGCGCCGGCTGTTTCTCTTCAGGGCAGTTTTTGAGAACTTCCATAACGGCCTTATCCGACAGGTCTTCCCCGGCCAGCAGGTAATCGGGGCTCAAGCCTGTCCGCTCATAAACAAGGAGAATCTTCTCAATGGAAATGTGTTTTCTCCCCCTTTCGATCGCCCTGTAAAAGGATGCGGACATTTCCAGGAGCTCCGCCATCTTTTCCTGCGTGAGCCTCATTTCCTTTCTTCTTTTATACAGCCTTTTTCCGATACGGACAAGAACTTCCTCCATCGCTGCTTTTCTCCCTGTATATTCCAGTATTTTCCATTGGTATGTAATAACTATACAGGGGACAGAAATGGCGTATCAGCTACGATAGGTTTCTATATTCCCTTAAAACAGCTTCGATATGTTATGTTGGTTGTGTAAATAAAATGTGAGGAGCGCACTGTCTCCCCACATCATTTTCTCAGCGGATCGGGCCCATTTTTTCCAGATCGGCGATCAGGCGGTCTACATTTTCTTCCCTTGTAGCCCAGCTGGTACAGAAGCGCACCGCGCTGTGGGTATCGTCCACGCGCTCCTGCCAGGAGAAGCCATACCGGCCGGAAAGCTCCTTCAGGACCGCGTCCGGCATGACGGGAAAGATCTGGTTCGTCCTGCTTTCCACCAGCATGGGAAAGCCGCACCGGACGAACGCTTCCCTGAGTTTGTCCGCCAGACGGTCTGCGCGGCGGGAGATTTCCAGATAAAGTCCGTCCTCCATCAGAGCTTCAAACTGTACGCCAAGCAGGCGGCCCTTGGCCAGCATCCCGCCCTTCTGTTTGATAAAATAGCGGAAATCCCGCTTCAGCTCATCGTTCGACATGACCACAGCTTCTCCGAAGAGAGCGCCGACCTTGGTGCCTCCGATGTAAAATACATCGCAGCAGGAGGCGATGAACGGAAGATCCAGTTCATTGTCCGCCGCCGCAAGGCCGTAGCCCAGGCGCGCGCCGTCCAGGAAGAGGTAAAGGCCGTTCCTGCGGCACGCCGCGCTGAGCTCTTCCAGCTCTTTTGCGGTATAGAGCGTTCCGTATTCCGTGGGATTGGAAATGTATACCATTTTAGGCTGAACCGTATGCTCAAAGGAAGCGTCTTCCCTGTGCTCCCGGCAGAGCCGTTCCACCTGGGCGGCGCTGATCTTTCCATCCTTATGGGGCAGAGCGAGCACCTTGTGTCCCGTGGATTCCACGGCCCCTGTTTCATGGCAGTTGATATGGCCGGTCTGAGCGGCGATCACGCCCTGATGAGGGCGCAGGGCCGCGGCGATCACCGTCATATTGGCCTGGGTCCCTCCCACCAGAAAATGAACGGCAAGGCTTTCATTGCCGCAGGCCTTCCGGATCAGCTCCGCGGCATGGGCGCAGTGTTCATCCTCGCCGTAGCCCACCGTCTGCTCCAGATTGGTTTCCATCAGCTTTTCCATCACTCTGGGATGGGCGCCTTCATTATAATCGCACTGAAATAAGATCATACTGTCCTCCATCAGGCCGGAACTCCGGCTTTTTATTTTTTCAGAATCTCAAGAATATAATTCCACATCCTCTCCGTAGAGGAAATGCTCAGTCTCTCTCTGGGCGTATGGATATCCTTCATATCGGGGCCGATGGAAACGCAGTCCAGGCCGGGCAGTTTGGAGGCCAGGATGCCGCATTCCAGACCGGCGTGGATCGCTTCCACCCTTGGGGCGGAGCCGAACATTTTTTCATAAATACGGATCATCCTCTCCCGCAGGGCGGAATCTCTGCGGTATTCCCATGCCGGATAGCTGCCGCTCACCGTATATTGGGCTCCCTGCAGGGACAGAAGCAGGCAGACCCTGTGGATGAGCCAGTCCTTTTCGCTTCCCACGCTGCTTCGGATGGAATAATCGAAGCTCACGCAGCCGTCCTGCGTTCTCAGAATGCCCAGATTCAGGGAGGTCTGCACCAGGCCGGGAATGTCGGCGCTCATCCGCTGGATGCCGTTTGGCATCAGCGCGAGGATGGCCGTGACCTGATCGGTGCTCTGTCTGGTGAACGCCTCCCATTCCCCTCTTTCCTCCGCTTCAATGCGGACGGAGATGCCGGGATCCGCAGCCGCATATTCCCGGCTGAGGGTCTGCGCAAGCGTTTCCGCCGCCTTGCGTACCGCGTCAGCCGCTTCCTCCTTCACAGCCAGAACCGCCCGGCAGGCAGAGGGGATCGCGTTGTCGGCGCTTCCCCCTTCCAGAGAAAGGTATCTGGCGTCCGCTTCCGCGGGAAGGCTGCGCATCAGCCTTCCGATCAGCGCGTTTGCGTTCGCGCGTCCCTTGTCGATCTCGGAGCCGGAATGTCCGCCAAGAAGTCCGTCGATTGCCACCTCCAGCTTCGTCCCTCTGATTTTTTCAAAGGAAACGGCAAGCCTTCCGTGCACCCTTGCGCCTCCTGCGCAGCTGGTCAGAAGAACGCCTTCCTCCTCATAATCCAGATTCAGCATCCTGCGCCCCCGGCATACGGACAGGTCGATATGGGACGCGCCCTCCATTCCGGTTTCCTCATCCACCGTGAATACCGCCTCCAGACGGGGATGGGGGATGCTGTCTGAATCCAGAAGGGCAAGCGCACAGGCGACCGCGATGCCGTCGTCCGCGCCCAGACTGGTTCCTTCCGCATACAGCCAGTCGCCGTCCACCTTCAGCTCCAGCCCTTCCTTTCTGAGATCCTTTCCGCAGCCCGGCTCCTTCACCGCCACCATATCCATATGGCCCTGCAGCAGCACCGGCTCTTCCTCCCCGTATCCGGGAGTCGCTTCCTTAATTATAATGATATTTTTCACCTCATCCTGTATGCAGAAGAGCCCTCTGCTTTCCGCGAAGCGCTTCAGATAATCGCTGATGGCTTCCACGTTCCCGGAGCCGCGCGGAATGCGGCTGATCTCTTCAAAATAATGAAATACCTCTGCGGGCTTCAGCCCATCCAGTTTTCCCATGTCTGTCTCTCCTTCTTTCCATTCTTTTCTCCGTATCCGGAGGCGGCAGGAGTCTGTCCGCCGCATATGGAGTATTGTACTTTACTTTCCCGATTATTTCAATCCGTCCGGGACAGCCGGGCGCCGTTACCGCTCTGTCTTCGTCGAAGCGGCGGCATAGATTTCCGTCCAGGCGGGAAGGAAGCCGGCGCTTACGGCGGTATTCATGGACAGGATGTGGGACTGAGATACGCCGTAAAAAGGGATTTCCCCTCTCCGGAGGATCTCATTTTTCAGGATGCCGACCAGCGCCGCCGCCATTCCTTTCCCCCTCTGCGCTTCATCCACATCCACGCCGATCTGGCGCAGCAGGCCGCCGTCCCGTGTGGCCCCGGCCATGCCCACGATCCGCCCGTCCAGCAGGGCCGCAGCAGCCAGCACATCCGGCGTCAGCCCGGAGCCGCAGACCGCATGGCGGAAGGCCCTCAGCTCCCTTCTGTCCGCCAGCTCTCCTTCTTCCAGCCAGCGCAGCTCAAAGGGCAGACGGCCTTCCGGAATCTCTTCAGGAGTTTCCCCGGAGGGAAGAAAATTCAGCCGCACATCCTCTATTTTCCGGCCGTATCGGGAAAGCAGCTGATCCAGGCGGCGCAGACCGGAAAACTGACAGAGCCATTCCGGATGCTTCAGCGTGCCGAATTCCTTCACGCACCAGCCGAAGATTTCCTGCGCGGCCAGGATCCGCACCCGTCCCATGCAGACGATTCCCCGGAAAAAAAGATCCTGGCCCTCATAGACCCTGGGCTCGTTCCCGCTTTCCTTTTCCATCCGCTCCCGGAGCAGCTCCCCGTAGGCAGCGTCCGTCAGATATCTCTTCTCCGGGAAACGGGGCGCGCGGCAGATCACCGTTTTGTTTTCCGTCGTTACCGTGTTTCCCCTGTCTGCGCCGATCCCGCAGTCCGCGTCCAGCTGTTTTTCCACAATATTCAGTATCCTGTCCGGAATTCTCATTTTGTCCGACCTCCCGTCTGCTTCTTACTATAGCACAAAATATGAATTCTTTGTGGCTTTACTTGACAGATGCGGGCCCCGTGACTAGAATGTAACAGAAATCATGGCATATTCTGCCCCAAAGCGGGACGGAAGCGCCGATTTTGAGGAGGAGTCATAAGACTGTTATGAAAAAAGTAATACAAAAGATCCGGGAAAGCCGTCTCAGCCTGATCATGCTGCTTCTGGCCCCGGCTGCAACCTTTTATCTGCTGGAGTGGTACACCCACAACCCGTTTGAAACCATGAAGACCACGCCCCAGGTTCTGAATCTGGTCATGTTCGAGCTTCTGGCGCTGCTTCTGTTCGCGGCCTTCGGCCGCCTTCATGTGGCGCTGATGACGGAAACCCTGTTTTTCGGCATATACGGTCTCGTCAATTATTTTGTGCTGAATTTCCGTTCCGTCCCCATCCAGCCCTGGGATCTGCTTTCCGTGGGAACGGCGGCCAGCGTGGCGGGCAACTACGACTATACGCTGGACCGGGAGGCGGTTCTTGTAGTCCTGGGCTTCGCGCTGCTTCTGATCCTGGAGTTTTTCTGCCGCTTCACCCTGAAAAAGGGAACCTGGAAGCTGCGGCTTCCCATGGCGGCCTCTCTGGTGGTCCTTCTGGGCGCTTTCGGCCTGATGTTCCATTCCGACGAGATCGTGGAGCAGAAGCTGCGGCTGTACAATAAGCTGTTCACGCCCACCACCATCAGCTTCAAGAACGGCACGGCTCTCGCCTTCGTCATGGAGCTTAGGTACATGTCCGTGGATAAGCCCGCCGGCTATGACGCGGACGCGGCGGCGGCAGCGCTTGCGGCGCTGGATGAAACCCAGACGGCGGACAGCGGCTCCGGCGAAGCGGGTGAGGCCGGCGGCTCCGGCGCGCCGGAGGTGATCGAGGCCTCCGCCCTGCCTTCGGATGCGCTCTCCGGCGAAAAGGAGCAGCTTCCCAATATCATCGTCATCATGGACGAGGCCTTTTCCGATCCGGCCATACTCGGCGATTTTTCTGTGAATCAGGACTATATGCCCTTTGTGCACAGCCTGCTTTCCGGCGCGGAAAACACCGTTTCCGGATGGCTCAATGTGTCTGTTCTCGGCGGCAACACGGCCAATACGGAGTTTGAGTATCTGACCGGAAATACCATGGCCTTTCTGCCGCAGGGAAGCATTCCCTATCAGCAGTATATCGGAGAGAATGCCCCTTCCCTGGCCTCTCACCTTGCCTCCCTCGGCTACCGGACCGTAGCCATGCATCCCTACAACGCATCCGGCTGGGACCGGGACACGGTGTATCCTGCCATCGGTTTTTCCGAGATGTATTTTCTTCCGGATTTTGAAAATCCGGTCAAGGTCCGCAATTACGTGAGCGATCAGTCCGATTTTGAAAAGATCGTTGAAATCTTTGAAAACAAGGGAGAGGAGCCTCTGTTCCTGTTCAACGTGACCATGCAGAATCATTCCTCCTATACGGAAAGCTTTGACAATTTCGATCCCCGGATCGAGGCGGAGGACTGCTCCCAGACGCTGAACAACTATCTTTCCCTGCTGAGCCTGAGCGACCAGGCCCTGGAAGAGCTCATTTCCTGGTTCGCGGGGCAGGAGGAGGAGACCGTGATCGTCTTTTTCGGCGACCATCAGACCACCAATTCCGTGATCGAGCCGATCCTGAAGCGGAACGGGAAAAGCAGCTCCACGCTGACGCAGGAGGAACAGGCGGACCGTTATAAAGTCCCCTTCTTCATCTGGGCGAACTTCGATATTGAGGAGGAATCCGGCGTGGAAACCAGCGCCAACTATCTGGCCTCCAGGACCCTTGAGGCGGCGGGCGTTCCCATGGACGGATACTTCGCGTGGCTTTCCGGTTTTGCGGAAACGGTCCCCGTGATCAGCGCCAATCATGTGACGCTGGCGGACGGAACCTTCACCAGCGCCGACGATCAGTCCGAGCTTCTTTCCGATTACAGAGGCTATCAGTACTACCGTCTTTTTGACAGCTCCGCCGATTAACCCATGCCGGGCTGCGCAGACCCGCGCAGCCTCCCCAGGAGGTATCCAAGATTGAAAATGAAAATCAAAGCTTCCCGGCGCGTTTCCTTTCGCGCCCTGCCTGACCTCGCACGGAACAACGCCGCCTGTCTTCTGTCCTTTTTTCTTCCCCTTGCCGTCATGACCTGCATTTTCATCATCAACGGCGTCTATCCCTTCGGGGACGAAAGCTTCATGCATTCCGACATGTATCATCAGTACGTCCCCTTCCTGTCGGAAATGCAGCACAAGCTGAAGACCGGAGAAAGCCTTTTCTATTCCTGGGACGTGGGAATCGGCTCCAATTTTCTCGCTCTGTACGGTTATTATATGGCGAGCCCCTTCAACTGGCTGGTCCTTCTGGTCCCCGATGCGTATCTGATCGAGTTCATGACCTGGATGGTGGCCCTGAAAATCGGCCTGTGCGGCTTCACCTTCTGCTTTTATCTGACCAGGCATTTTCGGACGAAGAGCTTCCTTCTGGTCCCCTTCGCCGTATTTTACGCGCTTTCCGGCTATCTGGCCGCCTATAACTGGAACGTGATGTGGCTGGACTGCGTTTTTCTCTTTCCGCTGATCGCCCTGGGGCTGGAGGCTCTGGTAAAAGCGGGAAAATACCGGCTTTACTGCGTCAGTCTCGCTCTGTGCATTCTGACCAATTACTACATTTCCATCATGGTATGTATTTTTCTGGTCCTGTATTTCCTGCTTCAGCTGGTCTGCAGCCGCATGTCCTTTGCGCACATGACGCGCGCGGCCGTCCGGTTCGCCCTGTTTTCCCTGCTGGCGGGAGGCATGGCTGCGGTGCTTCTGGTTCCGGAATACGCGGCCCTGCATCTGACCGACTTCAGCGAATTTGATTTTCCGGACACGCTGACCTTTTATTTTTCCTTCCTGGATATGATCGCCAGGCACAGCATGAACGTGACGGTGGAAACGGGGCTGGATCACTGGCCGAACCTGTACTGCGGCGTGGCCGTTTTTCTGCTGGTTCCCCTGTATGCGGCAAATCCCCGGATCTCCCTGCGGGACAAGGCGGCGCATCTGGGGCTTCTGGCTTTTCTGCTGTTAAGCTTTTCCGCCAACATGCTGAACTTCATCTGGCACGGCATGAACTATCCGGATTCCCTGCCCTGCCGCCAGTCCTTCCTGTATATTTTCCTGCTGCTCACCCTCTGCGCCAGGGCGGCGCTTTCCATCCGCAGCTGCTCGCTGAAGGCGCTCGGAGGTGCTTTTTGCCTTTCCCTGGGGCTTGTGCTTCTGTTTGAAAAACTGATGGCGGACGAAGAGGCGTACCGGACGGAAACCTTTCTTCTGACCGCCCTTTTCCTCTGCCTGTACGGCATGTTCCTCTATTTTTACCGGACCGGAAGGGCTTCCCTGCGGGCGGACGGAAGGCGCACGGGGCTGCTGCTTCTTACCGCCATGACCCTGATCACCGTAACGGCGGAGGCCGCCGTCAACACCTGGGTCACCAGCTGCTCCGTCACCAGCAGAAGCAGCTACCTGGACAATCTGGACAGCTATCAGGCGCTGGCGGAGCGGACCAGGCAGCGGGATCCGGATTTTTACCGGTTTGAAAAAACCAGCCGGGTCACCAAAAACGACGGCACGCTGGTGGGCTATCCCACCGCCTCCCTGTTCTCCTCCACCTCCAACGGGCATGTGCAGGAATTTTATGACAAAATGGGAATGTCGGACAGCAAGGTTTTCTACTGCTTCGACGGGGCGACGCCGCTTTCCTCCGCTCTGCTTGGCGTGCGGTATATGTTTTCCCGTTCCTCTCAGGAGGATCCGTCCCTGTATACGCTCATCGACCAGGAGGGCGACATCTATCTGTATGAATGCCGCTACAGTCTGCCTCTGGGCTTTATGGTAAGCGGGGATATTTCCGTCTCTCTTCCGGAGGTCCCCGTCGAGCAGACCTCCGCCCTTGACGAGCTTCTGGGAGAACTGCGGGATCCCCGGACGGATACGCTGGAAGCGGGTCTGGAAATAGACGGAGCCACGCCCCTGGATACGCAGAACCGTATCGCGCAGACCCTCGGCATGGAAGAAAATCTGTTCACCTCCGTGGGGGCCATGCAGCAGGCAGACGGCGCTTCCGTTATCACTGCCGATATGAGCGGCCACTATTATGCCTGGGTCGGCGATACCGGCGTGGATACCCTGAAAATGGAATCGGAGGCCGGAAATAAAACCTTCAGCAAGCTGAAATATCATTATATCTGCGATCTCGGCTGGCACGATGCGGGCGATGTGATTTCCCTGACCTCCGAGGACAGCAGCAGTCTGCGGGTTTCCGCTTTCCGTCTGAACCCCGATGTGATGGAGCAGATCATCGCCCTGCTCGGGACGCAGACTCTGACCGTGGATTCCTTCAGCTCCACCCATATCAGCGGGCACATCGATGTCTCCGAAGCCGGAGAGCTGATCCTCAGCGTGGCCTACGAGCCCGGCTGGAGGGTCCTGGTGGACGGAAAAGAGGTACAGCCCGGCCTGTTCGACAACACCTTCATCAGCCTTTATCTGACAGAAGGGCAGCATACCGTTACAATGAGCTACCGTCCCGCCGGCCTTGCCATCGGCGCCGCGGTGAGCCTCGCAAGCCTCGCGGCCTTCGTTCTGATCCTCTGCTGGGACCGCAGACGGCGCACGCGCGCCGTTTCCCCGGAAGGAGGCGCGCAGTGAACCGGACGGTTTCTCTTCTTTCTTTCAGCTCTGAGGCGGAGCATGCGGGGGGCGGCGGCTCGCTGGGCTCCCGGGTTCTCGGCGGAAGCCCGCTGGAATGCGGCGGCTTCCGGGAGCCCGGCGGCACTTCCTGTGGACGGGGCGGCGCCTCCTGCCGTCCGGCCTCCCGGCTTCCTGCGCTGGATCTGCTTCGGGGCCTCAATCTGCTCTCCATGATCGCCTATCACGGCGCCTATGATCTGGTCTATCTGTACGGCGTCGATATCCCCGGCTACCGCGGCCTGCCCGGCTATCTGTGGCAGCAGAGCATCTGCTGGATCTTCATCTTCCTGTCCGGATTCTGCTTCTGTCTGGGCCGCTTCGACGGCGCGAGACGCATCCGGCGCGGCCTTCTGCTTTCCGCCTGCGGCCTGCTGATTACCGCCGTCACCGCCCTCATCATGCCGGAATCCCTGATCCTGATGGGCGTTTTAAGCTTCTTCGGTCTTGCCGCCCTGCTCACAGTCCCTCTTTATCCGCTCCTTGTGCGCATTCCGGCTTATGCCGGCCTGGCCGGCTGCCTGCTTCTTTTCTTCCTGACCAGGGACGTATCCTCGGGGTGGCTCGGCTTTGAAGGGCTGCGCCTTCTCGCTCTTCCGGATTTTCTGTATCATGGCGTTTTCCCGATGATCCTGGGCTTTCCCTGGCCCGGCTTCTTTTCTACGGACTATTTCGCCCTGCTTCCCTGGATCTTCCTGTTCTGGAGCGGCTTCTTCACCTTCCGCTGCTTCTGCGGAAAAAAAGAGCGCAGGCCGGTTGAAAATGTGCCGGAAGCCGTTCCGGAAGATGGCGAAGCTGTGCCGGGTCCGGCCGTGCTTTTTCTGCGCGCCGGGGGAAGAAGCCTGTGCGCTCCCCTGGAATACATCGGCCGGCATACCCTTCCCATCTATATGATCCACCAGCCCGCTCTCATGGCCGTTTTCCTCCTTCTGCAGGCGGCGGGCATTCTGTAGAAGCGCTGCGGCGGAAAGCATCTTCAGGTTACAGTTCACTCGTCCGCCAGAACCAGTCAGATGCCGTGCTTGCACGAGCAGATGACTGGCTCTGAGCGGACGGAGGGAGCGCCAGTCTCTGAGCAAAGGTAGCTGCGAAGCAGCGGAGAGCGCGTAGC
>DXDD01000072.1 GCA_019115665.1 Candidatus Eisenbergiella pullistercoris | reverse complement strand
CCGTGGAGAATATCCCTAACCACAGATATTCTACCACAAACCTCCGGCACCTGTACAGGTGTTATTTTTATACTCATTTTACGATTGGAGGAATGTGAAATGGCAAAAGCAAAGAAACTCCCTTCCGGCTCTTGGCGGTGTCTGGTCTACAGCCACTCTGTCCCTGTCCTGGATGCCAAAGGTATGCCGGTTCTGGACGCAAAAGGAAATCCCAAAGAAAAACGAATTTATGAATCCTTCACCTCAGATGATCCCAGCCCTGCAGGCCGCCGTGATGTGGAATTGCGGGCAGCGGAGTTTGCCGCAAATAAAACCCGTATTTCCAGCACGCACTCCTATACGGTAAAGGAAGCCCTAGAGCAGTATCTGAAGGTAAAGGGTCCTGTCCTTTCCCCCAGCACCAGGCGGGTATACGGGATCTATCAAAGAAAATATTTTTCCGATCTCGGCCCTATAAAGCTCCGGGATCTGACCAATGAAGAGGTACAGGTCTGGGTCACCCGGATCAGTGCCGGGCATGCGCCGAAGACTGTCCGGAATGTGTACGGTTTCCTCACTGCCGTTATGGACATGTATGCGCCCCATATACGGCTTAAGGTCAAACTGCCGGAGAAAGTTAAGCCCGCCCTCTATACGCCCTCAGATGAGGACGTGAAGGCCCTCCTGAAGCATGTAGAAGGCACAGAGCTGGAAATTGCCATCCTGCTGGCAGCTTTCGGCCCGATGCGGCGCGGAGAAATCTGTGCTCTCACAGATCAGGACATCCACGGCTATAAAGTATCCGTCAATAAGGCGATGGTTTTAAACTCGGACAATGAATGGGTTATCAAAACTCCCAAGACCTATTCCAGCAACAGGGAAATTGAGTTTCCGCCCTTTGTAATCGATAAAATGTCCGGAAGGACCGGCCGGATCATCCAGGCCAATCCTACCCAGATCACGAACCGCTTCCGCCGGGCGCTGAAGTTTTCCCATCTTCCGAATACCTTCCGCTTCCATGACCTCCGGCATTACGCCGCCAGCATCATGCACGCCATCGGGATCCCGGATCAGTACATCATGCAGCGGGGCGGCTGGGCAACGGACAGCGTGATGAAAGCGGTGTACAGAGGAACCATTGACGATCAGTCCAGAAAGATGAATGAGAAGATCCTCAGCCACTTTGAGAGCATCGTTTAAATCCACATCCACGCTGCGGGACAGTTTTTCGGGCATCATGCAACACGAAATGCAACACGTTTTGAAAAAATGCCGTATTTAAGCCATTTTTAGGCAATATCATGAAAGTTCGATTCCTACTGCTCCTGTTGCCATTAAGCATGTGATGTATGCGGAAAAAGCTGATAACTGCGCGGGTTATCGGCTTTTTCTTTTCTGTTCCTCTTCAGGATTAAATGGAAAAAAAGCGAATTTTTTCTCCGTCTCTTCTTTTCCCCCAACCGGCAGATAGCAGACATCCAGATCCACATTTCCGCTGATGCCGGGGATCCGTCCCTTTCCCGTATACTGCCATGCCGCCAGCTGCCGCGCGATCTGCGGTCTGCAGGCCTCCGGCGGAGGCGTCTGTTCAAAGTCAAAATACGCGCTGGACGGATATCGCGCGATCCAATACGGGCAATCGAATGCGTTCCCATCAAAGTATCCGGCTTCATAGAAGGCCAGCCCCGTGTAAATGCCAAATTCCAGCCCCGCTCCCTCCACCGTATTGCGCGCCGACCGGATCAGCCCTGTCAGGACGCCCGTTCCCAGCCCTGTGAGCGTCCTGTCCTCCACATCCCACCAGACGCGGCAGGACAGGCCCTTTTTCATAAGCAGACTGACGACCTGTTCCGCTTCCCGCACGGCCTGCGAGGGCGCTGTGGCGCAGGTATATCTGTACACCTCAAAGGGTATGCCGTTTTCGCCGCATCCGGACACATTCGCCTCAAACTGCCGGTCCGGACGCCCGGACCGGCGTACGCTTCTGAGAACGGCAAACCGGCACCCCGCTTCCTTTACTCTGTTCCAGCTGATCCTCCCCTGATTGTCGCTGACGTCGATCCCCTTCCACATCCTTCTTCCTTTCCGGAAACTTTTCCGCACAGAATTTTCCTGTTATGATATGGATATGCCGAAATCGCCGCAGCGTTCCTGCCGTCCGGGCGCAGAATGGGCCGGACTGCCGGAAAAGCGCAGAGCTTTCCGGCGGTTCGGCCCCTCTTTTCGCATTTATTCGGTTACAGAGAACTGATCCTTTCCCACACCGCACAGAGGGCAGAGCCAGCCTTCCGGAATATCCTCAAAGGCAGTTCCGGCAGCAATGCCGTTGTCCGGGTCTCCCACGGCGGGATCGTAAATATAGCCGCATACGTCGCAAATATACTTCTGCATGTTTTGTACCTGTCCTTTCCGAAACGATTTTTTTCTGAATACGGAGACATTATAACAGAAACCGGGACCCTTTACAATCGCGTTCGGACATGCACCGGACTTTTCCAGTTTCCGCCCTTCCGCCTTTATTGACATATGCCAACAATGTTGTATAATTGGAAAAGAATTCAGCCAAAAAGCCTCCGCCGTCCGGCCAGGCATTAAAAAAGAGGTGTTGCTGTCATGCCGCGTCCGCCGAAGGAAAGAAATGTCTGCTGTATGCCGGGAATCTGCCGGTTCGGGCCGCTGTCCGCAGAAGCGCCGCCCCTTCCGGCCGTCCGGATGACCGTGGACGAATACGAAACGATCCGTCTGATCGACCTGGAGGGCTGCACCCAGGAGGAATGCGCGAAACAGATGCATGTCGCCCGTTCCACCGTGCAGATGATCTATAACGAGGCGCGCCGCAAATCAGCGGACTGTCTGGTAAACGGAAAGCCGCTCGTCATTGGCGGCGGCAATTACCGTCTCTGCAACGGCGCCATGCGCTGTTCTGCGGGCAAATGCCCGATGAAAAGGAATTGTCAGAAAACAAATATCAGGAAAGGAATCTGAAGAAAATGAGTGAAAACTGCACCCACAACTGCGAAACCTGCCATGAGGCCTGCGCGGACAGAGATCCGAAAAGCATGCTGAAAAAGCCCCATGAGCTGTCCACCATCAAAAATGTGATCGCCGTGGTGAGCGGCAAGGGCGGCGTGGGAAAATCTCTCGTCACCTCCCTGCTCGCTTCCACCATGCAGAAAAAGGGCTATCATACCGCCATCCTGGACGCGGATATCACCGGTCCTTCCATCCCCAGGGCCTTCGGCGTCCGCCAGAAGGCATATGCCAACGAATACGGGCTTCTTCCTGCAAAATCAAAGCTCGGCATAGACATGATGTCCGTCAATCTTCTGCTTGACAATGATACCGAGCCGGTCCTCTGGCGCGGTCCTGTCATCGCCGGAGCGGTAAGCCAGTTCTGGACCGATGTAATCTGGACGGATGTGGATTTTATGTTTGTGGATATGCCTCCCGGAACGGGCGACGTTCCGCTGACCGTATTCCAGTCCATTCCCGTGAAGGGCATTATCGTGGTGACCTCTCCCCAGGAGCTGGTTTCCATGATCGTGGAAAAGGCTGTGCGGATGGCTGAGATGATGAATGTTCCGGTTCTTGGCATCGTGGAAAACATGTCCTATTTTCAGTGCCCGGACTGCGGCAGCCGTCACAGCATTTTCGGGGAAAGCCACATTGAAGAGCTCGCCGAAAAGCACGGCATTCCTTCCGTTTCCCGCCTTCCCATCGATCCTTCCATCGCCGCCGCATGCGACAGGGGAGAGATTGAAAAGACGGACGCGCCCTGGCTGAGTCAGCTGTGCGCCGGCCTGGAGAAGCAGTGCGGTTTCTGACCCGCACTGCACTCCGCTTTTTTTGTAAAACAAAAAAAGGAAAAAGCAAACTCTGCCTTTTCCTCATCTCCATAATGCTGACTGACTGCGCTGCTGCAAAAACCGGTATGGAGTCCGAACGAAGCTTTATAAAAATGAAATAAAAGAGGGGGGGACTGGTGCGGTTTTACCCGCACCAGCTTGGGTTGATGATGTCTCAACTCGTGTTTTATCATAAAATAAATTCATAAATTTGTCAACATGGTTTATAAATTCTTTATAATTTCACATCCGCCACGCTGTTCATTTCCACCAGCTCCGCATCGATCTCAAGTCTGATCGTTACCCTTTCCGCCGTCCGGCTCTGAAGCTCTATCTTCTGCAGGAGAAGCATGACCAGCATCCGCCCCATCTCCCGTCTCGGAACCCGCAGAGTCGTCAGCGCAGGCTCCAGCATGCTGCAGACGCTTCTTCCGTCAAAGCCGATCACGGAAACGTCTTCCGGGATCCGCAGTCCGTTTCCCCTCAGCGCCCGGTAAACGGCGATCGCCATCAGGTCGTTTTCCAGCACCATTGCCGTCGGGATCCTGGCGGGATCCTTCCAGAGCTCTTCCAGATACTCCTGCGCCTCCTGTCCGGTTCCCGCCTCCTCCACACAGAAAAGAGGGTCCTCTGCAAGCCCGGTCTCCTCCATCGCGTAACGGAAGCTCTTCCGGCGTTCCACCAGCGAGCACAGCGGCCTTCCGGAGCTGATATAGCCGATCCTTCTGTGTCCTCTGTCATAAAGATACTTCACCGCGGCGAAAATCCCCTGCCGGTTATTGACCGTGACCGCGCTCGCTCCCGCCAGCGGACAGTAGCAGTCTATCAGAATATACGGGATCTCCAGCGCATCCAGCGCGTCCTTCATCTCCTCTGTAACCTGCGCGGCATATACCAGCATTCCGGCAAACTGCTCTTTGGGGATGCTCTCCCGCAGCTTTTCCCCGCTGCTGTCATACATATGCAGGATCGTAAAGCCGCAGCCCCGCTTTCTGGCTTCCCTTTCCGCGCCCTCGATCACCTTGGGAAAGAAAGCCGCCTCCTCCACGTCGTCATGATACTCTGACAGAACCAGATAGGCAATCGTGCTGCCCGAAGCCGGCTCCGTCCTTTCTGCCTGTTCTTCTTCCCGGATCATATATCCGTATCCCATCTCCCGTATCCGTTCCAGAAGAGAGTTTCTCAGTTCATCGCTGATACCCGGCTTATGATTCAGCACCAGCGACATGGTGGCTGCGGACACGCCCAGCAGACCGGCCAGCTCTTTGGATTTTATTGCCACGATATTTCCCTCACAAATTTTTTGTCTGATAACACTATTGTACATTATCGGTAAATAATTTCAAGCAGAAAAACAGATACTACTTCCGAAACCGCAAAAGCTCCCGCCTGCCGGCGCAGGCCGGCGGGCGGGAGTCAGTATAAAACAGCCGCAAAGTCTCCCGGCCGGAAAGCGATCCCGGGCCGGGGCTTTTCGCGCAGCATGACAAAATCCGGAGGTACCAATGGAGAAAAAAACACTGACAGCTCATCATACGGACGCGGCAAATGTCCGCATCGACAAAAACGGAAAAGCATCCGACATGGACATAAGGACCGTCATGTCCCATGACGGATGCAATCCGGTCAGCAGAGACAGGGAGATGGAACGGGCGCATGCGGGAGACGGCATGCTGCTTCCGGGCCTCCTTACCGGCCCCTTCCCGGACGGATTTCTCAGATAAAATCCATCACATCCCGGACGGAATGCACACCCACCAGACGGATGCCGTCCACAGGCGGCAGGTGCTCCAGACATACCTGCGGCAGGATGCAGGTATGAAAGCCGAGCTTTTTCGCCTCGGCCACCCTGCCGTCCGCCTGGCTGACCGCCCTTACCTCCCCGCTGAGCCCGACCTCTCCGAAGGCGATGATGTCTTCCCCGACAGGACGGTTCTTAAAGCTGGAGATCACGGCCATCACGATTCCCAGATCAATGGCCGGTTCCGCGATCCTGATTCCGCCCGCGATGTTCACATAGGCGTCGCAGCCGGAGATCTGAAGGCCAAGCCTTTTTTCCAGCACGGCCATCAGAAGGCTTACCCGGTTAAAATCCGTACCCGCCGCCTGTCTCTTGGGAAAGCCGAAATTGCTTGCGCACACCAGCGCCTGGATCTCCACCAGAATGGGCCTGGTCCCCTCCATGGAACAGGAAACCACACAGCCGCTGGCTCCTGCCGGGCGGCCGTTCAGCATGAATTCCGAAGGATTTTTCACCTCGTGGAGTCCCTCTCTGCGCATCTCAAATACGCCGATCTCATTGGTGGAACCGAAGCGGTTCTTCACCCCCCGCAGGATCCTGTACGCGGCATGTCTGTCCCCTTCAAAATAAAGCACCGTATCCACCATATGCTCCAGCACCCTGGGGCCTGCCACAGTGCCCTCCTTGGTCACATGTCCCACGATAAAAATGGAAATGGCATTGTTTTTTGCCAGACGCAGAAAAACGCCTGTGGACTCTCTCACCTGGGAAACGCTTCCCGGAGCCGCCGACACCTCCCCGCTGAACATGGTCTGGATGGAGTCGATGATCACCGCCTCCGGCTTCAGGCGCAGGATCGCCTCTTCAATATCGCTCAGATTCGTTTCACACAGAAGCAGAAAGGAATCCTGAAACGGCCCGATGCGCTGGGCGCGCATCTTGATCTGTCTCAGGGATTCCTCTCCCGATACATACAGCACCCGCCGGCCGGCCTGTGAAAGCAGCCGGCAGACCTGCAGCAGAAGGGTGGACTTGCCGATGCCCGGATCCCCGCCCACAAGAACCAGGGAGCCGGGCACGATGCCGCCTCCCAGCACCCGGTCCAGCTCCCCGATCCCGGAGGAAATCCGTTCCTCCTCATCCGCGGAAATTTCCGACAGCCTCGCCGGCTTTTTCCCGCCGGAGGAAAGGCCTGTATGCCTTTCCCTCCCGGTCTCCGGCTGCATTTTTTTTACAGGCTCCTCCACAAAGCTGTTCCAGGTCCTGCACGCCGGGCACTGACCCATCCACTTTGCGGACTCATAGCCGCACTCCTGACAGTAAAAAACAGTAGATGATTTTCCTTTTGCCATTATCTGCCTATTTCCACCTTCACCTCTCCGGCGCCGGCCAGCTCCACGCTCAGGCTCAGCTTTCCTCCCAGATTGGTGCGCATTCTTCCGGCATCCTCCCCGTTGACCTTCACGTCATATTCCGTATCGTCCTGAAGGCCGACGGTGATCTGCGCATCCTCGTTTCCCTCCACGAGGAAGCTGACGCCGTCCTCCCGCTCCGCAAAGGAAAGCACGCTGGTTCCCGGAACGGATTCATAGGCGAACATTCCGTTCTTCTCCAGCTTTGTCATGGTACGGTAGGTCTTTACCTTGTACAGGTCTCCGCCGTGGGAGAAATCCTCCACCTTCGCCTTTTCGGAAAGGGTATGATTTCCGAAGCTGATGCTCCCGTCTGCCTCACTGCGGATCAACTCCTCTACTGCTGCCATCTCTTTTGTTCCTCCTGTTCTTTTTTCCGTTTGTATCCGAATCAGTTTTTCACATGAAAACTGATCTTTCCATCCTTGCAGCCCACCGTCACCTCATCCCCGGGCTGGACGCGCCTGCTCAGGATCTCCTCCGCCAGCGCGTCCTCGATCATGGTCTGGATCGCGCGCTTCAGAGGGCGCGCGCCCATTTTCAGATCGGAATGCTTCTCCACGATCAGATTTTTGGCCGCGGGCGTAATGGTCAGGCTGATGCCAAGCTGGTCCCTGCACCGGCCGCAGAGCTCCTTTGAAAGCAGCGTGATGATCTGCTTCATATTTTCCGCGGTAAGCGGATGGAATACCATGATCTCGTCGATCCGGTTGATGAATTCCGGCTTGAACAGCCGCTTCACTTCCTCCATCACGCCCGCTTTCATCCGTTCATAATCCTTCTTCTCATCCCTGCCCGCGGAAAAGCCCAGGCTTTTGGGATCCACGATCCGCTGCGCTCCCGCGTTGGAGGTCATGATGAGCACGGTGTTCTTGAAGCTCACCTTCCGCCCCCTGGAATCTGTAATGTGCCCGTCGTCCAGCACCTGAAGCAGGATGTTGAACACATCGGGATGGGCTTTTTCCACCTCGTCAAAAAGCACCACGGAATACGGATTCCGGCGCACCTTCTCTGAAAGCTGTCCGCCGTCGTCAAAGCCCACATAACCGGGGGGCGAGCCGATCAGCTTGGAAACCGAATGTCCTTCCATATATTCGGACATATCGATGCGGATCAGAGCGTTTTCACTGCCGAACATGGCCTCCGCAAGCGCTTTGCTCAGCTCCGTCTTTCCCACGCCCGTGGGGCCGAGAAACAGGAAGGAGCCGATGGGCCTTCTGGGATCCTGCAGTCCCACACGTCCGCGCCGCATGGCCCGCGCCACTGCGGATACTGCCTCCTCCTGGCCGATGACCCTTTTATGCAGGATGGCTTCCAGCTTCATGAGCCGTTCGCTTTCCTTTTCCTCCAGCCTGCTCACCGGGATCTTCGTCCAGGCCGCCACAACCTGCGCCACGTCATTTTCCGTAACCGACTGACGGTCTGCCGTCTTCTTTTTCTGAAGCCGCACGGTTTTCCGGGCCAGCTTCTTCATTACGTCATCCTGCTGCCGCTTCCACTCTCCGGCCTGTTCAAAGGCCTCGATCCGGATGGCGTTCTCGATCTTCCGATCCAGCTCATGGATCTGTCCGTTCAGCTCACGCAGCTCCTCCGGCTGCTCCATCTGAGAGAGCTTCACGGCGGAGGCCGCCTCATCAATCAGGTCGATGGCCTTATCCGGCAGTCTTCTGTCATTGATATATCTGGCGGAAAGGCGTACCGCCGCTTCCAGCGCCTCCGGCTCGTAATGCACCTGATGATGCTTCTCATAGCCGGGCGCGATCCCCGCAAGGATCCGGACAGCCTCTTCCTCCGTGGGTTCCTCCACATTCACCGGCTGGAATCTTCTCTCCAGCGCCGCGTCACGTTCGATATATTTCCGGTATTCCGTGATCGTGGTAGCGCCGATCAGCTGCAGCTCGCCGCGCGCGAGAGAGGGCTTCAGGATGTTGGAAGCGTCGATCGCCCCCTCCGCGCCGCCCGCTCCGATCAGAGTATGCAGCTCATCCAGGAACAGGAGCACATTTCCCGCCTCCGTCACCTCGCGGATCACCTTTTTGATGCGCTCTTCAAATTCTCCCCTGTATTTGCTCCCGGCGATCATGCCGGAAAGGTCCAGCGTAAGGACCCGTTTGTTTTTGACCGTATCCGGCACATTTCCTTCCACGATGCGCCTGGCAAGCCCTTCCACAATGGCAGTCTTTCCCACGCCGGGTTCGCCTACCAGACAGGGGTTGTTCTTGGTCCTTCTGGAAAGGATCTGGATCACGCGGCTGATCTCTTCCTCCCTGCCCACCACCGGATCCAGCTTTCCGGCAGCCGCAAGAGCGGTCATATCCCTGCTGTACTGATCCAGAGCGGCGGTCTGTCCCTTTCTTTTCTGCTTCTTCGCAAGATCCTCCTTATAGATGGCAGGATCCTGTCCCATTGCCGCGAGGGTATCCGCATAGATCTTCTGCGGCTGCAGACCGCAGGTATTTAAAAGCCTGACCGCTACGTTCTCCCCTTCCCTGATCAGGGCGAGAAGGATGTGCTCCGTTCCCGTAAGGGCGGAGCCGAACCGGGCGGCCTGTCTGTGCGCTTCCTCCAAAATGGACACCGCTCTCGGCGTATATCCGTCCCTTTCCTTCGCCGGGAGGGCGGAAGCCGGCGCGATCAGATCCCGGATCAGTTCCCGGATCTCCTGTTCATCCGCTCCGTTCTCCAAAAGCATCCGGGCCGCCGTTCCGGTTCCCTCTTCCAGAAGCCCCAGAAGGATATGCTCTGTTCCCACATAGCTCTGTCTCATCCTTCCGGCAGCGCGTTCCGCAAGCCGGAGAGCCGTCCTGGCCTTATCTGTAAACTGAGACTGCATTATTCCAGTCCTCCATATTCTTCATAGATTTCATCAATTAAAGCATGCACCTCCTGACGGGAAATATTCTTGCAGCTTGCCTTCGCCAGAAGAAGCAGAAGCTCCTGGCGCATTTCCTCCATCGCTTTCATTTTCCCTTCGTCTATGGATATGACGGCGCCCTTCCTTCGGTCCACCTTCACAAAGCCTTCCTGCTTCAGAACCGTATACGCCTTGTTGACCGTATGCATATTGATGCCGATCTCATCAGCCAGCTGCCGAACGCTGGGAAGCACATCCCCCTCCCTGTAGCGGTTGGTGGCAATCCCCAGAATGATCTGGTTTCTGAGCTGTATATAGATGGCTTCATCGCTGTTAAAATCAATTTCCAGTACCATATTCACCGTGCATCGCTCTTCTTTCTCCTGTCCGGCTGACAGCGCCGGATCTGTTATTGTTATATACATATTATAACAGAAGGCACATTCTGTCAACCGGAAAGGCCGCTGCGGACAGCTTGAACATACATCCCACAGCGGCCTTGGAAAGCCCTTTATTTCAGATCAAGAAATTCAAAATCAAGATCGTCGTCTTCATCCATGTCGGCAAAATTCTTCGGCTTATAGCCGCCTCTCTGGTTTTTCGTCCTGGAAGGCTGCGTTCTGCCGGCGCTCCGGGAGGATCTTCTCGGAGGCTCATCCTCCTCCTCTTCGTCCTCGTAACGGATTTCCTCTTCGTCTTCCTCGTCTTCCTCATAACGGCTTCTGCGGGAAGGACGGGCGGAGCGGGCAGGACGCTTCATCAGGCCGCGGCGTCTTTCAGGGACATAGTCCTCTTCTTCCTCGTCCTCGTCATCCTCTTCATCTCCGTCATAGCGGTCGTCTTCGTCGTCCTCGTCGCCGTAATCGTCATCCTCATCGTATCCATCGTCCTCATAGGAGCTGCGGAGCCGGAAGATCAGAATGGTGACAACCACAACCAGAAGGCCGACGATCACCGCGAGAATGATGATGATCATGCGCATGCTTCCCACCTGATCCTCCATCACCGCGATGTTGCTTTCATTGGTCTGCTGCGCATTCAGAAGATCGCTGACCCTGTATCTGGTGCCGTTGATATTATCGTTCAGATACCAGTCGCTGACGCCGGTACCCGTCCCGTCGTCCGCATAGCTGACGCTGTATTCGTCCGTGGACACGCTTTCCTGCTCGGAAGGAACCTCGGCGGGCGTCTCGGAAGGAACCTCGGAAGGGACCTCCGCCTGCACGGTTTCCGTTACCTCCACCAGGTCGGAACGGATGTAGCCGGATACGGTTTCCCCGTCAACCTCGCCGGAGACCTGATACCAGAGCATGCCGTCGCTTCCGGTAGTCTCTCCCACCACGTCGATCTCATTTCCGGAGGAAAGGCTTCCCACCTGGTCGGAGCTGGTGGACGCCTCGCCCCTCAGCCTCGCGCTGGAGGAGATCACACGCACCCTTGCCGCAGTGGAGGTTCCTGCCAGGCTTTCCGCATTCTCATCCACAATCTCGCCTTCCACATCCGCGCCGTCCGTATTTTCCGCAGGCGCTTCCTCCGCGGGCGCTTCGCCGCCCTCCTGTCCGGTCTGGCTTCCCAGGCTGTTGGAGGCGTAGCTGACCAGTCCCGTCTGCCCCCACGTTCCCGCGCAGAGAACCATTGCCGTCAGAACCGCGGCGATCCTCAGGCTTCTTTTCGTTTTTCCCGACTTTATCCTGTTCATTTGCGTACCATGCCTTTCTCTTTCACAGCGTTCAGGCCTCATCGATGGCCTTTCCGATATCCGTTCTCATATATTTGTTTTCAAAATCCACCCAGCGGGCCGCCTCATAGGCTCTGGCCCTGGCCGCTTTCAGATCCCTGCCCAGCGCGGTGATGCCGAGCACTCTTCCGCCGTTCGTCACAATGCGTCCCTCGTCGTCAAAAGCGGTTCCCGCATGGAAGCAGAACGCATCGGAGACTTCGTCAAAGCGTTCCAGGCCCGTGATCGGATAGCCTTTTTCATAGCTCACCGGATAGCCTTTGGAAGCCAGCACTACGCAGACCGCCGCATTATCCTCAAACTCCAGCTCGATCTTATCCAGCGTGCCGTCGATACAGGCCTCCATCACCTCCAGGATATCGTTCTTCATCCTCGGCAGCACCACCTGCGCCTCCGGATCTCCGAACCTGGCGTTATACTCCAGCACTCTCGGCCCCTTAGGCGTGAGCATCAGCCCGAAGAAAATGATCCCCTTAAAAGGCCTGCCTTCCGCCGCCATGGCGTCCACCGTGGGCTGGTAGATATATTTTCTGCAGAACTCATCCACTTCCTTCGTATAGAAAGGAGAAGGGGAAAAGGTTCCCATGCCTCCGGTATTCAGCCCCTGATCCCCGTCAAGCGCCCTCTTGTGGTCCTGCGCGGAGGTCATGATCCGGATGGTCTTCCCGTCCACGAAGGAAAGAACGGAAACCTCCCTTCCGGTGAGGAATTCCTCCACCACCATCCGGTTTCCCGCCGTTCCGAAATGCTTATCCAGCATGATCTCCTTCACGCCGGCAAGCGCCTCTTCCTTTGTCTTACAGATCAGCACGCCCTTCCCCAGCGCCAGGCCGTCCGCCTTCAGCACGATGGGATAGTCCGCCTTCTCCAGATATTCCTCAGCCGCCTTCGCATCCTCAAAGGTCTCATAGGCCGCCGTGGGAATATGATACTTTTTCATCAGATCCTTGGAAAACGCCTTGCTTCCCTCCAGGATGGCCGCGTTCTTCCTGGGGCCGAAGGCCCGCAGTCCCGCTTCCTCCAGAACGTCCACAAGTCCCTCCGCCAGCGGATCGTCCGGCCCTACGATGACCAGATCCACCGCTTTTTCCTTTGCAAAGGATGCGATTCTGTCAAACTCCTTTACGCTGATCGGCACGCACTCGGCGACAGCGGCGATTCCCGCGTTGCCGGGCGCACAGTATATCTTTTCCGCTTTCGGGCTTCTGGCTGCGGCAGCCGCAATGGCGTGCTCCCGTCCTCCGCTCCCTACGATCAAAATCTTCATTCGTTCCTCCCACTGATCACCTGATCACTGTTTTCCCGTCTGCGACCGAAACTCTCCCTGCCGCGATCAGATCCACGGCCCGGGGAAGAAGGATCCATTCCGCTTCCTCCATCACCCGCTGCTGCAGGCTCTTCGGCGTGTCCCCGGGAAGCACCTCCACGCTCTTCTGAAGCAGGATGGGGCCGGTATCCGTCCCTTCGTCCACGAAATGGACGGTGGCTCCCGTCACCTTCACGCCCCTTGCCAGCACCGCCTCATGCACCTTCAGGCCATAATAGCCGGTCCCGCAGAAGGACGGGATCAGGGAAGGGTGGATATTGATGATCCGGTTCGGGTAGGCGCGGATCATCTCCGGCGGGATGTTTACCAGGAAGCCGGCCAGAACGATCAGATCCGGCGCACAGTCGTTCACCTTTTCCAGAAAAGCCCGGTTGAAGGCGGCCCGGTCCGGATAGTCCTTTGGAGAAAGGCAGACCGCGTCGATCCCGTTCTGCCTGGCCCGCTCCAGCGCATAGGCGGAACGGTTGTTGCTGATCACGCCCGCGATCCGCGCGTTTCGGATACGCCCGTCCCTTACGGCGTCGATCAGCGCCTGCAGGTTGGTGCCGCCTCCGGACACACAGACCAGCACGTTCAGCATAACTCCACCCCTTTTTCTCCGGCCTCGATACGGCCGATCACATGAGGATCCTCTCCCGCAGCGCGGGCGGCTTCCATGGTCTTTTCCACATCCGCAGGATCCACGGCGAGCACCATGCCGATTCCCATGTTATAGGTATTATACATCATTTTTTCTTCGATGTTCCCCTTCTTCGCAAGAAGCCGGAAGATCGCCGGGATCTCATAGCTGTCCTTCTCCACCACGGCCTTCACGCCGTCGGGAAGCATCCGGGGAATGTTTTCATAGAAGCCGCCTCCGGTGATATGGCTGCACGCCTTCACGGTCACGCCCGCTTCCTTCACCGTGCGAAGCGCCTTCACATAGATCTTCGTGGGCGCAAGGAGCGCTTCTCCCAGCGTGGTCCCCAGCTCTTCATAATACGTGTCCAGGGATTCCTTCGTCATCTCGAACACCCTGCGCACCAAGGAAAAGCCGTTGCTGTGAACGCCGGAGCTGGAAAGACCGATCAGTACGTCGCCGGCCTTCAGATCCGCTCCCGTGATCATCTTCTTCTCATCCACGATCCCTACCGCGAAGCCGGCAAGATCGTACTCGTCCTCCGGATAAAAGCCGGGCATCTCCGCCGTCTCCCCGCCGATCAGGGCGGCTCCCGCCTGTCTGCAGCCGTCCGCCACGCCCTTTACGATCGAAGCGATCTTCTCCGGATAATTTTTCCCGCAGGCGATGTAATCCAGGAAAAACAGCGGTTCTCCGCCCGCGCAGGCAATGTCGTTGACGCACATCGCCACGCAGTCGATCCCCACGGTATCATGCCTGTCCATCAGGAACGCCAGCTTCAGCTTCGTTCCCACGCCGTCCGTTCCGGAAACCAGGGTGGGCTTTTCCATATTTTTGAAGCTCTCCATGGAGAAAGCTCCTGAAAAGCCGCCCAGTCCTCCCAGGACCTCGGGACGCATGGTCTCCTTCACATACTTTTTCATCAGTTCAACCGATCTGTAACCGGCTTCAATATCCACTCCGGCATTCTTATAATCCATTTTCCAACCGTACCTTTCGTTTATTCTGCGTAATTCTGCCAGCCCTTCTCCTGCAGACGCGCGTCCTTCTTCTGCACGCTCTCCTTCAGTCCCCGGCTGTAATCCTTCAGTCTCTCAAGAAGCGCCGCATCGGACGTGGCAAGGATCTTTGCCGCAAGGAGCCCGGCGTTCGCGCCTCCGTTAATGGCCACCGTAGCCACCGGGATGCCGCTCGGCATCTGCACGATGGAGTAAAGGGAATCCCTTCCTCCCAGGGATGTGGTGTGCATCGGAATTCCGATCACCGGCATGGGGAAGATCGCCGCGCACATGCCCGGAAGATGGGCCGCCATGCCCGCTCCTGCAATGATCACCTTGAATCCCTTCTCTTCCGCGGTCTTCGCATACTCAAAAAATACGTCCGGCTCTCTGTGAGCGGAAATAATCCTCATCTCGTAGGAAATCCCCAGCTCGTCCAGAATGCCGGCCGCCTTCGCCATAACGGGCATATCCGAATCGCTTCCCATCACAATACCAACCTGTGCCACTGTTCTTCCTCCTTTCGCACGGACGGAAGGTCCGCGCTGCCGCCGGTACGCGGCCTGTATCTCATTGTTTTTTTCGTATGTTCACCAATCGGCAATCATTCAAAATACAGTGTACTAAACTTTTCCCCGTTATGCAACCTCAACCGGACGAATTAAGAAAAAATTCAATCTTTCCTTTTCCGCTTCCGGTGCTATAATGTGTATACACATACTTGAAACGAGGTAACGCATCCCATGTGCGAGGTACAATACGACATCACTTACGAAGACCTGAATCCCACCTTTCTTTTTGCCTGCCAGCTTTCCAGGAGCAGCACGCCCGAAGCGGCGCACAGCCATGATTTCTGCGAGATCGCCCTCATGCTTTCCGGGGAGGGCCATTTTGTCGTGGACGGAAAATGGCGCGCGGTGAAAAAAGGAGACGTGCTCTTACTGAATCCCGGCACCGTGCATCAGTGCACCTACAGCTCTCCTCTGTCCCCGCTGGTGGAATTCTATGTTTCCTTCACCGACATCCAGCTTCGGAGCATGGAGCGCAACCAGATCCGTTTTCCCGGCCGGGAGCTCCTCCTGCATCCCGCAGAAAAGACCTTTGTTCTCCTTTCCCGGCTCTGCGCTCAGATCCAGGCGGAAAGCCAGGGACGCCAGCCGGGGCGCTATTTTATGCTGAAGGCCTATGTGACCCAGATGATCCTGCTTCTCTACCGGGAACAGGCCGCCGCCCCTTCCGCCGGAGAAGGAGGCTATGAATTTGAATCCACCAACAAGCGCTATGTGGTGGAGCAGATCATCGATTATCTGGACAACCATTATAATGAAAAGATCTCTCTGGACCAGATTGCCAGAAACATGTATTTAAGCCCTTTCTATATCTCCAAGATCTTTAAAAGCGAAACGGGCGACACGCCCATCAATCATCTGATCCGGGTGCGCATGGAAAAGGCCAGGGAGCTTCTGGATCAGAACAAAAACGCCAGCATCCAGGACATCGCCCTCTGCGTGGGCTACGACGACGCCTATCATTTCAGCAAGCTCTTTAAAAAGCATTTCGGGCAGTCGCCTTCCCAGTACCGGAAGGCGCAGGAGCAGTAATACAGGAAAGGCGGGAAGATATGCTTGACTTTGCCAATCTGGAAATCTACCGGGAAAACAACCGGATCGAAGCCAAAAAAGCCCAGGGCGGTCTTCCGCACAGCATCTGGGAGACCTATTCCGCCTTCGCGAACTCCTTCGGCGGCGTTCTCCTTCTTGGCGTGGCGGAGGATGCCGACAGGCGCTTCGTCACCGTTCCCCTCTCTTCTCCGGAGCGGCTGGTCAGGGAATTCCGGAGCATTCTGAACGACCGGACCAGGGTGAGCGCCAACATCCTTTCCGAACAGGATGTACGCATTGTGGAAAGCGGCGGCAACCGGATCGTGGTCATTCAGATCCCCCGCGCCGGACGCCACGAACGCCCTGTCTATATCGGAACGGATCCCTTCACCGGCTCCTACTTCCGGGACGGGGAGGGCGATTACCGCTGCAGTCCGGACGAGGTGCGCTCCATGCTGCGCGACCGGACGGATGAGCCGCAGGACGCCCTGGTTCTGGAGGAGCTGTCCGAGGACTGCTTCGATCCCGGCTGCGTCAGCCGCTACCGGATCCTGCTTGCGGATCTGCATCCTGCTCCGGCCTGGCAGCGCTCTATCGCGAAACATTTTCTGCCCTGCATCGGCGCTGTGGCGAAGGGCTCTGACGGACAGTATCATCCCACGGCCGCCGGCCTTCTCATGTTCGGAAAGGAACCGGCCATCCGGCGGGAGTTTCCGGACTATCTGCTGGATTATCAGGAGCTGGATGATGCCGGCAGCCTGGTTTATCAGCTCTCCTCCCGCTCCGGGGACTGGAGCGGCAGCCTGTTCGATTTTTATTTTCTTGTTTTCCGCAGGCTTCTTCCGGGAATCGGCCGGAAAGGCCCGGAAGCCCTCGTTCCATCCGGTTCCGACGCCGTCCGCGCCGCTCTTTCGGAAGCCCTCGGCAACTGTCTCATTCACGCCGACTACCGGGCGAAAAGCGGCCTTTCGATCCGAAAAGAGCCGGAAAGCATCGTGATCGCCAACCCCGGAAGCTTCCGCGTCGCCATTTCCGAAGCGACGGCAGGCGGAAGATCCGATCTGAGAAACGCCACCCTTGCCCGCATGTTCTCTCTCATCCATATCGGGCGCGGAGAAGGCCGCGGCATCCCCGGCATCCGCCGGGCCTGGAAGGAACAGGGCTGGGAAGCGCCCGTTCTCACGGAGCAGCTGAGTCCCGCCCGCATCACCCTCACCCTGCGGCTGAAGCGCGGGGAAAGGGAACGGGCCGGCTCTTCTGTGCAGAAGGCGCGCCGTCAGGCCATCCTGGAATATCTGACTGCCGTCCCGGAAGCGGACGCCGCACAGATCGCCCGCGCGGTGGGTCTTTCCGCCTCCCGTACGGGCGGATATCTGCGCGCGCTTCTGAAGGAGGATATCCTTATCCGCAAAAGGGCGGGGCGGAAGTTTGTTTACCGGCTGAAGGCCTAGCTGCCGTCCGCCGTCTTGCCAGCAGGCGCTGGCAGGGCTCAAAATGACCAGGCTTAAAAGCCGCGTTACTGCTCAGCCAGGTCTGCGCATTTACTGCGCAGACCGTACGAAAACGCACAGGGCGGAAGCCGCCGAAAAGTCGCTTCTCCCCGCTTGTCTCCTTTGTCGGATTATGCTAGTATGGTTCTGTCACGCTTTCCGATGCATCGGCCGGGCTGCGGCATCCGCTCCGCCCTGCCGGCAGAGGGATCATCAGTCAGAGGAGGAACCCCGGAGCGCATCCCGTTCCGGAAAAAAAGATCATGCAGACACTGAAAAAATTCATCCGTTATTACGCGCCCTACAAAACCGTTTTCTTTCTGGATCTGATCTGCGCCGCCGTCATCAGCGTGGTGGATCTGATCTATCCGCAGCTGCTGCGTTCCCTGGCGGCGACGCTTTTCACAAAAGAAAGCTCCGTCATCCTGCGGGCCCTCATTCCCCTCGGGATCGGGCTTTTTCTCATGTACGTGATCCAGAGCCTGTGCAAATATTATGTCAGCTATCAGGGACACATGATGGGCGCGAACATGGAACGGGATATGCGCCAGCAGCTTTTCGACCACTATGAGAAGCTTTCCTTTTCCTATTATGATCAGAACAATTCCGGTCAGATGATGAGCAAGCTGGTCTCCGACCTGTTCGACATCGCGGAATGCGCCCACCACGGCCCGGAAAACTTTTTCATCTCCCTGATCAAGGTGGTCGGCGCCTTTATTTTCCTTTTTGTGATCAACTGGCGGCTTGCCATCCCCATGGCCGTGCTTGTGGTGCTCATGTTCGGCTTTTCCCTGAGCCAGAATCAGCGGATGCAGGCCACCTTCATGGACAACCGCAGAAAGATCGGAGATGTGAACGCCAGCCTGCAGGATACGCTGGCCGGCATCCGCGTGGTGCAGTCCTTCGCCAATGAGGATGTGGAACGGAAAAAATTCCGGAAAAGCAATCAGGGCTTCCTGCTTTCCAAGGACGCCAACTATAAATGCATGGGAACCTTCATGGGAAGCAATCTGTTCTTCCAGGGCATGATGTATCTGGTCACGCTGGTGTTCGGCGGCTTCCTGATCGCGAAGGGGCAGATGGATGTGGCCGATCTGACCATGTACGCCCTGTACATCGGTATTTTCATCAGCCCGGTACAGATTCTGGTGGAGCTGACGGAAATGATCCAGAAGGGCATGTCCGGCTTCAGCCGTTTCATCGCCGTGATGGAAACCGATCCCGATATCGAGGATGCGCCCGACGCCCGCCCGCTCACGGACGTGAAGGGACAGGTTTCCTATGAAAATGTCTCCTTCCACTACAGCGACGACGACACGCCGGTGCTTACCAACGTCTCCTTCCGGATCCCGGCGGGAAAATCCATCGCTCTGGTCGGCCCTTCCGGCAGCGGAAAAAGCACCATCTGCAACCTGCTTCCCCGCTTCTATGACGTGACCGGAGGACGGATCACCATCGACGGACAGGATGTGCGCTCCCTGACCCTGCAGTCCCTGCGCCGTCAGATCGGCGTCGTTCAGCAGGATGTCTACCTGTTCTGCGGCACGGTCCGGGAAAACATCGCCTACGGCAAGCCCGGCGCTTCCATGGAGGAAATCATCGACGCCGCCAAAAAGGCCAACATCCACGACTTCATCCAGTCCCTTCCCGACGGCTACGACACCTTCGTGGGCGAACGGGGGACCAGACTCTCCGGCGGCCAGAAGCAGCGCATTTCCATCGCCCGCGTGTTCTTGAAGAACCCACCCATCCTGATTCTGGATGTGGCGACCAGCGCCCTGGACAACGAAAGCGAACGCTGGATCCAGCAGAGTCTGGATGTGCTCGCCAAAGACCGCACCACCATCACCATCGCCCACCGGCTCTCCACCATCCACGGGGCGGATGAGATCCTGGTCATCGCGGACAACGGCATTGCCGAACGCGGCACCCACGAGGAACTGATTCGGAAAAAGGGCATTTACGCGCATTATTATGAAATGCAGTTTCAATGAAGCGCAGTTTCTAATGAAGCGCAGTTTCGATGAAACACAGTTTCATTGCCCCCCCGCTGCAGGCAGCGGGGTATCAGACCCATGAGCGAACCAAAAGAACGTCCCGGCTTCCGCAGGGAAAGTTCCCGGCTTCCTCAGGGAAAACGCGCTGCGGCAGAGATAAGAGAAGAAGGGAGATTTTTATGGCAGCCCTCAGAAAAATGCTTGGAGATATGAACGGCACTGCGGCCGCAGCCCTGATGCGCCTCATCGAGACGCAGAGCAGGGAAACGCTCACCCGCTGGGCGGCCGCCTATGCAAAGGAACGGTATCTTCCGCTGCTCAAAGATGAACCTGAAATTTTTCCTCAGATGGAACGGACCGTTTCCGCCGTGGAAGGCTTTCTGAGCGGGGAAATGACGTTAAAAGAATTAAAGCCGGTTCTTGCCAGTGCGCGAAGCGTGGTGAAGGAGCTCGCCGACAGCCGCACGCCCGATCCCGTCTCTCTCGCTGCGGCACGGGCCGTCTCCACCGCCTGCGCCGCGGCGCAGACACCCACCAACGCCTTCGGCTTCCTGCTTTACGGAGCCGCCGCCTGCGCTTACCACAGCGCAGGCCTCTCAGAAGCCGCGGCCACTTATGACCGGCTGGCGGAGGAAGAGCTGCAGCGGGCGCTTCTGTCCCTGCAGGCGGTTTTCGTACCGGACGAGCCCCATCCCGTTTCCATCCGCTGGAACTGCTGAGTTTCCGGCGAAACAGTGATCCGGGCGGAGACAGCATGCTGTCTCCGCCCGGTCTGTTTTTTCCGTCCTCAAATCCTTTCTCCCTCTTCTCCAGCCGCGCCCAGTCCTATCTGCGCACATATCGCTGCCTGCACGCACATCTCCGCCTGCGCTCATATCCCTGCCTGCACGCACATCTCCGCCTGCACGCACATCAGAAGAAAGACCACGACACCGTGCAGGCCGTTGATGGAAGCCGGGCGTTCACAGCAGTGCCTGCAGTTTCCCACTCCAGTTCCGATGCACACGCTTCCAGCCAGCAGGTTCTCTCCCCCCGAAATCAAGAAAAATGGCATGTTGACCTATACAAATTGGACCACTACGGCCAAATCTGACCGTAGTGGAAAGGGTTTTTCTACGGTAGGAATCGGGAAAATCGGATTCCTGAGCCGCCTTTTATGCAGCCGCAGCTCCGCTTCATTGCGTGTGAACAGTAACGGCCGATGAAGAAGCAAATCAATCCGGCAGAAACCTTTTGTCATCCGGCCTTTTTTCCTGTAAAATAAAACTATCATGAAACCCGCAGGCAACGGCCGGAGATTCCCGCAGGCAGGTGTGATCTCTGGCACAAAATGCCGCCTCACGGCGGCGGAAAGAGAGGGGCTTATGGCAAAATATCGATGCAGCATATGCGGCTATATTTATGATGAGGAAACGGAAGGCATCCCGTTTTCTGAACTGAAGGAGTGTCCTGTCTGCCATCAGAGCGCGGACAAATTTACGCTCTGGCAGGAGGAGACGGACATAAAAAAGCAGCCCGCAAAGGAGCTGAAGCTGGATTATCCGAAGGAATTCATCCGTCAGGATCCCTCCTGCCGGTACATGAAGGAGATCCATGAAATGGCCGTGACGGGAAAGAGCATTTCCGCGGCCATGGGGACCTCGCTTCCCATGCCGGGCTGGGACGACATCCTGATCCTGGGAGCTCAGCTGGATCCCATGCCTCTGGACGAGGACGCCGAAGTGCGCACCACCACCGTGATCGGCCCGCGCGCCGCGAAGCCTCTCATTCTGGAAAATCCGGTGTATATCTCACACATGTCCTTCGGCGCGCTTTCCAGAGAGGCCAAGGTTTCTCTGGCCCGCGGCTCCGCCATGGCCCGCAGCGCCATGTGCTCCGGAGAAGGCGGAATCCTTCCGGAGGAAATGCAGGCCGCGGACAAATATATCTTTGAATATGTGGGAAATCTCTACAGCGTGACGCCGGAAAATCTGCAAAACGCGGACGCCATTGAGATCAAGATCGGGCAGGGCACCAAGCCAGGCATGGGCGGCCATCTGCCCGGAGAAAAGGTGACGGAGGAGATCAGCCGGATCCGGAACAAGCCCATGGGCAGGGATGTGATCGCTCCCTCCCGCTTTCCCGGCATTGAGACAAAAGAAGATATGAAAGCGCTCGTCAGCCAGCTTAGGATGGCCTCCGGGGGACGCCCCATCGGCATCAAGATCGCAGCCGGACGGATTGAAAGGGATCTGGCCTTCTGCGCTTACGCGGAGCCGGATTTCGTCACCATCGACGGACGCGGAGGGGCGACGGGTTCTTCTCCTCAGCTTTTGCGTGACTCCGCCAGCGTTCCCACCATCTACGCCCTGCACCGCGCCAGAAAGTATCTGGACAGCATCGGCTCTGACATCAGCCTGATCATCACCGGCGGACTGCGGGTCTCCTCTGATTTCGCCAAGGCCATCGCCATGGGCGCGGACGCCGTCGCCGTAGCGAGCGCTCCGCTGATCGCCATGGCCTGTCAGCAGTATAAGATCTGCGGAACCGGCATGTGCCCCATGGGAATTGCCACCCAGGATGAAGAGCTGCGGAAGCGCCTGAACCAGGACGCCGCGGCGGCACGGGTCGCCAACTTCCTGAACGTCTCCTTATCGGAGCTGAAGATGTTCGCCCGGATCACCGGACACGCCGACCTGCATGAGCTGTCCGTGGACGACCTGTGCACCGTCAGCCGGGAAATCAGCGAATTCACGGACATACCGCACGCATGACGTTGAGAGGCCGCCGCCGGATCTGCGGCGGTATGCTTTCCGGCCAGGCGGCGGCAGAGAAACCGGCCGCCGCCGGGCCGGCGGCGGTATGCTTTCCGTCAGAGCGGCGGCAGAGAAACCGGCTGCCCGTCCGGCCGGCGGCAGGAGCGGTTTACAGCTGCAGAACCTCTCTGATCTTTTCCGCCAGCAGGCAGGCGATGGCCTCGTTTCCCTTATCTGAAGGGTGAAGACCGTCGTAGGTGTAGTCGGCGGCCTCCGGCGGATAAGGATAATCATCGTTTTCATAATCGACCGGCACGTCAATATAGGCGGGCCAGGGTAGCTCTCGGTAGCCCTCCGCCGTTTTTACCCGTTTAAAGCGCACTGCCGTTTCCGGCGCAAAGCCGGAAAGGCCGTGCAGATCTAGGAAGGGGATCCCCGCGCTCTCACAGGCATTCCGGATCCCTTCCGCTATGTCGCACAGCATCTGCCCCTGATCCGGCGCATAGCTTCCGTGCGCATGGTTCAGCGGATCCAGGATATATACGAAATCTCCTCTTTCCACCGGATTCATTACAATGATCTTCCCTTCCGGACCGGCCTGCCTGATATGCTCCAGAATAACGGAAAGATTCCCCAGAATGGAGCCTTCTTTCTTCGCCTCAAAATCCTCCTGCGTTCCCAGCGGAACGCCTCTGTGCCAGTCGTTCGTTCCCAGCAGGACTGTATACAGCTCCGCCTCGGGGAATTTCTCCTCCAGCCAGTCCGGTGTTGCGGACCCGTTTTTTCCCAGATTGATCACGGAAAAAGCTCCCGTCTTTCTGCGGGTTCTGCTGATATACCCTTCCGTCACACGATACCCGGTCTCCTCCGGATGATCGTTCAGATAGGTGAAGGAATCTCCGATCGCACACCAGCGGAGCGGTTTCTTTCCCTCATTGCCCGATTTTTTCTGATTCATGTCAAACTCCTTTCCCGCTGCCGGATACCTCGCCGATATCCGTCCCTTTTATACAATCTTGTGACTGTGAAAGCCGATTGGTCCACGCCTTCGTCGTTCCGCAATCGCCGGAGGCATTCGCAATCCGGGCTGTCGCCCTTCCTGCTCACGTCCCCTTGCCTGGCCGATGTCGATACAGACGGGCATGCCTGCATGCCTGTCTGTATCGACGCCGTCCAGGGCTTTCACAAAAAAGGAGTTCCGTTTCCGGAACCCCTGATTTTTCTGGTCTCTTATGCGATTTTGGACTTCGCGATCTCGGCCAGCGCTGCAAAACCTTCCGCGTCGTTCACTGCCATCTCAGCCAGCATCTTTCTGTTGATGTCCACCTCAGCCAGCTTCAGTCCGTGCATGAACCTGCTGTAGGACAGGCCGTTCAGTCTGGCCGCAGCATTGATACGGGCGATCCAGAGCTGTCTGAACTGACGCTTCTTCTCCTTGCGTCCCGCATAGGAAGAAGCAAGCGCTCTCATCACAGACTGCTTCGCAATCCTGTACTGCTTGGATCTCGCTCCTCTGTAGCCCTTCGCAAGCTTTAATACTTTATTATGTTTTCTTCTGGCATTCATGCCGCCTTTGATTCTTGCCATCTCTTTAACTCCTCCTTACGAATTATAAATACGGTAAAATCTTCTTCATATTCTTAACATTGGTAGCGTCCGTAATCGCCGCCTGTCTGAGATTCCTCTTTCTCTTCGTGGATTTCTTCGTTAAGATATGGCTCTTGTAAGCTTTCGCTCTCTTTAATTTACCCGTTCCGGTCACCTTAAAACGCTTCGCTGCTGACCTGCTTGTCTTCATTTTCGGCATGACAAAATCCTCCTCTGCTCATTTCTCAAAATCTATTTTAACTGTACGTGTTAACGTTTTTCAGTTAAAAACATGGTCATGGTGCGGCCTTCCACCTTGGGGGCCTTCTCAACCACCGCGATATCGGAAAGCATTTTGGCAAAATCGTCCAGAATATGTTTGGTGGTCTGCATATGCGCCATCTCGCGGCCGCGGAAGCGCAGGGTCACCTTCACCTTATTTCCCTTCGTCAGGAACTTTCTCGCCGCGCTGACCTTCGTGTTCAGGTCGTTGGTATCGATGTTGGGAGACATGCGGATCTCCTTGATCTCGATGGTGCGCTGTTTCTTCTTCGCTTCCTTCTCCTTGCGGGAAAGCTCATACCGGTACTTGCCGTAGTCCACGATCTTACAGACCGGAGGCTTTGCCGTAGGAGCGATCTTCACCAGATCCAGTCCGGCCTCCTCCGCGATCTTCAGGGCGTCCCTTGCGGACATGATCCCCATCTGAGCGCCGTCCGCTCCGATCAAACGCACTTCCCTGTCTCTGATCTGTTCGTTGATAAATAACTCGCTAATTGTCTTACCCTCCTAAGAAATCCGGTTCCTGTTTCCGGCGCCGGATGCGGACTCCTGTCCGCCTGTTACAGTAACTCCCGCTCCGCCGGCCAAAACTCCTCTCATGCGGGCTTGCCGGCCGCCTGCCGGTTCTGCCGCACAAAAAAACGGAAAGCAATGCTCTCCGCCACTCAAAGATCAACCGGAAAACGCTTCCGGTCTGTCATGGATGAACGCCTATCAGCACTGTCGCCATAGGGTGAGAGCGGACACTCTGCTTGTTTTTGTATGAGGACGGCTGATTCTCAAAACATCAGCCGCTGTTCTGTACCTGCGTACTTAAAGAGAATAGCACAGGAATCCCGTTGTGTCAATCTGTTTTTTTCTGTTTTCTGATTTTCTGATTTCCGGGGCTTTTTGTGTTACTGTTCAGAGAAAAGGAGAACGGTCCGGCCGTTCTCCCTCCTCCCGCACGCTCCTACCTTTCCCGGAAGGTCGCGCAGATGGTTTCTCTGCAGTTGTCCGCTCCGCAGCCTCTGATATCCACCCGCTCCGCCGAACATCTGTGATCCGTGTTATAGACACATTTGACCGCCTGACAGTCGATGGAAATCATTCCTGTCGGATTCATGGAATTGGACGCCTGCCCCTCTTTTCTCTTCTGAAAGCTCTCGCAGCAGGTATCCTGCTCCTTTCTGGCATTCTTGCCGCCAACCAGGATATCGCCCTTGCAGCATAATCTGTCGCTGTTGTAGGTACAACTGTCTACCGCGCATTTCAATTCCGCCATTTTTCTGCCTCCTGCTCTTCATTTTTTTGCTCCAGATCCCGGAGAATCTGGGTACAGACTTATTCTGTCTGTTTCCGGGGCAGATTATGCGTCCTTTTTGAATCGGATTCGTTTGAAAACCGGAATTACGGGAAGCAGCCGCCCGACCGCTCAGTAATTGCGGCTGACGAAATCCTCTTCCTCCACTCTGGCGTTCCGGTTAAACTTCAGAGCCAGTCCGAAAAAATAACCGGAAAGCAGATTGCAGAAATCGATCAGTCCCTCCGGCGTCGCATGTCCCTGATGAATATGGCGGTACAAAAGCCGCACCAGCACTTTTGCCTTCACGCGCAGCACATGGGCGAGCGCCGCCGTCTCACAGCCCTGCGGCAGCACAAAACGATGTACCGTTCCTGCCGCTTCACGCATCAGAAGCTCCGTCCGTTCTCTCAGCGCCTCCACCTCCTCCGGCTTCAGGGTGAACCGCGTCCGAAGCGTGGGATTGGCATGATAGATCATCTCGTCCAGCCACAGAAGCTCTTCTCTCAGCGCAGGCTCCTCCGTTTTTGCTGCCAGAAGTCCGGTCAGGCTGGCCAGCTCGTCTGTCAGAAGTTCAAAATCACAGCGCAGGTCCTGCGGTTCATCCGCAAGGAAGGGATAGGCTTCATCAGGACTGCGGTAAATGTTTTCCATTGAGGATCTCCTCCATTCTTCCGGCGGACTCTTTCATCCATGCCGCCACATCCATTTCATAGGTTTCCTCCAGAAGCTCCGGGGTGATGACAGAGGCGTCTCCGCAGGCCAGCACCTGTCCGTCCTTCAGAAAACAAAACCTGTCCGCGAGGCGGAGCGCCAGGCTGATATCATGAAGAACCCCGACCACCGTATGGCCGGTTTCCTCCCCCCATTTCTTCAGATAATCCACCAGTCCGGTCTGATATTTCAGATCCATATGGCTTGTCGGCTCGTCCAGCAGCATGACCAGCGGCTCCTGCGCCAGGGCTCTTGCCAGAAATACCCGCTGAAGCTGGCCTCCGGAAAGCTCCGTCACCAGGCTGCTTCGTTTCTCCCAGAGACCGGCGGCACGGATGCAGGCGTCCGTCACCTCCCTGTCTTTTTCCTGCGTGCCGGAAAGGAAGCCGGAGAACATGCCGGAAAAGAAACCGGACCGCTGATGGACGTATCTCCCCATCCGGACGGTCTCCTCCACCGTATAGGGAAGGGACGCGCCCGCAAACTGGCTCATCATCGCCACCCGTCTGGCCAGCTCCTCCCGCTTCAGTTCCCGCGCGTCCGCGCCGCAGATGCGCACCCGGCCGCTGCAGGGAAGGAGTCCCGCAATCACTCTTAACAGCGTGGTCTTCCCGCTCCCGTTTCGGCCCAGGACCGCAAGCCGCTGCCCTTCCTGCACGGAAAGGGAGATGTTTTTCAATACCGGCTCCTGCCCGTAGCCTGCCGTTACGCCGGCAAGCTCAAGCGCCAAAACGCCGTCCTTCCTCTCTTCACTTTTCATGGCCTCTCCCCTTAAAATACACCCAGGCAAAAAAGGGCGCGCCGATCAGCGCGGTCACCGCTCCCACGGGAAGCTCCGTGGGGGACATCACCGTTCTTGCCGCCAGATCCGAAAGCACCATAAAGGCTCCTCCGAACAGAACGGAAACCGGAAGCGCATACCGGTGCGCCGGGCCGAACACCCGTCTCGCCACATGAGGCGCGATCAGATCGATGAAGCCGATGGTCCCCGTAAAGCAGACCGCCGTTCCCGTCAGCAGCGACGCCGCCACGATCAGCTTCAGCTTCACGCGCTTCGTATCCACGCCCATGGTCCTCGCGGCCTCTTCGCCGAAGGTCATCATATCCATCTGTCTGGAAAACAGGCACAGATACAGAACGCCGGGAAGAAGGACGGCCAGCAGGATCCCCGCCTCCTGCCAGCTTCTTCCGGAAAAGCTTCCCATCTGCCACAGAAGGAGCTGCTGCATGTAGTTCTGCTCCAGAACGCTCAAAAGCGTCAGCAGGGCGTTCACAAACAGAGAAAATACCATGCCGGTCAGGATGATGGTCTGATTCTGAAGCCCTCTGTCCATACGGGAGGCAAAGGCGATCACGGCAAACACCGTTCCCAGGCCGAACACAAATCCTGCCAGGGGCAGGGTCAGAAAGCCGGCAAAAGGAAGCGTAAGGCCGGTCACGATCACGATCGCGGCTCCCAGAGAAGCGCCGGAGGAAACTCCGAGCGTGTAGCTGCTCGCCAGGGGATTCCTCAGCACGGACTGCATCACCGTACCGCTGGCTGCCAGCGCGCCTCCCACCAGGAAAGCGCACAGGCAGCGCGGCAGCCGCAGCGTCCAGAGAATGGACACCTGATTGGGTGAAATATCCTCCGGCAGCGGCAGAGAAAACAGGCGGTTCCCCAGAATCGCCAGGATATCCGCGGGAGAGATCGCCACGCTTCCCACCCCCGCTCCGGCCGCCAGCGTCAGCAGGCAGGTCAGCAGGAGCAGAAAAAGCCTTCTCTTTTTATTCACTTGTTTTTTTCTTTTATTCCAGTCCCGCATACTCATCCGGATAAATGGCCTTCGCCATCTCAACCAGCGCATCCACGATATGATGATTGGGCAGGCTGCTCGCCGCATTATCGATGTAGGCGACCTGTCCTTCCATCACCGCCGTCACATTCTGCCAGCCTTCCCGGCCCAGGATCTCCGCGACCGGATCCTCGTTGGAGAAGTTGTCGCTGGTCAGGATCACATCCGGATTGGCCGCGACGGCGCTCTCCTCCGTCACGGAAAGCCAGCCCTCCTGATCGGCAAGAACATTCTTCGCTCCGATCAGATCGATCATTTCATTCAGGTATACGCCCGTGCCGAAGCTGTACAGATAGGGCGCTGGGGAGATCTCAAACAGAACGGTTTTCCGGTCGGAAATATTCTCTCCGATGGCGCTCACCTCGCCGATCACCGCATCCATCCCATCCACCAGCGCTTTTCCTTCCGCGGACATGCCGACGCAGTCCGCCACGAACTGCACGTCCTTCTTCACATCCTCGATGGAATTGGAGGTGGGAATCTCCGCCACGCACACGCCGGCATCCCGTACGGGCTGGAACACATCGTCTCCGCCCTGGCTGCTCATGGTGCTGACAAACACAATATCCGCTTCTGCAGCCATGATCTGCTCCAGATCCGGCTCCATCATGTTGAACTGAAGCACATCCGCGCTCAGCTGCGCCGCATACATGGGAGAGTTGCTGTCCACCGCCACGATTTTATCAGCAAGTCCAAGATCGCACAGGATCTGTGTGGTCGCGGGCGCCAGGGAAATGATGGTATTCACCTCCTCCGGAACGGTGATGGGCTTTCCGGCCCGGTCCTGGGCCGGAAGCGTCTGCGTTCCGCTTTCTTCCGTCTCCGGGCTTTCGGCGGTTTCTGTCTCGCTTTCCGTTTCCGCGGCGGTCTCCGGCGTCATGCTTTCCGTTTCAGAGACCGTCTGCGCGGCCGCGCTTTCCGTTTCCGCGGCGGTCTCCGGCGCCGTATTCTGCGGCGCCGCTGCAGAGCAGGCGGCCAAAGAGAGCGCGAGAAGCCATGCGGCTCCAGCTGTCATCAGATTTCTTTTTTTCATAATCTCCTCCATTCTTCCGCTATCCGGCCAGTGTCAGCCGGTACAGATTAAACCAGTAACGCTCCAGCAGAAGGCTGTCCACCGTCTCCGCCGGAACGATCCCCCTCTCTTTCCACTGTGCAAGCACGGTCTCCCGCGCCAGATTGCTTCCCACGAACCAGACCGTCCGGCCTTCCTCCAGAAGCTTCTCCACCCACTGCGCATCGCCTCCCGCCTTTGTCTGCGGAAGCATCTTTGCGATCAGCGCCTCCGGCTCATCCCCGTACAGCCAGGTTTCCCGGTCCAGATAATACCCCGCCACCGCCTGTACCTGGTCAAAATTGAACAGCACCACACTGTCCTCTCCCAGCCCGTCAAAGGCCTGCAGCGTCCGCTCCATCTGTTCGCTTTTCAGAAGCTCTCCCTGCGCAAAGGAGCGGTAATCCATCAGGCCGACCGCAAGCAGCAGAAACAGGGAAACGATCCGTACGGCCTTCCAGCCGAAAGCGGTATGCACCTCTTTTTCTGCCGCCCTGCCTCCGCTGACGAACCAGGCGAAGCAGAACCAGAATCCGCCCAGAGCCGGGAGCATATAACGGTACACAAACACGGGACGCATCAGGAAGGAAACGGCGATCCCGAACAGGGCGGTCCCGGCAAGCACCCAGATGCCGCAGGAAGCGTATCCCGCATCCTGCCAGAAAGCCGCCTCCTTTTTCCGGTTCACAAACGCCCGGACCAGAAGCAGCAGAAGACTTCCGAAGAGCAGCACCGCCAGCGCATAGTCCGGCAGCTGATATCCGGTAGAGGGCTTCAGGACAAATTTTACGCATCCGCCGAAGCAGCTCCATTCCAGCGGAAGGATCCAGTAATCCTCCCTTACCGCCGATACCTGCCTTATGGCGCTGGGAAGCCAGGGAAGATAAGCCAGTACGGACAGCGCTGCGCAGGCCAGCCAGGGCGCAGATGTCCGCAGAAAAGCTCCGTTTCCCGCGGGGCCGCCTTCCTTCTTACGCTTCCACAGAAGCAGGCCAGCCAGGGAGAGATAAAGAAAGAACGCCGAAACGGCGGCAAAATAGTGGGTATAGGCCGCACAGATCCCATAAAGCCAGAAAGCCGCCCAGTGCAGCCTCTTTCCGGTCAAAAGGATCTCCCGCACATGCAGGAACGCTGCGGTCAGAAAAAAAAGCGCCCAGCCGTACATCCGGATCTCCGTGGTATAATTGGACAGCTGCGGCATGGAAAGCAGGCAGAAGGCAAACAGCCCCGCGCACAGCCAGCCGTCCCTTTTGCGGACCAGAACGGCGGAATAGGCCAGAAGTCCCAGATAAGGAAGCACAGAGACAATCTTGGCTGCAGCCACCTCGTTTACCGCCGGCCTGACCAGCCGGACGCATTCCAGAACCGCTTTCACGATCAGATAATACAGCGGCGGATGCACGTCCTGCGCAGCGAGCTCCAGAAGCCTTCCCACAGGCTGACGGACAAAGCTCATGGTAAACAGCTCATCATACCAGATATCCTCCGAGCCGCACAGGCTGAGGCTGAATACGGCCATGGCGGCCGCCAGAACAAACAGCAGGATCCCCGCCGCAGTTTTCTTTTCTTTCACATTCCTGTCCTTTCCCGACATCGCTTTTTGCGCTTTTAAGCTGTATTCTAAAATATTTCCCCGCGGATGTAAAGAGGCTTCTTCCTTCCGATTTTGTATCTCCTGGCCTGTGCGTCGGTCCTATATCCGGATCTCTTTGATCTGTTCCGCATAATACTGCACCAGTTCAAATTTTGTACCGGGCATAAGCCTGTGATCCGGGCAGGGGATGAATCCACCCAGGGATGCCAGCCGCTTCATGCGCTCAATCTCGCGGTCCACTGCTTCTTTATCCTTCCGGAGCGCCGTTTTATCCATACCGCCCACGCCGAGAAGTCCTTCTCCGTATTTCTTTCTCGCCTTTTCAAACTGGTCTCCCCAGCCTCCCACCTCAATGGGAAACATCGTATTCACGCCGTTTTCAAACCAGATGGGAAGCAGACTTTCCACGACTCCGTCACAGTCCAGGGAAATGATGTCGATCCCGTATTTACGGCACAGCTCCGTTCTTTTCTGATAATGCTTCGCACACAGCTTCCGGAAAAGCTCCGGGGAGATCAGCGGCCCGTTCTTATAACAGATATCTTCCCAAAAATGAGCGAAATCAAATCTTGCTCCCGTTTCCAGGACAGCCTTCACGCATTGATACTGCATATCCGCATAGGTATCCACAATATCCCCGAACAGCTCCTCATCCTCATCATAAATCAGGTAGCTCATGCCGACCACGGAAGTCATGTTCCGGATATCCCCCAGCACGCTTCCCACTTCCAGCCCTACCGGCCTGTCCATCAGCCTGGTTTCATTAAAATTCCTGAAGTAATTGAAGTCAATTCGATCCGGCGAATACTGCATCCTGGGCTTATAAAGCGTATCGAAGGCCTCCCTGTCCTTCAGCTGATAATCATCCTCAGAAGGAATGGATTCGATCCCCGGCTTGATCCTCTCGATCAGTCCTTCTCTGTTCTGGATCCGGCAGGTTCCGTCCGGAAGCTCCTCAAGGACCTTATACTCAAAGGCCGGGTAAAGCCCCCTCTCCATTCCGGCCTTTGTAGCCCAGTTAAAGTCCCAGCCGATCAGCTCGTCCAGCTGCCTGTCCTTTTCACTCCCGTCATAATTTTTCTCCGCAAGCTCCGGCGGGATCTTCTTTTGCTGAGCCCATTCCTGCAGCAGTTCCCCCCAATATCCGAAATGAACTGCCGGAAGCCGGTCCGTCCGCCTGTAATGCAGAACATTCATCGCCCTTTCTCTGTTTGTCATCCTGTACCCCTCCTTTTTACAGTCCTGTCCGGTCGATAGACATATTTACCATACCATATTTTCAGCATCCGGCACAATTTCATAAATTGCCAATTTCTTTCTAAAAATTGCCGGCCGGAAAAAAGCGCTTCCCGCCGGGAGTACCCCTGGCGGGAAACGCCTTTTTTACTGCTGTTCATCCGCTGACGGCCGAAGCTCTCAGCGGCGTATGCATCGTTGCTGCATGCCTCAGCGATGCATGCCTCAACGATGCATGGAGAAGGAATCCAGATCGTAATTGCTCAGATTCTCGTGCACGCCTCTCTTGTCGGCTTCGCCGATCAGCTTGTCACGATCCTTCTTTGCCGCCTGCGCGGACTTGTGATGGCTGGGGCCGCCCACACAGCCGCCCTCACAGATCATGCCCTCGATGAAGTCCTCAGGCAGTCTGCCGATCTTCAGGAGCGTCAGAGCCTTCTTGCATTCCGCAATGCCGCTGCATCTGGCCACCTTGATATCGGTGTTCTCTCCGGTCTCCTTCAGGCATTCCAGAACAGCCTCCGTCACGCCGCCGCCATTGCCGAAACGCTTTCCGTAGACGCTCGCTTCCTGGCTGGTGTTCGCTTCCGGTTCAAGCTCCACGCCCTTCGCACGCATGATCGCACGGATCTCGCCGAAGGTCAGAACATAATCCGCATTGCCCTCGATGCCGTGCTCATGCGCCTCGGACTTCTTGGCAATACAGGGACCCACAAATACAGTGACCGTCTCGGGATCCTTCGCCTTCAGCATCCTGGAAACCGCGCACATGGGAGATACGGTGGTGGAAATATTTCCCGCAACCTCAGGGAAATGCTTGCGGATATAGTTCACAAAAGCAGGGCAGCAGGAGGTGGTCATCTTCTTGCCTTCCTTAAAGCCCTCCGCCCATTCTTCCGCCTCAAAGGCAGCGGTCAGGTCTCCGCCGAGTCCTACCTCAACGAAATCGGCAAAGCCGACCTTCTTCATGGCCGTCCGCCAGCTCGCCATGGTGATATCGGGGCCAAACTGGCCTTCTCCCGCAGGAGCCAGCATGGCGACTACCTTCTTGCCGCTGCGGATCGCGTTTACCACATCCACCACATCTGCCTTGGAAGCAACCGCACCGAACGGGCAGGCATGGATGCACTGTCCGCAGCGGATGCACTTCTCGTCGTCGATCTGGCATACGCCGTTCTCATCCATCTCCATGGCGCCTACAGGACAGCTCTTCATGCAGGGCCTCTGGATCTTCACGATGGCGGAATAAGCGCAGGCTTCCGCACACTTTCCGCAGGATTTACACTTGGCAGGATCAATGTAGGAACGGCCGTTTCCAACGGTGATCGCCCCGAAATTGCACGCCTGCTTACAGGATTTTGCCAGACATCCCTGGCAGAGGTCGGTTACCACATAGCCGGAGGAGATGGGACATTCCTCACAGGCCGAGTTGATCACCTGAACCACATTTTCGCTTTCCTTATTGCCCGGGCACTTTCCCTCCGCCAGTCTTACTCTCTGTCTGATAATCTCGCGCTCTTTGTAAATACAGCAGCGGAAACGGGCAGTGGGGCCCGGAATCATATCAAAGGGGATATTCTCTTTTTTCTCTTCCAGCTCGCCGGCAAAAGCCAGCTTCGCCACTTCCGTAAGCACTTCATGCTTGATCTTCAAAATGGTGGCATCATCAGATACTCTAGACATATTTTGTATTTATCCTCTTTCCTGTCGTACAAAAAGCCGGCGTTGAGACGTTCCCAGCGGCCGGCTTTCAGTCCTGTGCGAAAAAGGCTTTCCGCACAATTTACGGCGCCAGCCGCAAAACCGGGACGCCCCTTCGGGCGTCTCCGGCTTTACCCGGCGTAGTTTAATTAGTTATCTCCGTAGAGAACCTGCAGCTTCTGCAGATAATCATATCTTTCCTTCGCGTTCTCTTCCGCCTGAGCCTGCAGTCTCGCAGCCTTCTCCTTATCCTTCAGAGCAAGGGAAGCATATCTTACCTCGCCGCCGATGAACTCCTTGAAGTCCTTGGTAGGAGCCTTGCTGTCCACAACGAACTTCTTCTCAGCAGCAGGATTGAAGCGGAACATATGCCAGTATCCGGACTCCACAGCCAGCTTCTCTTCGGTCTGAGCCTTGCTCATGCCCTTCTTGATACCATGGTTGATACAAGGAGCGTAAGCGATAATCAGGGAAGGTCCCGGATAAGCCTCAGCCTCCGCGATGGCCTTTACGGTCTGGTTGTAGTCGGCGCCCATTGCGATCTGAGCCACGTATACGTAGCCATAGCTCATGGCGATGCTTGCCAGATCCTTCTGCTTGGTCTCTTTTCCGCCGGCAGCGAACTGAGCGACCGCGCCGGTAGGGGTAGCCTTGGAAGCCTGTCCGCCGGTGTTGGAGTAAACCTCGGTATTGAATACCATCACGTTGATATCCTGGCCGCTGGCAAGAACATGGTCCACGCCGCCGAAGCCGATATCATAGGCCCATCCGTCTCCGCCGAAGATCCACTGGGACTTCTTGGACAGGAAATCCTTATTCTTCACGATGTCTCTGCATACGTCGCAGTCCTGACCTTCCAGAACGGCAACCAGCTTGTCGGTAGCTGCTCCGTTGGTCACGCCGCTGTTATAGGTATCCAGGTATTCCTGGCAGGCAGCCTTAACCGCATCGTCGGCGGTGTTCGCAAGAACGCTTTCCACCTTCTCCTTCAGTCCGCCTCTCAGAGCGTTCTGAGCAAGCAGCATACCCATACCGAACTCGGCGTTGTCCTCGAACAGGGAGTTATCCCATGCAGGACCTCTGCCGGCCTTGTTCACGGTATAAGGAGTGCTCGGTGAAGAGTTGCCCCAGATGGAGGAGCAGCCGGTCGCGTTGGCAATGTACATCCTGTCGCCGAACAGCTGAGTGATCAGCTTCGCGTAAGGAGTCTCGCCGCAGCCCGCGCATGCGCCGGAGAACTCAAGCAGAGGCTGCTTGAACTGAGATCCCTTAACGGTGGTCTCCTTGAACTTCTCAAGCACTTCAGGCTTCTCAGGAAGGGAACGTCCGTAGGTGAACAGCGCTTCCTTGTCAAGCTGGGTATCGAGAGGCTGCATGGTAAGAGCCTTCTCGCCCTTCATGCCGGGACATACGTTTGCGCAGGAGCCGCATCCGGTACAGTCAAGAACGGATACGGAAACCGCGAACTTCATGCCGGGCATTCCGGTCATATTCAGAGCGGCGGTTCCTTCCGGAGCCTTTGCAGCCTCTTCCTCGGTCATTACCACAGGGCGGATAACCGCATGAGGACATACATAGGAGCAGAAGTTACACTGGATACACTTCGTGGAATCCCAGGAAGGTACGTTTACGGCGATGCCTCTCTTCTCGTAAGCGGAGCTTCCGGAAGGAGTGGAGCCGTCCACATAATCCTTGAACGCGGATACAGGCAGGGTGTTTCCTTCCTGTGCGCTTACCTTGGTCTGGATGTTGTTGACGAAGTCCACAACGTCCTTTCTTCCCTCGGTAACAACCGCATAATCCAGGCCCTCGTCTTCGCAGTTCTTCCAGCTCTCGGGAACCTCAACCTTCACGATTCCCTTCGCGCCCGCGTCGATGGCTGCCCAGTTCTTCTCAACCACATCCTGGCCCTTGCGTCCGTAGGTCGCCTGAGCGGCAGCCTTCATCAGCTCGTTGGCCTTCTCTGCGGGAATGATGCCCGTCAGGGTGAAGAATGCGGACTGAAGGATGGTGTTGATACGGGTCGGTCCCATGCCGGTCTCAATACCGATCTTCACGCCGTCGATGGTGTAGAAGTTGATATTGTGGTCAGCGATGTACTTCTTCATCTGGCCCGGCAGGTGCTTGTCCAGCTCTTCATGCGTCCATGCGCAGTTCAGAAGGAAGGTTCCTCCGTCAACCAGCTCCTGAACCATGTTGTACTTGCGTACATAGGCAGGATTGTGGCAGGCAACGAAGTTCGCCTGACGGATCAGGTATGTGGATTTGATCTTCTTATGTCCGAAACGCAGGTGGGACATGGTCACACCGCCGGACTTCTTGGAGTCATAGTCAAAGTATGCCTGTGCATACATGTCGGTGTTGTCGCCGATGATCTTGATGGAGTTCTTGTTCGCTCCGACCGTACCGTCAGCGCCCAGGCCCCAGAACTTGCAGTTCGTGGTTCCTTCGGGAGTGGTAACCAGTTCCGGCCCAAGCTTCAGGGACAGGTTGGTCACATCGTCTTCGATACCGATGGTGAACTTCTGCTTCTCATCGTTGTTGTAAACGGCAACGATCTGCGCGGGAGTGGTGTCCTTGGAACCCAGTCCGTAACGTCCGGTGAAGATCGGAACCGCATCGAACCTGCTTCCCTTCAGAGCTGCAACCACATCCAGGTACAGAGGCTCGCCCTGTGCGCCGGGCTCCTTCGTTCTGTCCAGAACGGTGATCTTCTTCACGGTCTCAGGGATCGCGTCGATCAGGGCCTGTGCGCAGAAAGGTCTGTACAGACGAACCTTCACAACGCCGACCTTGGCGTTCTCGGTCTTAACCAGATAGTCGATGGTTTCTTCGATGGTATCGTTTACGGAACCCATGGCTACGATCACATGCTCGGCGTCAGCGGCTCCATAGTAGTTGAACAGCTTGTAATCCGTGCCGATCTTCTCGTTCACCTTGTCCATGTACATCTGAACGATTCCGGGAAGAGCGTCATAGTAAGGGTTGCTGGCCTCTCTTGCCTGGAAGAAGATATCCGGGTTCTGAGCGGAACCTCTCTGGCAGGGATGGTTGGGATTCAGGGCGCGCTTACGGAACGCGTCGATGGCGTCCAGATCCGCCATATCCTTCAGATCCTCATAGTCCCAGGTCTCGATCTTCTGGATCTCATGGGAGGTACGGAATCCGTCGAAGAAGTTGATGAACGGAAGGCTTCCCTTGATCGCGGCAAGATGAGCCACGGGGGTCAGGTCCATAACCTCCTGCACGCTGCTTTCGCAGAGCATGGCAACACCGGTCTGACGGCAGGCATATACGTCGGAATGATCTCCGAAAATGCTCAGCGCGTGGGAAGCGATCGCTCTCGCGGAAACGTTGAACACGCCGGGAAGCTGCTCGCCCGCGATCTTGTAGAGGTTGGGGATCATCAGAAGCAGACCCTGGGACGCCGTGTAGGTGGTCGTCAGAGCGCCTGCTGCCAGGGAACCGTGAACGGCGCCAGCCGCACCGGCTTCGGACTGCATCTCCGTAATCTTTACGGTCTGTCCGAACATGTTCTTTCTGTCTGCTGTCGCCCACTCATCGGTGGCTTCCGCCATCGGGGATGAAGGGGTGATGGGATAGATCGCCGCTACATCGGTAAATGCGTAGGACGCATGCGCCGCTGCATGGTTACCATCCATGGTTTTCATTTTCCTTGCCATAAAAACCTTCCTTTCTTATCCTTATAGATAGTCATTTTTTTCAGCCCTTCAGGTTCCCCTTCAGGGCTGTTAAAAATTTATCTTATTGATACTCAATATTATACATCCTGATTCGTCATTATGGGCATACCTTTTTAGTATGGTTTTCATATATATTTTGATATTAAAGCTTGCATTCTGCCGCCGGAAAAGCTAATATAAAAGCGGGTTCTGCAGAATTGTTCAGAACCGGATACATTTTGTATACAATGTACAAAATGAAATACATCCCTTTTATCAGAAAGGAACCTCCGTCCATGAATCTCAACATTCTCCGTTATGCCCTGGAAGTGGAAAAAAGCCGCTCCATCACGGGAGCGGCCAAACAGCTTTTTATCAGCCAGCCGAATCTGAGTCGGGACATCCGGGAGCTGGAAGAAGAGGTGGGCTTCTCCATTTTCACCAGAAGCTCCCGCGGAGTGGTTCCAACGGACAGGGGAAGGGAATTCCTGCAGCTTGCCAAAAAGGCGGTGCAGCAGTATCAGGCGCTGGAGCATTTCTGCTCCAGAGAGGAGCAATCCAGCCTCTCGCTTCAGATCTGCGTTCCCGGAGCGGAGTATATCCGCGCCGCCTTTTCCTCTTTTCTCTCCAGACAGGCAAAGGGAAGAACCCTTTCCGCGGATTACCGGGAAACCGGAACCATGGACGCCGTCCAGGCGGTCTGTCAGCGCAGCGTCCCCCTCGCCGTCATCCGTTTTCCGGACCGCTGTGAAAAGGCTGTCCTCTCCTTATTAAAAAGGAAAGCGCTTTCCTGTGAAACCATCTTCCATTTTGAACAGGCTGTGGTCATGTCGGAGCGGCACGCCCTTGCGGCCACCTCCGTCCTCACCGCGGAAATGCTGAGCCGGTCGGTGGAGATCCTCTGTGAGGAGGATTCCCTGGCCATATATCTGAACGAGCCTCTGCCCTCCGGTTTCTGCGCGAACACCATCCGGCTGCGGGAAAGCGGAAGCCTGTGTTCCCTGCTCTCCCGCATTCCCGGGGCCTTTGCCTTCACCTCCCCCCTTCCGGACTCCTCCCTGAAGGAGTACCGCCTGGTTCAGAAAAAATACGCCGCCCCGAAAATGACGGATGCCGTCATTTTCCCGGAGGACGCCAGACTGACGCGGACGGAAAGCGCCTTTCTGGACGCCGTCCGCCAGACGGCGGCGGGACTTCAGGTCTTCTGAAGCGCCACGCCGCAGGGGCCGGCGCATTTCAGCCTTTCTGAAGCGGCACGCCGCAGGGGCCGGCGGGAGACGCGTCGAATGCGCGGTCCTTTTTCACATATTCATAGAAGCGGTAGCCGCCGGACAGATTTCTGCAGGAAAAGCCGTTCTGGGACAGGATGCGGCAGGCAAGGTAGCTTCTCAGCCCGCTCTGGCAGTTCACATAGAGCGTCTTTTCCCGGTCCAGTTCTTCCAGCCGCCCTCTCAGTTCATCCAGAGGAATGTTGACAGCGCCGGGGATATGTCCGTTCCGGTATTCCGCCTCTGTCCGCACATCCAGAAGGATCACATCCTCTCTTTCCGCAAGTCCATCCGCTTCCTCCCAGTGATACTGCTCCACCAGGCCGCTGCGGACGTTCCCGATCACATACCCGGCCATATTCACCGGATCCTTCGCCGAAGAGTAGGGCGGCGCATAGGCCAGATCCATCTCCTGCAGCTCTTCTCCCGTCAGGCCGGCGCGCATGGCGCAGGCCAGCACGTCGATCCGCTTGTCCGCGCCGTCAAAGCCCACGATCTGCGCGCCGAGGAGCCTTCCCGTGGAGCGTTCAAACAGCGTTTTGATGGTCATATTCTGCGCTCCGGGATAATAGCCGGCATGGCTGGGGGAAAAGGTGATCACCCTGTCATAATCCAGGCCAAGCGCTTTGGCCTGCTTTTCATTCACTCCCGTGGACGCGGCGGTCATCTCAAACAGCCTGATGATGGAGGAGCCCTGCGCGCCGCGATAAGCGCTGTTTCGCCCGCAGATATGATCCGCCGCGATCCTTCCCTGCCGGTTCGCAGGCCCCGCAAGAGCTGCCAGCGTCTTCTTTCCGGTGATAAAATGGCGGATCTCCACCGCGTCTCCCACCGCATAGATGTCAGGATCCGAGGTCTGCATGTATTCGTTGACCACGATCGCGCCCTTCTGCCCAAGCGTAAGTCCGGCCTCCTTTGCCAGGGTCGTTTCCGGAAGGACGCCCGCCGCCATCAGCACGAAATCGGCGCGGGCGGTTTCCTTTCGGGCTGCTCCGGCCGCTGCCGTGTCCGTCCCCATGGTCTCCATCCGGACCGTAAGCGCCTCTCCATCCGGAAGAAAGCCCGTCACATTGCGGTTCAGGCGCAGATCAAGCCCCTTTCCCCGCAGATATGCGTGCACCTGACAGGCCATGTCATAATCCAGCGGCGGCAGGACCTGGTTTCCCCGCTGCAGAAGGGTGACCGCGATCCCCTCCTTCATCAGATTCTCCGCCGTCTCCAGCCCGATAAAGCCGCCGCCCACGACCACAGCCCGCTTCGGCCTCTTTTCCTCCAGATAATTCCGGATGGCAAGCGTGTCCTCCACTGTGCGCAGCGTCATGATGCGGGGATCCCCGATGCCCGGAAGCGCCGGGCGGATCGCCTTCGCGCCTGGAGAAAGCAGAAGTCTGTCATAGCTTTCCACATATTCTTCTCCGGTCTCCAGCTTCCGGATCCTGACAGTCTTTTCCTTTGGATCAATGGAAACCGCCTCGTTTTTTACCCGTACATCAATGCGGAACCTGCCGCCGAAGCTCTCCGGGGTCTGCACGGAAAGCGCGCCCTTTTCCCGGATGACGCCGCCGATGTAATAGGGCAGGCCGCAGTTGGCATAGGAAATATAGCCGCTCCGTTCCAGCAGAATGATTTCCGCTGTTTCGTCCAGGCGGCGCAGGCGGGCAGCCGCAGATGCGCCGCCCGCCACTCCGCCGATGATGATCACCTTCATTTTTCAGATTTCCTCCCTGTCAGAATTCCCGGGCTCCGTTTCCGGGTCATTTCCCGCCGTCGGGCTCAGCTGCCGGGGCATTTCCCGCCGGGTTCAGCCGCCGGGCATTTCCCGCTGCCGCAGACTCAGCCCCTGACCAGATTCTCCAGCGCCTGCTTCGGCTTCACGCCGACGGAGGACGCCGTCACCTCTCCATTCCGGAAAACCAGCAGGGTGGGAATGCTCATCACCCGGTATCGTTCCGCCAGATCCGGATTTTCATCCACGTTGACCTTTCCCACGGCGATTTCCGGATGCTCCGCCGCGAACTGCTCGATGATCGGAGAGAACATCCGGCAGGGCCCGCACCAGTCCGCCCAGAAATCCACCACTGCCGTTCCCTGCGCCTTTAAGATCTTTTCTTCAAAATTATTTCCGTTAATCTTCATAACCGCCATACTTTTCCTCCTTGCCGAAGCGCTGCGCCCCGAATCCGGGCGGGCGTTTCTTCGTGTGATATTTCTTTTGCTGATGGGGACAGTATAACAGGCATGCGCCCGGCTTTCCGTGACTTTGTCACATAAAGACGGGATCCGGCAAATGACCGTTCCTGCAGGGCGGTCGGCCGGCTGTCCGGCTTATTGCGCAAAGGGCGCTGTCAGAAACCCGGCTTTCTGCCGGAGCCTCAGGCAGCGCCCCTTTTCCAGACTTCTCTTTCTTTTATTTTATCTCTTTATGAGCGGTCAGCGGCCTCCGGTTCCGAAAACAGTTCCGGCAGAAGCTCTTCTTCCACGATCGTGGCCGCGGTCCGGACGATGCCGCTGCAGGGCCTCGACGCATAGTATTCCGGCGTCCGCTCCTGCGGCTTCGCGCTTTCCTCCCGCTCCATGCCCTCCGGCAGGCCGAGAAGCTGTCTGCAGATGACAGAGCCGTGCGCCGCCTTCAGCCTGTCGCTCATGCGGCGCACCAGCGCATAGGCCTCCGCCTTTCCCGTAAGATCGTCCGGATCGGTAAAGCCCTTCTTCAGGCCGGACAGCATGGCCATGGCGGAAACGGTCCCGCAGACCTCCCGCATCCTTCCCACGCCGGCGCTTAAAGGGCCGGACAGCTTCAGCGCCGTTTCCCGGTCCATCCCGAACAGATCCGCATAGGCGGCAAAAACGGACTGGGCGCAGGCATAGCCGGATTCAAACAGATCGACCGCGTCCTGTACTCTGCTCTTCATGGCCTTATTTATTCCTGCCGCAGCACTTCTTATACTTCTTGCCGCTTCCGCAGGGGCAGGGATCGTTGGGATAGATTTTCTTTTCCTTTACAATAGTGGTGGAGGATTTCTGTTCCTTGTAGAGGGCCTTGCGGGTCTCCTCGTCAAAAATGTCGTTCCACTCCTCCAGGTTGTACAGCCAGTCCGCGCCGGCAGCGACCATGTTCTTATACAGGCGTTCCTTATCGAAGCCAAGATTTACCTGGGTATCCTCCTCCATATCTTCAATGGGGTTGGCTTCCACAAGGCTTTCGTCAATGCCGTCCAAGAAGCCCGTCATGGTCATGACATCCACGCCGTACCGGTCGGCCAGATCCTTCACGGTACCGCGGACCACCTCGTCCGGATTCTTCAGAAGCTGCGCGTAGATCTCCTTTTCCTTTTCAAAATAGGAAGCCCACAGTCTCTGCAGGTCGCCCTTATTGGCCTTCTCTGAATAGGCCATTGCTCTCCACTGTTCCAGTAATGCCATAATATCACCTCATCCGCAGCCTGCATACAGGCCGTATTTTTTTCGGGATATCCCCGTGCGCCGGGGCGCTTTTGGAGTCTCCCTTTCTGATTCAGCTGTTAGTATATAACAAAACCCCCGCAAAGTCCATAAAAGTTTCACGGACAAAGGTATAAACGCCGAAAAAAAGGGAACTCTATCAATATCATCAAAAACCCCCTCCTTTGATGATGACGCCGGGAGGCCCTTACGGACATCCCGGCGGAAAATCCCCCCTAAATCGAAATCCCGTCTGCAGCAGGAGTGCTGCCGGCGGGATTTCGATTTTCGGATCCGTACCCGGGCCGGTCCTGCCGCAGGGCGCAGGTCAGTCCCCGATCCGGATGTCCTCGCAGTTTTCCAGGATCTGCTTTTTTTGGATCACATCTCTGAGGGAGCCGTCCACGCGCAGGCGGCCCGACACCGAAAGGCCCTTCACGCTTCTGGCATACACGCAGGGAATCTCATGCTCATATACATCCCGGTCTGAGGGCTGTTCGTCAAATACGCCCGGCGTATGGGGGCTCTGTTTTGTCCACAGGATATCCATGTTTTCCAGGCGGATATCCTCGATCGGCGCGTACTCCTCCCCGCCCAGGAAGATGCAGGATTCCGAGCGGAGACGGATGTGATCCATGACCACGCCGCTGATCCTTCCGGGGATGCGCTCACACCCGCGCCGTCTGGTGGAGGAAAGGAACACCGGCTCTCCCTTTCCCCACCAGCGGGGCGCGCCTGCGCCGGGAATATAACCGTCCGCATAGCGTCTGGTATTTCCCGTCACATGATGGATGACAATATCGGAAATGGTCCCTCCGTCCCTGGACCAGATGCTCACCGCCCGGGAGCAGTCCCATACCACACAGTCGCTCAGGATGATATTGCGGATGTTTCCCCAGGTCTCCGTTCCGATCTTCAGGGCGGAGTCCCGGGAATGCATGGTGCAGCCCTGGATCACGATGTTTTCGCAGTCGCCGTATTTTTCATGCATGGGGCCGGTGGCCTTCACCACGACGGCGTCGTCTCCGGCTTCAATGACGCAGCCGCGGATCACCACGTTTTTGCAGCAGTCGGGATCCACGCCGTCGTTGTTCGGCCCCCTGTCGTCGTTCAGGATGCGGATGCCGTCCACCAGCACGTTTCTGCAGCCCGCCATGTGCAGGGTCCAGAAGGCGGCGTCGTAAAAAGTGACGTCCCGTACGGTCAGATTCTCTACATCCTCCAGGTAGGTGGTGCGGGGCCGGAAGCCCTTCACACACAGCGGGCATTCATGGAAGCCGTTGTCCGCGTCCGCGTCGAAGAACACCTCCCGCCCTCTGCCGTCGATCCTTCCCTGTCCGGAGATCACGATGTTTTTCTCATGCCGGGCGAACAGGAAGCAGCCGCCGTCCATGCCGTCCATCCCTTCCCCCTCAAATTCCCTGGCAAAGTCGATCATGTCCTCTTTTTCCAGAGTGGAGATGAGCTCCGCCCCGTTTTCCAGATGAAGCTCCACATTGGAGCGCAGGCGGATGCCGCCGGACAGATATTTCCCGGCGGGGACGACCACCCTTCCGCCCGTTTTGCCGCAGGCGTCAACCGCCGCCTGAATGGCCTGCGTACATTTTTTCACGCCGTCGCCGGCCGCTCCGTAATCCAGTATGTTGTAATCCATGCTCTTTTCTTCCTTTCTGTCATGCCGGTTCTTCTGTCCCGTTTTCCGCCTGTTCCGCCGCCGGGCCGGACGGGCCGCAGCGCGGAACGCTTTCCGCTTCAGCCGTCCCGCCCGGCGCAGGGCCGCTTTCCTTACAGCCGCACCGACTGTCCCGCGCCGATTTCCAGGATCTTTTTCTTCCCGTCCTCCTCCACGCTGATCCAGACGGAAAGGGCCGAAGGATTATAGACCAGATCCCCGTCCACCGTAAACTTCAGATTCTTTGCCGCCCTGCTGTAGTCCACGATCTCTATATTCGTGGCATACCAGATATCCTCTCTGCCTCCGATAAAGCGGCAGAATTCTTCGATCAGATCCCAGTTATCGTCCGCCGTAAACTCATAGCTGTGGCCCCAGACATACATCATATAAAGGTACTGGGTCTTGTGCAGCTCCGAAAACTCCCGCGCCCGTTCCATCAGCGCATGCTTATGATGGCAGGTGGCCTTCCAGACAAGGAAATCCTCCGGAATGCCGAAGCCGCCCGTTTCCTCCACAGTCCTTGCGTATTCTATGCCGAGCCCCGGAAGGAGCCGCACGATCTCCCGGCTGTAGGAGCCGTTGGGATAGGACAGGCCGCGCACCGGATATCCCGCGATGCGCTCCAGCTTACTTCTGTCCTCCAGCACCTGCAGCGCCACCTGCTCCAGCGGGCAGCGGCTGATGGTGGGATGCAGGACCGTGTGGCAGGAAATCTCATGCCCCCGGTACAGCTCTTTCCATTCGGAGGCCGGGATCCGGTCCGGCCAGTCCGTCAGGCCGGAATTCAGATGGAAGGTTCCCCGGATTCCGTTCCCGTTCATGATCTGTACCAGACGCCGGTCTTCCAGCCGGCCGTCGTCATAGCTCATCGTGAGCACCTTATGCTTTCCCTCTGGAAAACAGATGTAATGAATTTTGTGATTCTCCATTTTGTCTCCCTTCTTCCTGCTGCGTCTCTTCTCCGGGCAGCGTAAAATAAAACCGCGCCCCGTGTCCGTGGTTCCCGGCGCCGATGGTTCCTCCGTGCGCCGTAACGATCGTTTTGCAGATGGACAGGCCGATCCCCATGCCCTTGTGTCCGTCTGCAACGCTGTTTTCCGTATGTCCGCTTCCGTCAAAAATGTGTTTCAGCTTATCCTCCGGAATCCCCACGCCATGATCCGTCACAAAAAAGGTCACGCCCTCTCTGCCGGCCTGCACGCTGCACTCCACGGGCTCGCTGCTTTTCGCATGATAGACCGCGTTTTCCAGCAGATTGATGAGCACCTGCTCGATCAGCGTGGCGTCCATGGGGATCATGATGAATTCCTCCGGAAGGATCACACGGATATTCGCATCCGGCAGCCTTTTTTTCAGCCGGAAAACCGCCTCGCTCATCACCTCCTCCACCGGCTCCATGGACTTGTTCACGCTGGCGCGCCCCTCGCTGATCCGGGTCACGGTCAGGAGATTTTCCACCATGTTCAGAAGCCAGTCCGCGTCCTCTCCGATATGCCTCACCATTTCCCGCTTTTCCTCTCCGGTAAGCCTGTCCTCATTTTCCAGATAGGAGCTGCTGGCTCCGATGATCCCGGTCAGGGGCGTGCGCAGATCATGAGAGACGGCCCGCAGAAGATTGGCCCGCATTTTTTCCTTTTCCGCCTCGGCCAGGAGCTTCTCCCTCTCGGCCAGCTCCCTTGCCTGCTTTTTCATATGCGAGGCTGCCATGCTTGTCAGAACGGAGATCACCATCATGCAGACGAAAGTAACCGGATATCCGTCAAGCATGAAATTCAGCTTCCAGTACGGATAGGTGAACAGATAATTCACGGCGAACACGCTCAGAAACGCCGAAGCGATTCCCGGCACATATCCCTGCGTCAGCCTGGAAACAAGCAGGATCGCCAGGGTATAGAACATGATCACGTTCATCGTCTGCGCCGTCAGCCGGTCATAGATAAAAGCCGCGATGGTCGCAACAAAAAGGATGCCAAGGGTAATCCCGACATCCTTCCATGTGATCCTGCATCCCGACAGATATTTTCTTATCCGCAGGCCGGTTCCGGCAGGCCGCGCAGCTTTCTTCTTCGCATTTTCAGAAAGAAAACGCATCCGCCGCCTCCTTTACTGTCTCTGCACAAGGATCTTCTCAATTTCCACCACATAGGTCGTATGGTAGTCCCGATCCGGATAGTTCTTTTCGATCAGCTCCGGATCCACGAAGCAGCTTTCCTCCATCGGCTGCGCATACAGCTTGCGGCAGATGAGCACCATGCGGCTTTCCTGAAAGACGGGAGCGCTGTTGACCATTTCCACATGCAGGCCGCTGGCCGCGATTTTATCCTCATCCCGGCCGGAAACCGTCCCCATATAGTTCAGCATCTTCCTCTTCTTCTCGTCAAAAAAGCTCAGGGAAAGCTTGTCGCTCTTATCGATCAGTTCCTTCGTATAGCGCTGCGGCCGCACAAAGAGAAACGCAACCTTCTTCCCCCAGAGAATGCCGACGCCGCCCCAGCTGGCCGTCATGGCGTTCACCCGCTCTCCGTCAGACGCCGCCACCAGCATCCAGTCCTCGCCGATCAGGGAAAACGGATTCTCATGAAGCTCCTCCGGCTTGATCTTCTCCCACATGCCCTTTCCTCCCTTCCTATCTTTCCGGCATGATCACAGCGGCAATGAAATAGGCGATCAGCCCCATAAAGCCCGCGCCGAACAGAATGCTCGCGCCGACCCATACCAGCCGGACAATGGTAGGATCCCAGTTGAAATATTCCGCGATCCCCGCGCACACGCCGCAGACCATCCGGTTGGAGACAGATCTGGTCAGACGCCTTCCTGCCCCGTTCCCATTGCTCCAGTTCTGGCTGTTATTCCAGTTCTGGCCGTTATTCTGATATGCGCCGCTCTGCTGCCAGTCCTGCTGCGCACCGTTCTGATTGCTGTCCTGATAATCCATAAAAACCTCCATCCGGGCATATGCCCTCTTCTGTTTTATTATCCCCTATCCTCACGGATTTGTAAAGTAGATTTCCACGCTTCCCATGGATACGTCCAGGTCAAAATTCCCGGCCGCCCTGCCGTCCGAAGCCCAGTGCGCGCTCATCCCGGCGCATTCCCGATCTCCGACCCGGACGCTTCCCATGGAAGCGGAAACGTCGTAATCATAGTCCGCTTCGTTTCCGGCAAGCTCCATGACCAGGCTCCCCATGCCGCAGGAAGCCGTCAGGTCTTCCGAAACGGCGCCCTCCATGTACATGGCGCCCATGCCGATATCCGCTGTCAGATCCGAAACCTCCGCGTCATACAGACTGACTTCCCCCATGCCCAGATAGACCTCGGCAGCCTGCGCGCGCAGCTTTCTCACCTCCAGGCTCCCCATACCCGCATTACAGTACAGATGATCCGTCTGCAGCGCGTCCACGGCCAGCTCCCCGGTTCCCAAAGTCAGGCTGGCCGCCTCCGCCGAAAAGCCTTCCGGCAGATACAGGGTGATCTCCCCTTCTGTTTCCGTGCTTTCCCTTCCGCCGCCGAAAAGCCATTTCACCCGCTTTTTCCCGCTTTCCGCCCGCACGTAAAGCGTTCCGTCCTCCACATAGGCCTGCGCCTTACGGATTCCGGTCCCCCGGATCCGGGCCGTTTTCTCTTCCGCTTCCATGATCTTCAGGGAAACGCCGCCGATTTCCACCGTCAGTCTCCCGGTCCCGTCTTCCGGAAGGCCCTCCAGCGTTTCCTCAAAGTCGCTGGTCCATACCTGATGGCTGTTGTCAAACGCGATCCCTGAATCCGATTCCGCCGCCGATACCTGCAGAAGCCCTCCCGCGGCCAGCGCATCCAGGCTTTTCGGCCCGCCGCTCATCACGCCCACCGCCGCCAGAACCCCTCCGCCAACGATCAGGCCTGCAGATACGATCAAAATTCCCTTTATCCACTTATTCATAGCTTCCTCCTTTTTTCCGATGAAACGGCAGACTGCAGAGACTGACAAATCCCCTGCACATGGCCGGCATGGTCTTTGCCGCAAGCCACCCCATAAGAACGGTCATCAAAAGCCCGATCCCGGCGCAGACCATCCCGCCGCCGAGGATGCAGACCGCGGAAGACGGAAAGGCCGCCAGATTGGCAATGGCAAAAAGGAGCAGCGCAATGCCGGCCGCCAGAATCACGATCCCGGAAAGCACCATGGCCGCAAAGAAGACTGCCGCGCAGACCAGGAAGGAAAACGCGGCGGCGACCACGCCCAGGCCAAGCGGGAGCAGGATCGGGAGCAGAAAGATAACGGCAAGGACGGTCAGAATGATCCTGCCGGCCTCCCCTCTCCTGCCGGGCCGCTCCGGCCCGGGCACAGGGCCGCGGCCGGACGGTCCGAAGCCATTCGGCCCGGGGGCGGGGACGGACGGCCCGGCGTCATTTCGCGCGGCGCCTGGGATCTCTTCCTCCCGAAGGCCTGCCCGGATGCCGTCCGCCACATTCTCCGGGGACACCAGGGCGGCCAGCGCGGCGTTTTCGTTCTCCGCCCCCGCATCGTCCAGATAATCATTATAGTATCGAAGCGCGTCTCTTTTTTCCTCCTGCGGGACATCCGAAAGAAGCTCTTCGAGCCGCTCCATGAATTCCGTTCTGTTCATTCCATACCTCCCGTCCGGATGCCCGGCCGTTTTCTCTCTGGCCGGCGTCCGTATTTACAGCTTTACTATATCCCGGCTTCGTCCATTCTGCAAGGAAGAAGCCTGAAAGAATCGGCGAAAAAACGCTGAGGAAAAACGAAAGATTTTCTTAAATCCGTTTTTTCATGAAAGGTTTTTTCATGAAACCGTTTCAGAACTGCGCTCCTCCGGTTGTGCTCCTTACGGAAGGATGCTATACTGTGAGAGAAAATATCCATCTGATTTCATTGCCGCAGACAGCGGCTGGACGGGAGGGCCCCATGAAGCTTGACGCCATTCATCACGTCGCGATCATCGCGTCGGACTACGAACGTTCCCGGCATTTCTATGTGGATCTGCTGGGATTTGAGATCATCCGGGAGAATTACCGGGAAAAAAGAGGGGATCATAAGCTGGATCTGAAGCTGGGAGACTGTGAGCTTGAGCTTTTCGGCATTCCGGGAAGTCCCGAAAGGCCCAGCTATCCGGAGGCCTGCGGCCTGCGCCACCTGGCCTTCCGGGTTGAAGATATGGATGAAGCCGTTTCCTGGCTGAACAGCCTCGGCATTGAGACGGAGCCGGTCCGTGTGGATGAATACACGCAGAAGCGGATGACCTTTTTCAGGGATCCGGACGGTCTGCCCCTGGAGCTGCATGAATAGGGCCGCGGGGCTGTCGGCAGGATTCCTCCCGCCTATCCCTGCAGCTGCAGGATAAATTCCGCGCACCTGTCCATGGCCTCCGAAGCCGTCTTGAACGGCGACATCTGGAACACATGCCACATGCCCTCGAACACCTCCAGGCGCGCGGCCACGCCTGCCTGCGTCAGGTTTTTCTGAAGGCGGAGGGAATCGCTTAACAGCACCTCGTTGTCCCCGACCTGGATGCAGACGGGAGGGAAGCCTGAAAAATCCGCGAAAAGCGGGGACACATGCGGATCCTGACGGTCCGCGTCCTTCGCATAGTTTTCCGTCATCTCCCGCAGGTAATCCTCATTCAGAACGGGATCCAGCTCCGCCCGGCTCTCATGGCTGCTGCCGGAGGCCGTCAGGTCCGTCCAGGGAGACAGGAGCACCAGGCCGCCCGGCAGCAGGCGTCCCTCTTCCTTCAGAGAAAGCGTCAGCGCAAGGGCCAGATTGCCGCCGGCGGAATCCCCGGCGACGATCACATCCGCCGCGCCGAAGCCCTGGAGCATCAGATGATCCCATGCCTTTTCTGCATCCAGAAGCGCCGCCGGATAGGGATGCTCCGGCGCGAGCCTGTAGTCAAAGCAGAACACGTCCATGGAGGCGGCGGACGCAAGCTTCGTCGTCAGCGTCCTGGCATAGATGCAGCTTCCCGTGGAATAGCCGCCGCCATGGCAGTAAAGGATCACCTTTTTCTTCGTATGCGGACGGCGGACGCGCACCCATTCGCAGTGCATCCCGTCCACCTCCTCCGATGTGATATCCATCTCTCTGCTGTTTCCCAGAAGCGCTCCGAAATAATCCTGCGAATGTCTGTGCTTCTGAATATCCTCGTGCTCCACCACGCTGTGCACCCTTCTGATCAGCTTCATCAGATTCTGATTCTGCTCCTGTGCGCGGGCCTGCTTCGCGTCCGCGCCCGCTTTTCGGAAAATCGCCATCTCAATCTCCATTCCGGATCATAGCGACGGGGCGAACGGAAATCGCGAACGCGATTTTCCTTCTGCCGTCACTATATCTCCCTGTCAAAATCCATACGCCGTCAGACGTTTTTTCAATTTCCCCAATCCTATCACAGAACGGCTCCTGCGTAAAGAGCGGCTTTTCCGGCGCTTTGGGGCCGCGCGCCTCTTCCGGATCCGCGGCAATGGATACTTGCGCCTCTTCCGGCGAACCCTTATAATGAAAAAAAGCGGTTCTGACAGACCGGAAAGGAAGACCCATGGCATTTCAGACCATTTTTCATAAAAAAAGCGGAAAAGGCGGCGCGGCTCCGGGCGGGCAGAGGGACTGGTACCTGCTGGATCTGTCCGCCACCGTCTACCCCACCCTGCAGCGAAGGAATTTTTCCTCCGTCTACCGGCTTTCCGTCCTTTTAAAGGAGCCCATACGCCCGGACGTTCTGCAGAAGGCGGTTGATATTGCGCTGAAGCGTTTCCCCACCTACCGGGTGGCGATCCATAAGGGGCTCTTCTGGCGCTATCTGGAGCCGAACAGCCGCCCCGGCCCTTTTGTGGAGCCGGATATCGCCAACCCCTGCATGCCCATGTATTTTAAGGCCGGAAACCGCTATCTGCTGCGCGTCTACTATTATGACCGCAGGATCTCGCTGGAATGTCACCACTGTCTGGGGGACGGAACCGGCGGCATGTGCGTGCTTCAGACCATCACCGCGGTCTATCTGCGGCTGCTCGGCAATCAGATCTCGAACGGGTATTTTGTTCTGGACGTGAATGAGAAGCCGGATCCGGAGGAACTGGAGGACGCCTACATGCGTTATGCCAACGCCCGGGTGTGCCCTCCCAGGCCGGCGGAAAAAACCTATCGGGTGCGCGGCACGCCGGAGCCCTTTCATACCCTCAACATCATCGACGGCATCCTGTCCGTTTCCCAGGTGAACGCCGCCGCCAAAAAGTACGGGGCGACCATCACGGAATATCTCAATTCCGTCCTGCTGTACGCGCTTCTTGCCAGACAGCTTCAGGAGCACCACCTTCGCCTGTACCCGGTGCGGATCGCCCTGCCCGTGAACCTGAGACGTTTTTTCCCTTCGCGGACGCTGCGCAACTTTATCACCATGGTCTATCCGTCCATCGATCCCAGGCTGGGGGACTATACCTTTGAAGAGATCGTTGCGCAGGTGCGCAATTTTATGCGCTATTATATCAATGAAAAATTCCTGCGCGGCGATATTACCACCAACGCGGCCACCAGGCGCAATCCCTTCATCCGCGTGGTCCCTCTGTTTCTCAAGGATATCGTGGTACGCACCTTCTACCGCCGTGTTCAGGATAAAAATTCCTCCGCAGGGCTGACCAACATGGGCGCGCTGAAGGTTCCGGAGGACATGAAGCCCCATATCGAACGCTTCGACATCTACATGGGCCAGCCCTTTTCCTCACGCACCAACTGCGCCATCGTAAGCTTTGAGGATACCCTTACCGTCAATTTTGCCAGCTGCATCGTTGAAGCGGATGTGGAACGCCTGTTTTTCCGAAAGCTCGTGGAGGACGGGATACAGGTGAAGATCGAAAGCAACCGGAGCTTTCAGGAAGAATAGATCAGAACGTTACGGAGCCGCTCCCGGAGCGCTCCCCCATGGAGGAAATTATGTCATATTGTGTCAACTGCGGCGTAAAGCTGGATGATTCCCTGGACCGCTGCCCCTTGTGCAACACGCCGGTCATCAATCCCAATGAGGTTACTCACAGAGCATCCGTCCCGCCCTTTCCGAAGGAGCGGGGACAGGTGGAACCTGTCAAGAACCGGGACGTGATCCTGCTTTACTCCCTGACCCTGATCGCCGCCTCCCTTTCCTGCGGCCTTCTGAACCTGCTGGTTTTCAACTCCACCGCCTGGTCGCTCTATATCATCGGAGCCTGCGTCATCCTGTGGGTGGCGGCCATCCCCATTTTCATGTATACCCGGCTGCCCGTTTACTGCTCTCTGCTTCTGGACGGCCTTGCCATCAGCCTGTATGAATACCTGATCACCTTCAACACGCCTACCGCGGAATGGTTTTTCGCCCTCGCCCTTCCCATCACGGCGCTGGTAACGCTCCTTGCCATGCTGACCGCCCTTCTGTACCGCCGCGTTTCCTCCTCCTTTCTCGCCGTGGCGCTGTACATTTTCGTGGAGATCGCCGTGCTGTGCGTGGGCATCGAGCTTCTGATCCGCCGTTTTCTTTCCGACCCGCCGCTTCTCACCTGGTCGGCTGTCGTCCTCACCGCCTGCGCCATCATCGCGGCGGCCCTGATCACGACGCTGTCCCGGAAACGCCTGCGCAACGCCGTAAGGAGAAGGCTGCATTTCTGAAGGTCCGAAGAGGAATCCTTCCCAAACTCAGAGGCAGGACTGCGTCCGGCAGCGCAGGCTTTGAGCCGCCGGCCCGGAAAGAAAAAGCGGGAGAATCCGTGCAAAGGATTTCCTCCGTTTTTCCTGTACAGAAAAAACTGAGGACCCGGTCTTCACCGGATCCTCAGTCTGCAAAATTCGATGCAGGAAAAGAGACTTGAACTCTCATGGTATTGCTACCACACGGACCTGAACCGTGCGCGTCTGCCAATTCCGCCATTCCTGCGCGACATGTTGTATTGTAACGGATTGCAGACCGAAAGTCAAGGCTTTCTGCAAAATTTTTTCCGCAATTTTTTCAAAATGTTTTTTCAAATTCACCTTGACTTCTGCGTTTCAAAATGGTAATATACTATTCGCGGCACGAAAGAAACGTTCGTGCAGGCATGCGGAAGTGTCGGAATTGGCAGACGAGCAAGACTAAGGATCTTGTGGCAGCAATGTCGTGTGGGTTCAAGTCCCATCTTCCGCATTGAATTGTTGGAGAATCATTGTATTTACTGGGTTTTCAGTAAGTATGATGATTTTTTTATTTGCTGAATATGCTCTTCTACCGCACAAGATTCTGTGGCATTTTT
>DXDD01000071.1 GCA_019115665.1 Candidatus Eisenbergiella pullistercoris | reverse complement strand
AACCGGATCAAAAAGTATCCGGAGGATCAGGAGCTTCTGGAGGACGTGGTGGTGGAGAACCAGCAGGCCATCGAGATGACGCAGATCTACCGGGATATCATCAAGGGAACCCGGGAGCTGTTGAGCTCCGTCAGCGACAACCGGCTGAATACCGCCATGAAATACCTGGCCTCCATCACCATCGTGATGGCGATCCCCACCATCATTTCCGGCATTTACGGGATGAACGTGGAGGAAAAATGGATGCCCTTTGCCGAAACGCCGTTCGGCTTCGGGATCATCTGCGGAGTGATCTTTCTGATCTGCCTCGCCGCGGTCCGCATTCTGCGGAAGCGGAAGATGCTGTGAGATCCGGGCTGCATACGGCATCTTTGTGCAAAAAAAACTTTGACGCGTCAGAAAATGGTGATATAATAACAGACGATGTAAATGAGTTTAACGATGCAGCAGAATGAAGTGCGTTTCCCGCTTCGGAATGGAGGTAGTGATGGAAAAGAAAAACATCGACTGGGCCAATCTCGGCTTCGGTTATATGGTAACGGACAAGCGTTATGTTTCCAATTATAAGAACGGCGCCTGGGATGAAGGAACGCTGACGGACGACGCGCAGGTGGTGCTGAACGAATGCGCGGGGATCCTGCAGTACTGCCAGGAGGTTTTTGAGGGCCTGAAGGCCTATACGACAGAAGAAGGCCACATCGTTACCTTCCGTCCCGATATGAATGCGGAACGCATGATCGACAGCGCGAAGCGTCTGGAAATGCCTCCCTTCCCCAAGGAAAGGTTCCTGGACGCCATCGATCAGGTGGTCGCGGCGAACGCGGCGTGGGTTCCTCCCTACGGAAGCGGCGCGACCCTGTATATCCGGCCCTACATGTTTGCAAGCTCCCCGGTGATCGGCGTAAAGCCCGCCGAGGAATATCAGTTCCGCGTTTTCGTCACGCCGGTGGGACCTTATTTCAAGGGCGGCGCGAAGCCTCTGACTCTGTGCGTGAGCGACTTTGACCGTGCGGCCCCGCACGGCACCGGACATATCAAGGCGGGCCTGAATTATGCCATGAGCCTGCATGCCGGCGTGACTGCCCACGCCAACGGCTTTGACGAGAACATGTTCCTGGATCCTGCCACGAGAACCTACGTGGAGGAGACGGGCGGAGCCAACTTCCTGTTCGTGGATAAGGACGGAAGGATCGTCATCCCCAAGTCGGGAAGCATCCTGCCTTCCATCACGAGGCGTTCCCTGGTGGTGGTTGCCAGAGACATCCTCGGCATGGAGGTGGAGGAGCGTCCCGTGAAGCTGGAAGAGGTGAAGGACTTCGCGGAATGCGGCCTGTGCGGTACTGCCGCCGTGATCAGCCCGGTAGGAAAGATCGTGGATCACGGAAGAGATATCTGCCTTGCCAGCGGAATGGACGAGATGGGGCCTGTGATCAGAAAGCTCTACGATACCCTGACCGGAATCCAGATGGGCAGGATCGAAGGGCCTGAAGGCTGGGTGAGAAGGATCCTCTGATCCGGCTGAGCGCTGCGTATGGGTAAGAGAAAAGAAAACAGGAGAAGAGCTTCACGGATCTGCGCGTTTTTCCTCGCGGCCCTGCTGCTCCTGCCTCTGGCGGGATGCGGAGACGGCACGCTGGATGTGGTCCTGACCACGGGCTTTCGCAGGAACGAGGTGTTCCGGCTGGCGGACGCCTCCTGCAGCCTGGCTGAGGCAAGGGTGTATCTTGCGACAGAGCAGAACCTGTATGAATCGGTATACGGGGAGGAGATCTGGAATGCGGCGGGAGACGGGACGGATCTGGAGGAGCGGCTGAAGGAGAATGTGCTTGGGAAGCTGTCCCAGGTCAAGGCGATGACCCTTCTGGCAAAAAGACGGGGCATCGCGCTGGAAGCGGAAGAAGAGGCGCTTGTGCAGGAGACGGCGGCGGCCTATCTGGAATCCCTCGGCGGGGAGGAAAGGCAGATCCTGGGAGTGACTCCGGAGCTGGCGGAAGGGATGTACCGGGATTATGCCCTGGCGGACAAGGTGTATCAGGAGATCATCGGGGATATCAATCCGGAGATCAGCGACGACGAGGCGCGGACCATTACCGTCCAGCATATCCTGATCCGTACGGTGACGCATAATGCGGACGGGACGGTCACTCCTTTTTCAGAAGAGGAAAAGGAACGCTGCCGGGAAGAAGCGCAGCGCGTGCGAAGGGAAGCGGTTTCCGGAGAGGCGTTCGAGTCCTTGATCGAAAAATACAGCGACGCGGGGGAGAGCACCCTTTCCTTTGGGAAAGGGGAAATGGAGGCGGCCTTTGAAGAAGCGGCCTTCAACCTGGGAACGGACGAAATCAGCGGCGTGGTGGAGACCGCTGAAGGATATGAGATCATCAAGTGCGTCAGCACCTTTAACCGGGAGGAAACGGACCGCAATAAGGAAAAGATCGCGGAGCAGAGAAGGGACGAGGTGTTCGGCGAGGAATACGACGCCTTTGTGGATTCCCTGCCCCGGAATCTGAATGAGCCTCTGTGGGAGTCCGTGACCATGATCCGGGAGGAAGCGGTGGAGACGGACGGCTTTTTCAGGATTTATGAGCAGTATTTTCATCCGGAAGCCCGTCGGGAAACGGCTGCAGGCGCTTGACCAGCGCGGCGATGAGACGCACGGTCTGCGGACTGTTCTGCCGGCCGGAGCCGGAGTGCTTCAGATAGGCGTGGAAGGATCCCTGGATGAGAAAGGTGATCAGGATCTCCTTTTCCAGATCTCCTTCATAGTCCGGGTATTTACGCAGCATCAGATTCCGGATGCGGCTTTCCAGCTTTCCGATCAGGACGCTTCTGCGGCTGCCGGAAAAAAGAATGTCAAGAAGCCGCGTCTGGCCGGAAAAGGCGCCGAAGATCTCCAGCGTCGCCTGCTCCGGATCGTCAAGCAGCGTGTCCGGATGGGGGATGGAGCTGATGATGTTGTCGATCAGCTCGTTTTCCATGGATTCTGACAGATCATAAAGATCCTCATAGTGCTGGTAGAAGGTTGCCTTATTGATAAAGGCGGCTTCTGCCAGCTCTTTTACTGTGATTTTTTCAATCGGTTTCCGGGAACGCAGTTCAATGAAGGCGTCCCGGATATTTTTTCTGGTTCTCTGCACGCGAAGATCCATGGCGCTTCCTTTCCGGGAAAGCGGGCGCGGGCCGGCTCCCTCTTTCCGACATTTTTTCAAATCCGTTGAATAAGCGACCTTTCCCGGAAACTGACGGTGGAAGCCGTCAGCCGGAACGGCTAAAATGATTGTAGCAAAATAAACGACGGCAGTCAAATAAACAAAGACGGTCTGAACGGGAGAAGGGAAAGGAGGGCGCCGTTTTTCCGGCACAGGGAGGACGGCGGAGCTGTTATGGACAGGTACGGATTCTATACCGGAAAGATTTTTGACGCATATGAGTATCTGGGCTGCAAGGTGCAGAAGGGGGGCGCGGTATTCTGTACCTTTGCTCCGGCGGCGCAGAGGGTTTCCGTGATCGGCTCCTTCAACGGGTGGCAGGAGACGCCGATGGAGAAGACCTATGACGGGAATTTCTGGGAATGCAGAATCCCGCAGGCCAGGGCGGGGGATATGTATAAGTACCGCATCTGGAGAAGGGACGGAAGCTTCCGGGATCACTGCGATCCCTATGGCTTCGGCATGGAGCTGAGGCCACAGAACGCCAGCTTTATCCGGGACATGGAGAGCTACCGGTTCCATGATTCCGGCTGGATGAAAAAAAGGAACGACTGTAAGAACGGGCCTTTAAATATCTATGAGCTGCATGCCGGATCCTGGAAGCAGAAGGCTTCCGGAGGGCGGCAGACTTCCGGAGGACGGCAGACTTCCGGGGAACAGAGGGCTTTGGAAGGAACGGACAGGGGGGAGAGCTGGTATCGATACGACGAGCTTGCGCAGGAGCTGATCCCCTATCTGAAGGAGTACGGTTACAATTATGTGGAGCTGATGCCGCTGGGAGAGCATCCCTGCGACGAATCCTGGGGCTATCAGCAGACCGGCTTTTTCAGCCCCACCTCCCGCTATGGGACGGCGGACGACCTGAAGCGGATGGTGGATCTGTTCCATCAGAACGGGATCGGGCTGATCCTTGATTTTGTGCCGGTGCATTTCGCGGTGGATGATTATGCCCTGGCGGAATACGACGGGACCGCGCTGTATGAATACCCCAACAGCGATGTGGGAAACAGCGAATGGGGAAGCAGGAATTTCATGCATTCCCGCGGAGAGGTGAGGAGCTTCCTGCAGTCCTGCGCCGAGTACTGGCTGAAGGAATATCATTTTGACGGACTGCGCATGGACGCCATCAGCAACATGATCTACTGGCAGGGACAGCCGCAGAGGGGCGTGAACGGAAACGCGGTTTCCTTCCTGCAGTACATGAACAGGGGGCTCAAGGAGCGCAATCCCGGCATCCTGCTGGCTGCGGAGGATTCCACCAGCTTCCCCGGCGTGACGAAGCCGGTTTCCGAAGGCGGACTGGGCTTCGATTACAAGTGGGACATGGGATGGATGAACGATACGCTGGATTATTTCCGCACCGACCCGGAATACCGGAGCAGGGATTATCATAAGCTGACCTTTTCCCTGATGTACTATTATGATGAAAATTATCTTCTGCCCTTTTCCCACGACGAGGTGGTGCACGGCAAGGCGACCATCATCCAGAAGATGAACGGGGATTATGAGAAAAAATTCCCGCAGGCCCGGGCCCTGTATATGTATATGTACGCCCATCCGGGGAAAAAGCTGAATTTCATGGGAAACGAGCTGGCCCATTTCCGGGAGTGGGACGAGAAGCGGCCTCTGGACTGGGAGCTTCTTTCTTTCCCCATTCACGACGCCTTCCACCGCTTCATGAAGGAGCTGAACCGCTTTTATCTGGAAAGGCCGGCGCTCTGGGCGCTGGACTATGAGAGGGCGGGCTTTCGCTGGGCGGACTGCCATGAGGAGGAGAAATGTGTCTATGCCTTCCTGCGCACGGATGGCAGGCAGGAGCTTCTGGCTTTATTCAATTTCTCGGAAAAGGAACAGAAAGGCTTTGAACTGCAGCTGAGCGCGGTAGAGAACCTGAGTACGGAGGAAAAGGAGATGGGAGAAAAGAGCGCGGGAAAGGGCGCGAAAAAGAATATGGAAAAGGAGACGAAAAAGGAAGCGGACGGGCAGGAGGAAAGCGCCTGGACGCTCTGCCTTTCCAGCGACTGGGATATTTACGGCGGAAAGAGAAGCGCCGGGAAAGAACGGGGAACGATTTTTTCGGCGAAGGATGGAAAGCTGACGGTCGATCTGCCCGCATTCGGCGCGCTGTACCTGATGAAGGGCAGCGGCCGCTGACGAATATACCGACGGACGGGAGCCTGTCAGCGTTTCGCAGACCGCAGGAGCCGGGCTGACATCCGGGCCTGAGGACGACGGGGCGTTCAGAGGATGGAAGCTTTATTAGCACTCATTTTAAATGAGTGCTAATTTTCTATTGACATTTCTTATCCGCGGAAGTAAACTAAGTATCAAAGCTGAAAACATTGGGTTGCCGGAACGGTTAACCGCCGGAAACGGGTGTTTTCCATAAAAGAGAGAAAGGAACGTGATTACTATGGCAGAGAGACATGGAAGTCTGTCCATTAACAGCGAAAACATTTTTCCGATCATTAAGAAGTGGCTGTATTCAGACCACGATATTTTCTACAGAGAGCTGATCTCCAACGGCTGCGACGCCATCACCAAGAGAAAGAAGCTGGACGTGATGGGAGAGAGCCATCTTCCGGAGGATTATAAGCCGCAGATCCAGGTGATCGTCAATCCGGAGGAGAAGACGTTAAAGTTTATCGATAACGGACTCGGCATGACGGCGGACGAGGTGGAGGAATACATCAACCAGATCGCTTTTTCCGGCGCGGCTGATTTCATTGAGAAATATAAGGACAAGTCCGACGACAATCAGATCATCGGCCATTTCGGTCTGGGCTTTTATTCCGCGTTCATGGTGGCGGACGAGGTGCACATCGATACCCTTTCCTATAAGGAAGGCGCGGTTCCGGTCCACTGGGAATGCGACGGCGGCACGGAATTTTCCATGACGGACGGCGCCTGGGATCAGGTGGGAACGCAGGTTACGCTGTTTTTGAACGAGGACTGCCTGCAGTTCTGCAACGAGTATAAGGCGGAAGAGGTCATTCAGAAATACTGCTCCTTCATGCCGGTAGAGATCTGGCTGTCCAGAGAGAACACGCCGGAGACCCAGACCATCAACGAGGATGAGAAGCTGGATACGGACGTGGTGCTGGAGACCATCCAGCCGGAGAAGAAGGAAAAGAAGGAAGAAAAGAAGGATGGAGAGGAAGGCGAAAAGGAAGAGGAGAAACCCGAGCCTGTCCGCCTGAAAATTAAGAAGCGTCCCGTTCTCATGAACGACATCCATCCGCTGTGGACGAAGAATCCCAGCGAATGCCAGAAGGACGATTATATTGAATTTTACCGGAAGGTATTCCATGATTATAAGGAGCCGCTGTTCTGGATCCATCTGAACATGGATTATCCGTTCAACTTAAAGGGCATTCTGTACTTCCCCAAGATCAACATGGAGTACGAGTCCATCGAGGGCGTGATCAAGCTGTACAACAATCAGGTCTTCATCGCGGACAACATCAAGGAGGTTATTCCGGAATTCCTGATGCTCTTAAAGGGTGTGATCGACTGCCCGGATCTGCCGCTGAACGTTTCCAGAAGCGCGCTGCAGAACGACGGCTTCGTGAAGAAGATCTCCGATTACATCACCAAGAAGGTGGCGGACAAGCTGGCCGGCCTGTGCAAGACCTCCCGTGAGGAGTATGAGAAATACTGGGACGACATCAGCCCGTTCGTGAAATACGGCTGCCTGAAGGACGACAAGTTCTGCCAGAAGATGACGGACTACATCCTGTTCAAGGATCTGGACGGCAAATATAAGACCCTGCCCGACTGCCTGGAGGTAGGAAAGTCCGACCCGGATGAAAAGGGCGAAGCGGCTGTGGATGAGAACGGCGAAAAGGTAGAGGCCGAGGTGGTGGACGAAAAGAAGGACGCCGCCAAAGCGGACGAAAACGCGGAGGCCGGGGAAGACGGGAAGAAGGAAAAGACCATCTACTATGTGACCGACTTAAAGCAGCAGAGCCAGTACGTGAACATGTTTAAGCAGGAAGGCATGAGCGCGGTGGTGCTTCCCGACCAGATCGACCAGCCCTTCATCAACCAGCTGGAGATGAAGAACGAGGGAATCCGCTTCCGCAGGATCGACGCGGATATCACCGATTCCTTTAAGAACGAGGTGTCCGAGGAGGATCAGAAGGAGCTGGAGGCCCAGTCCGAGGCCATTCAGAAGCTGGTGCGCGAAGCGCTCGGAAACGATAAGCTCACCGTGAAGGTGGAGAAGCTGAAGAACGATAAGGTATCCTCTGTCCTGACCATCTCCGAGGAGACCAGAAGGATGCAGGATATGATGAAGATGTACGCCGCAAACGGCATGGATATGGGCATGTTTGGCGGCGGAGAAGGGGAGACCCTGGTGCTGAACGCGAACCATTCTCTGGTGAAATATGTGATCGCTCATAAGGACGAAGCGGACAATGCCAACGAAAAGCTGATCTGCGAGCAGCTCTATGATCTGGCCAAGCTGCAGAACGGCCCGCTGGACGCGCAGGCCATGACCCGGTTCGTGACCAGATCCAATGAGATCATGGAAGTGCTGACGAAATAAGACGGCTTTTGCAGAGAGCGCGGGGCGGCCCCGAAACAGAGGCCCCGAAACGGGTCACTGAAACGGTGGTTCCGAAACGGCGGCATCGTTTTGATGCCGTCCCGCCGGGAGGCAGACATGGGAAAAATACCGACCAGAGAGGAAGCCTGGGAGCTTCTGACCAGATACAATCAGGATGCGTTTCACCTGCAGCACGCGGAAACGGTGGAAGGGATCATGCGGTACTTCGCCGAAAAGCTGGGATATGCGGATGAGGCGGATTTCTGGGGGATCGCGGGGCTTCTGCACGATCTGGATTTTGAAAAATATCCGGAGGAGCACTGTGTGAAGTCTCAGGAGATCATGCGTGAGGAAGGGCTGGACGAGTCGCTGATCCACGCGACGGCGAGCCACGGCTACGGGATGACGGCGGCGGATGCGAAGCCGGAGAAGGAAATGGAAAAGGTTCTGTTCGCTGTGGATGAGCTGAGCGGCCTGATCTGGGCCGCAGCCCTGGTGCGGCCCTCAAAGAGCGTGCAGGATCTGGAGCTGAAGTCCGTGAAGAAAAAGTTCAAGGATAAACGGTTCGCTGCCGGCTGTTCCCGGGAGGCGATCGAAAGGGGCGCGGAAATGCTGGGCTGGAGCCTGGACGATCTGATCTCGGAGACCATTCTGGCAATGCGCAGCTTTGAAAAATAAAGAGCTCCGGAAGGCGCGGAACCGTCCGGAAGTATAAATGGTGAAAAGGCAGACGGCCTGTCGGAAAGGGATTCCGGCGGGCCGTCTGCTGCGTCCGGTTCGGCTGCGTGCCGCGGCCTCGAACCGCCATCCGGCGCTGCCAGGGGCCGGACGTCTGCCGCAGTCTCAGTCCGGCTCCGCGATCCGGGACACGCCCACATAGATCCGGGAGATCTGATACCAGGTGGGATAGTCGGCAACGCCGGTGGCGGGCAGGCCGAAGACCTCCTGAAAGGTGCGCACGGCGTTGGCGGTCCGCTGGCCGTAGATGCCGTCCGGGGTGACGTAGGGAAGGGCGGGGTAATTCTGCCGGATGCGGTTCAGCTGCTCCTGCAGCTGGTAGACCTTCTGGCCGGTGGAGCCGATGGTGAGATCGTAGCCGGGCCAGGAGGAGGGGATTCCGCTGATGGCCTCTGCCGTATTGATATACATGTCGTTCCCGTAATAGTAGTGGATGATGTCAATGGCGCTGTAGCCCTCGTCGCCCAGATATTTGGAGCCCCACTGGCTTAAACCGGAGCAGTTCACCCGCCTGCCGTCGCAGTAGCTGGTGAGGATGGGCTGGCGCACGCCGGGGCGGGAGAGATAGTTGGCGAAGATGGTATCCACCAGGACGCTGATGTTTTCAAAGATGTTCCGTCCGTAGATCCACTTCTGGTCATAGGCCGTGGAGGAGGTGATGGTAAAATTATAGCCCTGACTCCGGTACCATTCCGTGTAGACCCGGTTCAGCGTGAAGGACATGATGGCAAGGATGTTGGCGTAGATGGTATCCTCCGGCCAGGTGGCGTAGATTTCGGAGCAGGCCACGTTTTTGATATAATCCGTATAGCGGACATAGTAGTCGGGGGCGGAGGAATCGGAGGGAACGCCGTCATGGACCACCACATATTCCGGGATGACTACGCGGCTTAAAACGATCTGTCCGGTTTCTTCCAGGGGCTTGATCTCGGCTTCCGGGAGCTTGGGCGGATAATCTCCATAGAGCGTGTGCTCCGGGATCAGGATATCCTCTGTCTGTCCCGGTTCCTTTTGCGGGATCAGGGCGATGGGCTGCAGGGAGGTGACATCGGGAAGGATCTCGGAGGCTTCCACGAGAACCGGCTCATAGCCGGGGGCCTCCACGGAGATGTTGTACTCGGAATAGGGGCGGACTTCAGAGGGCTCTAAGCTGTACTCCAGAGCGGGCGCGGGAAGCTCGATCAGGGGAGTCTGGCCGGAGTCGTCCGTGGTCAGCCTTTCCACCACCGAGTCGGGCTGTCCGGTGACGGAAATGGTCACCTTTGCGCCCGGAACGGGGATCTGGCCCAGACTGGAGGTGAGGCTGATCCTCAGGCCTCCCGCGTAGGGGCTGTCGATCAGACCCCCCGCCGGGGAGCTGTCACTGCTTTGGGCGGCATGTAATCTTTTTTTCATAGAGGGGAAAACCTCGCAGATTTGCTTAGGGTTATGATATGCCGGCGCAGGGAAAACGTTCCGGAAAAGCAGATCGGAGAGAAGCAGGCCGGAGCAAAGGAGGCCGGAGAAAAGCATGCCGTAAGCCGTGCCCCGGACGGAACCGGAATGCGGCTTACAGCCGATCATGCCTGGGGTGTCCGGCGCGGCCAATGCAGAAATCTCCGGCAGACCGCGCCGCGGCGGAAGGGAAGACGCCGCCTGCGCGGCCCGCCGCAGGCGGAGAATCCCGGTCAGTCCAGATTCAGCTGTTTTTTCATGATATATCCCGACAGGAGATAGGAAACGACGGCGCAGATCAGCGAGCCTGCCATAGAGATGAAAAGGACCTCTCTCATATATGCGCCGAAGACTGCGGGGATGGTGTCCGTGGCCTCCAGCATGGCCTCGGACAGGATCAGCCGGGTCAGGGAGGGGATCATCAGGATGGTGGTGACGATCTGGATCAGCATGGTAAAACCGATGTAGCAGAGGATGGAAGCCATCACCTTATGCTTCGCAAAAAGCTGTCCCAGGGAGATCGCCGCGTAGGCGGTCAGTACGCTGCTGAAGGAGGAAACCAGGGAAAGCAGCACGTAAAAAAGCAGGAACGGTAAGGGCTTCATGCCGAAGAGCATCGGGAACAGTTCCATCACCGCGGGCCCGAGAAGCGTCATATCCACGTTCACCATGGCGGGCAGGCCGAATAAAAGGATGCAGCAGATGGCCCAGAACGCCAGCAGGGACATGACAAACATCCAGAGGGCGCCAACCAGCAGCTTGGAAAGCAGGAGCTGTCCGGGCGTGACCGGCAGGGTATGCATCAGATAGCCCTCGTCCGTATACAGGTTCCGGTAAAAACGGACCGCGATGTAAAGGATCAGAACGGTGCTGATAATGCTGACAGCCATGCAGTAGAGCATCATGGTGACAAAAGCGCCCACGTTGATGGCGTCCGGATCCGCCGGCGGCTCCATCTGCCGGAAGAGAAAGAAGCATACCAGCGTGAGGATCAGGATGATCAGAAAGGAAACGACGGGTATGCGCCAGGTTTCCTTCCATTCATGACGGATTAAGCGGCTTAACATGCGAACACCTCCCTGAAATAGCCGTCCACGGATTTTCCGTAACGGGAACGGATCTCCTCCACCGAGGACTGCAGCACGAGCTGTCCGTTCTTTAAAAAGATCACATCGTCCAGCACAGCCTCAATGTCCGAGATCAGATGGGTGGACAGCAGGATGCTGGCGTTTTCGTTATAGTTGGAAATGATGGTTTTGAGAATATAGTCTCTGGCTGCCGGATCCACGCCCGCGATGGGCTCATCCAGGATATACAGATCCGCGTTCCGGCTCATGACGAAGATGAGCTGTACCTTTTCCTTGGTGCCCTTGGAGAGGGATTTCATGGCAGCGTTCTTATCGATCTGCAGGGCGTCCAGCATGGACAGCGCCTTTTCGGGATCGAAATCCTCATAAAAATCCTGAAAATAGGAAAGAAGCTCCGATACCTTCCTCCCGCTGGTCAGGTAGGTGCGCTCCGGCAGGTAGGAAATGTGCTTTTTGGTTTCCACGCCGGGGGCGTGCCCGTTTATGGAGATGGAACCGGAATTCGGCGTGAGCAGGCCGCAGAGCAGCTTGATCAGTGTGGTCTTGCCGCTGCCGTTGGGGCCGAGCAGGCCGATGATGCGCCCCCTGGGAATGGTGAGATTTAAGGGGTAAAGCGCGGTGTGGCGGCCGTAATTCTTGGTGAGGCCTGTAATGGTAACCAGTTCATTCATGCCTGTGCGCTCCTTTCCGCTTCCGACGGGATTTCCTCCTGCGAGAGGATCCGGATGATATCCTGCGTCTCAAAGCCGAGTCCTTTCATCCGGGCGAGGAAGCTGTGGATTTCTTCTTTCGCGAGACTGGTCCGAATCTGTGCGATCATTTGCGTATCCTCCGTTACGAATCTGCCGCTGGTGCGTCTTGTGATGATCAGGCCGCTGCGTTCCAGCTCCGCAAAGGCCTTCTGCATTGTGTTCGGGTTTACGCTGGCCTCCGCGGCAAGCTCCCTGACGCTGGGAAGCTTGTCGCCGGGGCGGTATCTGCCCGATACGATCTGCCGCTGGATGCGTTCCAGAAGCTGTGCGTATATGGGGCGGTCAGAGTCCAGGTTCCATGCCATTCTATCAGTCCTTTCTTTTTTTAAAACGGCTCCGCGGATGGGCGGGGCGCGGTCAGCCTGCGGCTGACCTTTTGTATTATTATAATAATACAATAATCCATATGAGCGAATTTGTCAAGCGTTTTCGGAAGCCGCCGCTGCTCAGCCGGCCGGCATATATTGCGGAACTGCGGCTTCTGATGTTATACTGTATCCGGACATGTATTTTGAAAAAAGCGGAATGGAAGGTGAGAGAATGCTGGATATGTCGGAGCGCATCGCAAGGGATGGCTGGGAGGAAAAAAGAGGCCCGTTGAACCTTCCCGGCCGACGGCTGGAGCTTGAGCTGGAACGGGAGGAGGTCCGGGAAGGCTGTTTTGAGGTGTCTGCGCAGGACGGCAGGCCCGTATCCGGTTCCGTCGTCTGCCTGGAGGAGCGGATGGAGTGCCTGACGCCTTCCTTTTCCGGAATCCGGGAAAGCATCGCTTACCGCTTTGACTCCCGCGGGATGAGGGAAGGGGACGAGCGCTCCGGACGTTTTCTGATCCTCTCCGAATGCGGGGAGTATGAGCTTTTCTTCCATATAAAGATATGCGGCAGGGAAAACGGCGTTCTGCAGGAGACCTCCGGGCTGTTTTCCTTTGTGCAGCTTGCCAGAGAAGATTGGAAGGAAGCGGAGAAGCTGTTTTATTCTCCGGAGTTCGTGAAGCTTCTGGCCGGAGCCGACAGGAAGTACCGGAGCCTTTACAAGGGCCTTTCCCGCAGCCCGGGAAACGGACAGAACATGGAGGAATTTCTGGTGTCCGCCGGGAAGAAGCCCCCGATGGAGTATGTTTTTTCCTCGGGAGAGCTTGTGGTGAACGCTTCCGGGACGAGACGCGAACAGGAGCAGCTGTGCGAAACCTTTCCTGTGAAAAAAAGCGGCTGGGGCTACGCCAGACTGACGGTGGAGGCGGAGGGGGATTTCCTTTCTCTGGAAAAAAGCACGCTGACGGAGGAGGATTTTCTGGGAAATCAGTGCAGCATTCCGGTTTTTGTCACGCCGGCGAGGCTTCACGGGGGAAAGAATTTCGGCAGGCTCCGGTTTCGGACCTCCTGCGGCTTCCTGCGGACGCCGGACGGGCAGGAGACGGACTGTCTGGAAATCCCGGTGGCGGTGATCACGGAAAAGCTTTCCGTGACTTCCGCGGCGGGCAGACGCCGGGAAGAAAAGCGGATGACGGTGGAGCTGATGAGGCTGTATCAGGAATTCCGCCTGAAGCGTCTGAACGCGGTGCAGTGGCGGGCGCAGACTGCCGCGGCGGTGGAACGGCTTCGCCGCGTGAACGAAAGGTCTGCGGCGGTGAAGCTCTTCCAGGCGCATCTTCTGATCACGGAGGAACGGTTTGAGGAGGCGGGACGGATCCTGAGCCAGGCGGAGCCTGTGCTCAGAACGGACGGAGCGGAGGTCTACTGCTATTATCTGTATCTGACCAGCCTGTACCGGAGAGACGAGGGGTATACGGCGCAGGTCGCCGTGCGGGTGGAGGAAGCGCACCGGGCCGACAGAGGAAGCTGGCGGATCGCCTGGCTGATGCTTTTCCTTTCTCCCGGGCTCAGAAGAAGCGCGTCCCGCAAATGGCAGTTTCTGGCGGACCAGGCTGCCCATGGCGCAGTCAGTCCCGTCCTGTATCTGGAAGCGCTGCAGCTTCTGAATTTCAGTCCCACGCTGATCATGAAGCTTGGGCCGTTTGAACGTCAGGTCCTTCATTACGGAGCGCGTCAGGGCGCGGTTTCCGAAGATCTGGCAGGGCATCTGGCCTATCTTGCGGAAAAGGAAAAGTATTACAGCCCCGCTCTCTTTGAGACGCTGCGCCTGGTTTATGAGAAGACGCCCTCCGCCGCGCTGCTGCAGGCCGTCTGCGCCCTTCTGATCAAGGGAAACAGGACCGGACGCGCGTATGTGCAGTGGTATCGGGCGGGAGTGGAGCAGGATCTGCGCGTTACCAGGCTGTATGAATATTTCATGAATTCGCTGGACCCGGAGGAGGAGACGGAGATTCCCCGCAGCGCGCTGATCTATTTCGCCTACCAGAGCAATCTGGATCAGGAGCGGCTGGCGTTCCTGTACGCCTATGTGCAGAAGCACCGGGCGGAGTTCCCGGAGCTTTATCAGACCTACCGGGGACAGATGGAGCGCTTCCTGCTGCAGCAGCTTTACCGGGGAAGGATCAGCCGGAATCTGGCGTATCTGTATGAAAATATGCCGGATGAAAAGCTTCTGACAAAGGACAACTGCCGGGCGCTGGGACAGGTGCTGTTTCTGCAGCAGCTGGACTGCCTGGGGGAGGATATCCGGCAGGCGGCGGTCATTCATGACAGGCTGCGGGGAGAGCAGGTCTATCCGGTGGAAAACGGAAGGGCCTACGTGGAGATCTACGACAGGGACTGCGAGATCCTGCTGGAGGACGAGCAGCACAACCGGTATTCGGCGGGAAGGGCGCATCAGCTGACCCGGCTGATGAATCCGCAGCTTCAGCTGAAGCGGCTCGCCCCCTTTACGCAGGATCTGCTTGGCTGCGACCTGTATTTCTGCGAATTCCGGGAAGGCCGGATCCATGTTACGAAAAAAAATGCCCCCCGTCTGCGCGCGCTTGCGGGCAGGCAGGAGCTTCTTCCCGCCTTCGCCAGGGCCATCCGCATGGCGCTGATCCGTTTTTATTATGAACAGGAGGAGCTGGAGGAGCTGGATCTTCTGCTGAAGGAGGTGCAGCGGCCGCAGACCGAAAGCGGGGACGTTTATGAAACGGCAGGCTTCCTGGCAGCGCGTTCCTTCTATGAAAAGGCATATGAATGGCTGGCCGGCCTGGATCTGGAACGGGAGCCGGCGGAGATCCTTCTGCGTCTTGCCAGCAGGCTTCTGGAAAGCGGGCAGCACCAGGATGAGCTGCGCATGACGGCGATCGCCTCCAGCGCCTTTTTCCGGGGAAAGTACGACAGCCGGGTGCTGTCGTGGCTGGCGGAGCATTATGAGGGGACGACGGAGGAGCTTCTGCAGCTGAGAAAAGCGGCGGAGAATTTCGCCGTGGATACCTATCAGCTGACAAAACGGCTTCTGATCCGGCTCCTTTTTACGGGAGGGGACGTTCTGAAATATACGGCGCTTCTCAGGCGGTATGTGAGCGAAGGAGGAAGGGCGGAGCTGGAGGAAGCGTTTCTGCACCGCGCCTGCGGCCTGTTCCTGATGGAAGGGGAGCAGATGGACGCTTATATCCTGAAGGATATTGCCAGGCTGGAGAGCGGAGGGGAAGAGCTGAGTCCCATGTGCGCTCTGGCCTTTCTGGAATATTATTCCCGGCACGGGGATGAGAGAAGCGAGGAAACGGACGAGCTGATCCGGAGGATGGGCGGCCGGCTGATGGATGCGGGAATGTTTCTTCCGCTGTTTCAGGAATATGCGGATCTGCTGGAAGGGGCGGAGCTGCTTCTGGATAAAACCATGGTGGTATATAAGGGGAAAAAGGACCGCCCGGTATCCATCCATTACCGGATCTGCGCCCCGGGCAGCGCCCAGGCCGGGCCGGAGCAGGTGATGGAAATGCAGCATATGTACGCGGGAATCTATGCCGCCCGCTTCGTCCTGTTCGCGGGAGAGCGTCTGCAGTATTTCATTGCGGAGACCTTTGCCGCAAAGCCGCAGGAGAAGCTGGATGAGGGCGAACTGAAGGCGGCGGACTGCCTGCCTGCGAAGGGGAGCCGGTACGGCCTTCTGAACGACGTGCTTTCCGACAGCCTGTCCGGGAAAACGGGAGAGGCGCAGGAGGGACTGGAGCAGTATCTGATGACGGAGTGGATGACGCAGGGGCTGTTTATGCCGGAATGAGAGGATAAGCCATGTTTCTTGGGAATGCAGGAAAAAAAGGAATGAGCGGCGGGATCCTGGGCATGGATCTGGACGACTGGTCCGCCCAGATCAGCTTCTGGCTTCCGGGAGCGCAGACGCCGGAGACCATATCGACGGGAGACGGAGAGGAAGACCGGATTCCTGCCGTCCTCTGCCGCAGGACGGACCGGGACGTGTGGACCTACGGAAAGGAGGCGCTGGAGACGGCGCGCAGGGGCGGGGGCGTCCTGGCGGACCGTCTGCTTTCCCGGGCGCTTGCCGGGGAGCAGCTGGAGATCGGCGGGGAGTGGTTTGAGGCGGCGGCTCTGCTGGCGCTGTTCATCAAGCGGAGCCTCTCCCTTCTCGGCGGGGCGATGCGTCCGGAAAAGGCGGATTTTTTCATGTTCACACTGGAACGGGTGGACAGGCAGGCGCTGGAAATGGTGGAACGGATCGCTCTCCTGCTCTCTCTTCCGCCGGAACGGGTATCCTGTCAGAGCAGGGCGGAGAGCTTTTTTTTCTATAATATCAGTCAGCCGGAGGAGCTGTGGAGGCATTCGTGCCTGATCTGCGATTTCGGCGGAGAGAGGCTGAAAACGCTGCTGCTGGAGGTCAACCGCCATACCCGTCCGGCAACCGTGACGGTTGCGCAGGAGGAGCATCCGGAGCTGGAACGGCAGGACAACCGGGAGGAGATGGACGAAGCCTTTCTTTCCATCTTCCGCAGCGTTTCGGATGGAAGGATCATCGATACCGTCTATCTGATCGGGGACGGCTTCGCAGGAGAATGGTATCCGAAAACGCTTGCCGTGATGTGCAGAAACCGCAGGGTATTTCAGGGGAATAACCTCTACAGCAAGGGGGCCTGCTACGGCGGAAAGGCAAAACGGCCCGGCGGAGGCGTCTCCGGACGGGAATATGTATATCTGGGCAGCGATATGCTGAGAGTCAACGTGGGACTCCTGACAGAAAAGAGGGGAAAGGAAACCTGCCTGTCCCTTCTGGACGCGGGCATGAACTGGTTCGACGCCAGGGGGGAATGCGAGTTCCTGCTGGATGCGGATCACACCTTCACCCTGCGTCTGACGCCGGTAAGCGGAAAAAAGCTGCGGGAAGTGGTGGTGACTCTTTCCGGCGTGCCGGAGCGGCCTCCCTTTGCCACGCGGATCTTCCTGGCGGCCTCCTGCCCGGACGCGGAGACGGTAAGACTGCGGATGGAGGATCGGGGCTTCGGGGAATTTTTCCCTTCCTCCGGCCTGGCGTGGGAGGAGAGCCTGCCGCTGACAGAGGTGCTTGCGGAATGAGGCGAATGATTCGGAATGGAGGCAAAGATGGGAAGGACGATTCTCTGTCTTGGACAGTATGCACAGATTCCATATACCTTTGAAAAAACAAAGACCCGGGTTTTCTGTCTGGAGGAGCTCTGCTATTATCTGAGAGAAAACGCCGCGCTTGTGGACGCTTCCTGCTTTACGAAGGAGTTTGCCGACTGGCTGGAGGAGCAGTGCGGACTGCCGGAGCTGGCCGTCCGGCTGCGCGCCCTGTTTAAGGGGAAGGAGAAGCCGGAGGTCATCGCGCCGCAGATCCTGGAATATGCGGGCTGCTTCAGTGAAAAGGAGATCGCGGACACGGCGCATCTGATCCGGCTGGGAGCGGATGTGTCTCTGCCGGAGAAGCAGAAGGCCAGAGCCGATTATTTTCTGGAGAACCGCCGTTATGCCACGGCCATTCAGGCATACCGCAGGATCCTGAAGGAGGAAGCGCCGCGGATCCCGTCCTTCGACGGAAAGCTGTATCACAATCTGGGCGCAGCGCAGGCAGGGCTTTTCCTTTTTGAAAAGGCGGCGGATTCCTTTGAAAAGGCATACCGTCTGGGCGGACGGGAGGAAAGTCTGCTCTGCCTTCTTGCCGCGAAGCGGATGTTCCTTTCGGAGCAGGAGTATCTGGCTTATCTGACGGAGCACGGGACATACTGCGAGGCGTCCCTGAAGCTGGAGGAGAGAATGACGAAAAGGAAGGAGGCCTGGACGGACGAGCGGAACACCTCCCGGATCGCGTCCATCCGGAGCGCTTTTTTCGGCGGGGACGAGGAGCAGTGCAGCCGGCTGATGCGCCGGGAGACGGAACGGCTCATGGAGGAATACAGAAGTCTTGCGGCGGAGGAATCTTCTTGACTTCTGACCGGCGGTGCGCTACACTGTTTTTGCAAATGCCATATGCGGATTCCGCGCGGTATGGCAGGCTACAGCTTTCACAGATGAAGAGAAAGGACAGGTATCGAATGGAAAAACTGGAACAGCTCTACGAAGGCAAGGCGAAGAAGGTATTTAAGACCGACGATCCCGATGTGCTGATCGTGGACTACAAGGACGACGCCACCGCGTTCAACGGAGTGAAGAAGGGAACCATCGTTGGAAAGGGCGTCATCAATAATAAGATGAGCAACCGTGTGGACCAGCTTCTGGAGAAGGAAGGGGTTCCCACGCATTATATCGAGGAGCTTTCCGACCGCGAGACAGCCGTGAAGAGAGTGGAGATCGTTCCTCTTGAGGTGATCATCCGCAACGTGGCTGCGGGAAGCTTTTCCAAGAGACTGGGAGTGCCGGAGGGAACGCCCTTTGAGCAGCCTACCATTGAATTCAGCTATAAGAACGACGAGCTGGGCGATCCGCTGATCAATTCCTATTTCGCCGTCGCTCTGAAGCTTGCCACCTGGGACGAGATCGAGACGATCAAGAAGTATGCGTTCAAGGTGAACGAGGTGTTGAAGGCCTATTTCCTTCAGGCGGATATCAAGCTCATCGACTTTAAGATCGAGTTCGGCCGCTACCATGGACAGATCATCCTGGCGGATGAGATCAGCCCGGATACCTGCCGTCTGTGGGACGTACACACCAATGAAAAGCTGGACAAGGACCGCTTCCGCCGTGACCTGGGAAATGTGGAAGAGGCCTATAACGAGGTATTCCACAGACTCGGCCTGTAAGGCGGACCGGGCCTGGCGGGGAGCGGCTCCGGCCGGATGACGGAAACCGGAGCTCCTGCCTGGGACAGAAAAAATGAATATCGGGCCTGCGCGGCGGCCGGGCAGAAAACGGAGCCGATGATCAGGCCTGTGAAAATGGTTAATGACGACCGCCGCGGGGGCATCCCGCGGCGGTTTCGTGTTTTTGGCGGCCGGGTCTGCGCAGGCCGGAGCCGTCCGCTCCGGCGGACAGGCGTATGGAAAGCGCAGCCGGCAGAAAGCGGGAAGAGATGACGGAAAACAGCCTGATACAGAACAGAGAAGACGGACTGAAGGAAGAATGCGGCGTCTTCGGCATGTACGATTTTGACGGAAAAGATGTGGCGGGGACGATTTATTACGGGCTTCTCGCCCTGCAGCACAGAGGGCAGGAGAGCTGCGGCATCGCCGTGAGCGATACTGCCGGGCCTAAGGGGAAGGTCGCTTCCATAAAGGACATGGGACTGGTCAACGAGGTCTTTCATCCGGAGAACATCGGCCGGCTGAAGGGGGATATCGGCGTGGGACACGTGCGGTATTCCACGGCGGGAAGCAGCACCAGAGAAAACGCGCAGCCGCTGGTGCTGAACTACGTGAAGGGAACGCTGGGGCTTGCGCATAACGGAAATCTGGTGAACGCGCCGCAGCTTCGCAGGGAGCTGGAATATACGGGAGCCATTTTTCAGACCTCCATCGATTCGGAGCTGATCGCCTGCCACATCGCCAGGGAACGGCTGAACTGCGGCAGCGTGGAGGAAGCGGTGGGCCGGGCCATGAGAAAGCTTCAGGGCGCGTACAGCCTGGTCATCATGTCGCCGAGAAAGCTGATCGGCGCGAGAGATCCCTTCGGCTTCCGGCCCCTGTGCATCGGAAGGAGAGACAATGCCTGGCTGCTGGCGTCGGAGACCTGCGCCCTGGATACGGTGGGAGCGCAGTATGTCCGGGACGTTCTGCCGGGAGAGATCGTCACGATTTCTCCGAAAAAGGGGATTGAATCCGATACCCGCCTCTGCCTTCCGGAAAAAAGGCATGCCCGCTGTGTATTTGAATACATCTATTTCTCGCGGCCGGACAGCTTTTTTGACGGGGTGAGCGTTTATCAGGCGCGGCTGCAGGCCGGGCGCTTTCTGGCCATGGATTCCCCGGCGGGTGCGGATCTTGTGGCCGGCGTGCCGGAATCCGGGAACTGCGCGGCGATGGGATATGCCATGCAGTCCGGCATCCCCTACGGAACCGTTTTTGTTAAAAATTCCTATATCGGCCGGACCTTTATCCGGCCGGGACAGAAGGCAAGGGAAAACAGCGTGCAGGTCAAGCTGAACGTGCTCCGGGAGGCGGTGGAGGGAAAACGGATCATTCTGATCGACGACTCCATCGTCCGGGGAACCACCTCGGACCGGATCGTGCGCATGCTGCGGGAAGCCGGGGCGAAGCAGGTGCATATGCGCGTCAGCTCGCCGCCGTTTCTCTGGCCCTGCTATTTCGGGACGGATGTGCCCGCAAGGGAGCAGCTGATCGCCCATAACCGGAGTATTGAGGAGATCCGGAGGGTGATCGGGGCGGATTCCCTGGCTTACCTGCGCACGGAGAGGCTTTCGGAGATGGCAGGCGGGAGGGGGATCTGCACGGGCTGCTTTACCGGAAGCTATCCCATAAACCCGCCCCGGGAGGATATCCGCGGAGAATATGACCGGTAGACAGCAGGACGGGACAGGAAAAGGATCAGAAAAAAGAACGAGAACAGAAAGGAATCGGATATGAGCAATACGGACAGATATGTAAGCCCGCTTTCGGAGCGGTATGCCAGTAAGGAAATGCAGTACATTTTTTCACCGGACAAGAAATTCCGCACCTGGAGAAGGCTGTGGATCGCGCTGGCGGAGACGGAGAAGGAGCTGGGACTCCCCATCACGGACGAGCAGATCGCGGAGCTGAAGGAGCACGCGGACGACATCAACTATGACGTGGCGAAGGCCAGGGAGAAGGAAGTGCGCCACGATGTGATGAGCCATGTGTACGCCTACGGCGTACAGTGCCCGAAAGCGAAGGGCATCATCCATCTGGGAGCGACCTCCTGCTACGTGGGAGACAATACGGACATCATCATCATGACGGAGGCCCTGAAGCTGGTGAAGAAGAAGCTGGTGAACGTGCTTTCCGAGCTTGCCGCTTTCGCGGATCGCTATAAGGACCTGCCCACGCTGGCCTTTACCCATTTTCAGCCCGCCCAGCCCACTACGGTGGGAAAGCGCGCTGCGCTGTGGATGCAGGAGTTCTGCCTGGATCTGGAGGATCTGGATCACGTGATCTCCACCATGAAGTTGCTTGGCTCCAAGGGAACCACGGGAACCCAGGCTTCCTTCCTGGAGCTGTTTGACGGGGACATGGACAAGGTCAACGCCCTGGATCCCATGATCGCGCAGAAGATGGGATTTTCCGCCTGCTATCCGGTATCCGGACAGACCTATTCCCGCAAGGTGGACACCAGAGTGCTGAACGTGCTCGCCGGCATCGCGGCCAGCGCCACCAAAATGTCCAATGACATCCGCCTGCTGCAGCATCTGAAGGAGGTGGAGGAACCCTTTGAAAAGAGCCAGATCGGATCCTCCGCCATGGCCTACAAGAGAAATCCCATGCGCAGCGAGCGCATTGCCTCCCTGTCCCGCTATGTGATCGCGGACGCCCTGAACCCGGCGATCACCTCTGCCACCCAGTGGTTTGAGAGAACGCTGGACGATTCCGCCAACAAGCGCCTGAGCGTTCCGGAAGGCTTCCTGGCCGTTGACGGCATTCTGGATCTGTGCCTGAACGTGGTGGACGGCCTGGTGGTATACCCGAAGGTGATCAGAAAGCACCTGATGAGCGAGCTTCCCTTCATGGCGACGGAAAACATTATGATGGACGCGGTGAAAAAGGGCGGCGACCGCCAGGAGCTGCATGAACGCATCCGCGAGCTCTCCATGGAGGCCGGAAAGCGCGTGAAGGAAGAGGGCCTGGACAACAACCTCCTGTCCCTGATCGCGCAGGAGCCCATGTTCATGACGAACGAGGAGGAGCTGGCAGAGGCCATGGATCCTTCCCGCTATGTGGGCTGCGCCCCCGCGCAGGTGGAACGCTTCCTGAAGGAAGTGATCGGGCCTGTGCTGGAAGAGAATAAGGAGCTTCTGGGCGTGAAGGCGGAGATTAACGTATAATTATACCTTATTTTTTATATAATAAATATTGATTTTACTTATGATTCGGGATAGGATATAATCATAAAGTAAAAGACAGGGAAAGCGGGTTTTTTACAAAAGGTAGAAAGCCCGCTTTTTATGCGATAGGAAATGTTGAATGCCGCTGACGCGGCAGGAAAGGTTGGATTGCACTGAAGTGCAATTTCTCACGATTTGAATGCCGCTTGCGGCGGCAGGAAAGGGTAGGAAAAATGGTCAAAGCGGTTGTAGGAGCTAACTGGGGCGATGAGGGAAAGGGAAAGATCACGGACATGCTGGCCCGTGAGGCAGACATCATCATCCGGTTTCAGGGGGGAGCGAACGCGGGACACACGATCGTGAACGATTACGGAAAGTTCGCGCTGCATACGCTTCCGTCCGGTGTGTTTTACGGACATACCACCAGCATCATCGGGAACGGCGTTGCGCTGAACATCCCGATTCTGGTGGGGGAGATCAGGTCCATCGTGGACAGGGGCGTGCCCATGCCGAAGATCCTGGTGTCGGATCGGGCGCAGGTGGTGATGCCCTATCATGTGCTGTTCGATCAGTATGAGGAGGAGAGGCTGGGCGGAAAGTCCTTCGGCTCCACCAAGTCCGGGATCGCGCCGTTTTATTCGGATAAATTTGCCAAGATCGGCTTCCAGGTCTGCGAGCTGTTCGATGAAGAAGGGCTGCGCGGGAAGCTGGAGAGCGTCTGCGCCACCAAGAACGTGCTGCTGGAGCATCTGTATCATAAGCCGCTTCTGGACGTGGATGAGCTGTATCAGACGATGATGGAATATAAGGAAATGATCGCGCCTTATGTGTGCGATACCGCGAGCTTCCTGGATGAGGCGCTGAAGGAAGGAAAGAACATCCTTCTGGAGGGGCAGCTGGGCACGCTGAAGGATCCGGACCACGGCATTTATCCCATGGTTACGTCTTCCTCCACGCTGGCGGGCTACGGCGCGGTAGGCGCGGGGATCCCGCCCTATGAGATCCGGCAGGTGGTAACGGTCTGCAAGGCCTATTCCTCCGCGGTGGGCGCGGGCGCTTTCGTGTCCGAGATCTTCGGAGAGGAAGCGGATGAGCTGAGACGCCGCGGCGGAGACGGCGGAGAGTACGGAGCGACCACGGGACGGCCGCGCCGGATGGGCTGGTTCGACTGCGTGGCGTCCAGATACGGCTGCCGCCTGCAGGGGACTACGGATGTGGCCTTCACGGTCCTGGATGTGCTGGGCTACCTGGATGAGATCCCGGTCTGCGTGGGCTATGAGGTGGACGGAGAGGTGACGGAGCAGTTCCCGGTCACCTGGAAGCTGGAAAAGGCGAAGCCGGTGCTTACCAGACTGCCCGGCTGGAAATGCGATATCCGCGGCATCAGAAAATACGAGGAGCTTCCGGAGAACTGCCGGAAATACGTGGAGTTCGTGGAACAGCACATCGGCTATCCCATCACCATGATCAGCAACGGCCCCGGCAGAGACGATATCATTTACCGGGAGAGCCCTTTGAAAAAATGAGACCGTACGCCCCGGGAGTATGCCTGACATGGAGGTAGGTATGGTTCAGAATCTGGAATATTACAGGGTCTTCTGCCATGTGGCCCGCTGCGGCTCCCTTACCCTGGCGGCAAAGGAGCTCGCCGTCAGCCAGCCTGCGGTGAGCCAGTCCATCCGTCTTCTGGAGACGGCGGTGGGAGCAAAGCTGTTTATGAGAAACGCCAGAGGCGTGAAGCTCACCCGGGAAGGGGAGCTTCTCTACAGCTATGTGAAAAAGGGCTATGAGCAGATTGAACTGGGAGAGAGAAAACTGAAGCAGATGATGAATCTGGAGCTGGGGGAAATTCACATCGGAGCGTCTGACATGACGCTCCGTTTTTTCCTTCTGCCCTATCTGGAGCGTTTTCACGAGCTCTGCCCCGGCATCCGGATCGTGGTGAGCAACGCGCCGACACCGGAAACGCTGGTCTCCCTGCGGAGCGGGAGGATCGATTTCGGCGTGGTGAGCACGCCCTTTGAAGCGGAGGGACTGCAGTGCGAGCAGGTAAAGGAGATCGAGGACATCTTCGTGGCAGGACGGCGTTTCATTCAGTATAAGAACCGGACGCTGGATCTGAAGGAGCTGGAGCATCTGCCGCTGATCCTGCTGGAGCAAAACACCAGCACCAGAAGCTGCATGGACCGCTTCCTTGCGGAAAACCGGGTGGAGGTGGCTCCGGAGTTTGAGCTTGCCACCAGCGATATGATCGTCCAGTTCACCCTGCGTTCCCTTGGCGTGGGCTGCGTGGTGCGGGATTTTGCCGCCAGAGAGCTGGCGGACGGGACGCTTTTTGAGCTCCGCTTCAACCAGATGATCCCAAGGCGGCATTTCTGCGTGGTGACGGCGGACGGGGAGCAGCCCTCCGCCGCGGCCAGGCGGATGCTGGAGCTGATCCGGACGAAGGATCTGCCGGAAAGGAAGGAAAATGATTCGTACGATTATTTTTGACATTGGAAACGTGCTGACCGTGTTCGGCTGGAAGGATTTCCTGAGAAGCTTCGGCTTTGATCCGGAGACGGAGGAAAAGGTGGCGAAGGCCACCATGGACAATGTGTTCTGGAATGAATTCGACAGGGGACAGCTGAGCGATGAGGAAATGCTGGCGGGCTTTATCAGAAACGACCCGTCCGTGGAAAAGGAGATCCGGCAGATCTTTGAAAATATGCACGGGATCCTGACCCGGGCGGACTATGCCATTCCCTGGATCAGGGAGCTGAAGGCGGCAGGCTATCAGGTGCTTGTGCTCTCCAATTTTTCCGACAAGGTGGCGAGGGACAATCCGGACGCCCTGGACTTCCTGGAATATGTGGACGGCGGCATCCTTTCCTACCGGGACGGGGTGATCAAGCCCGACCCGGCGATCTACCGGCTGCTGATCAGCCGGTATGATCTGAAGCCGGAGGAATGCGTATTTCTGGACGACGTGCAGAAAAATCTGGACGCGGCGGAGAAATTCGGCATCCACACCATCCTCTTCAGGGGGATGGAGGAGGCGAAGGAAAGGCTGCGGGAGCTGGGCGTGGATTAAGAGCCTTCCTGCTCTTCTTTTCTCTTTTTTACCTGCTGATAGAGCCAGATGTAGATCCACAGCAGGATCGGGAGGCCGATGGTCGCCACCAGGCAGGCCTGGAACAGCCGGTCCGCTCCGGAAAAATCCAGAAGCGCCACGATCAGGGTGGCCACGTACATTCCGACCAGAAGCACGATGCAGACGATGGCTGCGATCTGTTTCGGGGTGATCTTTTTTTCGTTCTTTTGATTCATACAGTCTCCAATCCGGAGCCTCCGCTTCTGCGGAGGCTCCTTTCCGGTGGACCGCACTGCGGCGGAAGGGAAGATGTCGCTTACGCGACACGCCGCGCGGGCGATTTTCGATTGTTTTTTCCTATATTTATTATAGAAGCGGCAGATCCGGTTCAGGCTCAGTCGTCCACGTCGAAGGCTTCCAGGCGGCTCTTTTTCGGGAGCGGTCTGCTGTCCCCGTGCCGGACGAAGAGCATGGTGAAGAAGGCGGTGACCACGAACAGCGCGGCATAGGGGAACAGGATGAAGTAGCCCACATGCTCCAGCAGGAAGCCGGACAGGATCGGTGTGACGATCTGCGCCGCCATGGAGAAGGTGTAGTAAAAACCGGTGAATTTTCCGATGTCCCCGCCTTTGCTCATTTCCACCACCATGGGGTAGGAATTTACGTTGATGGCGGCCCAGGCCACGCCCACGAGGGCAAAGAGGACGTTGATCCATGCATGGTATTCCTTCACCGCAGCGCCCAGGGCGAACATGGAGGCAAGCAGGGCCACGCCGCCCAGGATGGTCTTCTTCCTTCCGATCCGGGAGGCGATGGAGCCCACGGGGATATAGGAGAGGATGGCGGCCGCGGTGGCGATCAGCAGGCAGTTGGCGAAACCGCCGCCCTGGATGCCCCAGTAGATCTGGGCATACCGGGAAAAGGCCGTGGTTACGGCGTTGTATCCCATGAACCAGCAGGCTACGGAGATCAGGATGAGGATCAGACTCTTCCGGACGGCGGGATCCAGCGTGGTCTTTGTTTCCGGGGCGGGAGCCTGCTCTGCTTTTCCCGGACGGGCCGCGGCCCCGTCCGCTTTCCCTGCTTCCATCTGCGTAAGTCCGGCGTCGATCCGTTCCCGCTCCGTGCGCAGGGGATTTTCCCGGATCTTCCATAATAAAAGAAGGACGGAAACCACCATGACCGCCGCGACGATGAGGAAGATTGGGAAATAGTCCGGCTTTCCCGTCTTGGGAACGAGGACGGAGATCAGGAGCAGGGAAATGACCCCGCCCACGGCGCCCATCAGGTTAATGATGGCGTTGGCTTTGGAGCGCAGGGGCTTCGGCGTCACGTCCGGCATCAGGGAGACCGCCGGGGAGCGGTAGCTTCCCATAGCCACAAGGGTTACGAGCAGGGCTGTCACGAACAGGGCGAGGGAGCCGATGTTGTCCGCGAAGGGCAGAAACAGCATGGCGATGACGGCGGCCGCCGTTCCGCACAGAATGAAGGGCATGCGCCGGCCGATCCGGGTATGCACCCGGTCGGAAAGACTGCCGAAGACGGGCAGCATGAAGACGGCGAGCACGTTGTCGATGGCCATGATGCCGCCGGAGATGGTGTCGCTGACCTGGAAAGTGTTTTTCAGGATCAGCGGGATCAGGCTGTCGTACAGCTGCCAGAAGGCGCTGATGGACAGAAAGGCAAGGCCGACCAGGATGGTCCGTCTGGCATTCAGTTTCATAGTGAGGAAACCCCTTTCTTGCGTTTTTCTCTTTTATGATAGCCTATGCAGGAAGAAAGGGCAACGGGTTTTTGCAGGGAATCAGCGGGGCCGCCCTGCGTCAGGCGGAGGAACCGGCTGGACGGCCCTGTGTCAGGCGGAGGAACCGGCTGGGCGGCTCTGCGCCGTTTGGGGGAGGTCAGCGGACCAGTTTCACGCTGAAGCGGTAGATCGCCAGGGAGACCGCCGCGGTGATAAGCTCCGTAATCCAGAACGCGTGCCACACGCCCACGGCGCCAAGGAGCAGGCTGAGGCCGAAGGCAATGGGGATGATGAGGATCAGATACCGGCACAGGGAGATCAGCAGGGAGGGCACGCCCTTTCCAAGCCCCTCCAGCGCGCCGGAAGAGGCTACGGAAACGGCGGAGGGCAGAAAACCGATGCAGATGATCCGCAGCGCCAGAGCGCCGGTCTGAGCCGTGGAAGCATTTGCGGTGAAAAGTCCCATCAGCGGACCGGGAACGGCAAGACAGAGCACGGTTCCCGCAAGCATGATGACCGCCGCGAGGGCGAGCGTGGTCCGGTAAATGGAACGCACTCTTTTGTGCTCGCCAGCCCCGTAATTGTAGCCGATCAGCGGCCGCATGCCCTGCACGATGCCGTTCGCGGGCAGATACAGGAAGGTCTGCAGCTTATAATATACCCCGAGCACGAGAACATAGGCCTGAGAATATCCGGCCAGAATGGCGTTCAGCGAGGAGATCAGCAGAGAAGGAAGCGCCAGGTTCAGGATGGCGGGGATGCCGATGCCGTACAGCCGCAGGCACATTTCCTTCTGAAAGGAAAAACCGCGCAGAGAAATGCGCACGGGAAGCAGCGCCCCCCGGAAATAATAAACCAGGTAGACGGCCAGGGTCAGCACCTGTCCCAGACCGGTGGCCAGGGCCGCGCCCCGGATGCCCATCTCCGGAAAGGGGCCGATGCCGAAGATCAGCACGGGATCCAGGATGATGTTGCAGATGCAGCCTGCCAGCATGGCGGCCATGGATACTGCCATTTTTCCCACCGCCTGGAAGATCTTTTCAAAGGCAAGTCCCAGCGCGATAATGACGGAGAAGCCGAACACGATGTTGGAATAGGCAAGCCCCATGGAAACGACAGACTCGTCCGTGGTAAAAAGCCGCAGAAACGCGGGCATCACAAGAATGCAGCCAACGGTCAGAACGATTCCGTGCAGCACGTTAAGCACCAGTCCCTGGGCTGCCGCCGCATCCGCTTTTTGCTGCTCCTGCGCGCCCAGGTGAAAAGCGATCACCGCATTGATGCCGATGCCGAAGCCGATCGTAACCGCATTGACAAGGTTCTGCACCGGATATACCAGCGAAAGCGCGGTCATCGCGTCCTCGCTGATCTGTGCCACAAAGAAGCTGTCCACGATATTGTACAGCGAATTGACCATCATGGAGATCACCATGGGCAGCGACATCCGAAGCATCAGCCCGAGGACCGGCTGCTCCTTCATATAAGTCTGTTCCATTTCCTTTCATCCTTTCTTTGTCTGATTTCCGGTTGGGACCGGTTCTGCCGCCTGCCGGCTTTTAGGAACGGCCGCCGCCTGCCGGCTCTGTACGAATGGCCGCCTGCCGGCTTTGGCGCACAAAAAAACACAGCCTTTTCATCTTATGAGGCTGTGTGGCGAAAAATGGAGATCCTGTCCAGAAAAGTCCACTCCCGTTTTTGATTCCGGGTTTTAGAGCTTTATTCTAGCATGGAACCGGAGGGATGTCCATACTTTTTCCGGGAAGCTTTGGCGGATATCGTTGCCATTCGTAGCAGACAGTTCAGCCAGGTCTGCGCATTTTCCGGCTTTCTGCTGCAGGATTTGTCTCTCACTACGGGCTAAAATTCGCTTTCCTTGATTCTTACCGTAGGAAACCACTGAAATCTACGGTACAAAACCGGAATTTCCTATTTTGGCCGTAGTGAGATTCTGATTTCAGCAGGTTAGCATGCTATTCTTCTGAATTCTGCCGCAGAACTCTTCCTCAGGGGCTTCCGCAGAACTCTTTCGCTCATGTACGGCTGAAGAACGAAAAAAAGGATTTTTAACCGTACCCGTCACTCCCCTTCGTCTTCGGCCATCCGGTAGCCCACGCCGATCTCGGTGAGGATGAAGCGGGGTTCCGCCGGATTTTTTTCCAGCTTCCGGCGGATGTTCGCCATATTGACGCGCAGGATGCGGTTGTTGTCGTCCGCGTAGGGGCCCCAGACATGGGAAATGATGGCGTCGTAGGTCATCACACGGCCGGAGTTGACGGCGAGAAAGGAGACGATCTTGAATTCCACCTGGGTCAGATGCACAGGGATCTCGTCCAAGGTGATCAGGCGCTTCTCAAAGTCGATGCGCAGGCCGCCCGCATGATAGGCGCGGGAAGCGCTGGAGCCGGCGGTCATCTGCGCGCCGTGGCGCAGGGCGGTGCGGATGCGGGCCATCAGCTCCGGGGAGCCGAAGGGTTTGGTGATATAGTCGTCCGCGCCCAGATCCAGGGCAGTGACCTTCTCCCTTTCCTGGGTGCGGGCGGAAATGACGACGATGGGAATGGCGCTGTAGGCGCGGATCTGGCGGATCACATCCATTCCGTCCAGGTCGGGAAGGCCCAGATCCAGCAGGATGATCTCCGGGCACTGGGAGGCGGTGAGGGAAACGCCCTCCCGGCCGAGTCCCGTTGTGATGGTCCGGTAGCCCTGGGCCCTGAGCGTGGTTGCGATGAAGTCGCAGATATTTTTTTCATCTTCAATGATCAGTACGGTTATCTTATTCTGCATGCGTGTCTCCGTATTCATCCTCCTGCCGCGGCAGCGCCATGGTGCGCACGTTTACCCCGTTCACCTCGATGCGGTCGTTTACGGTGATGACAAGGCATTCCTTTCCGTCGATGATCCGGGTCTCGATCAGATCGGTCCGCTCCGGGTTCACCTTGATGACGATGTCCGGCGTTTCGATGCTGAAGCTGCGGCCTCCCGCAATGTTGGACGCGAGAAGGGCGGTATCCTCTCCGGCGGCCGCGTCGTAGGCTTCGTCGAAGGTTTCCAGCTTTTCCTCCGGCACGCCGCTCAGTTCAAAGAGCCGTTTCACGTCCGGGCGGGTGAGCACCAGAGGATCGGGGGAGTCTTTGGTTTCCTCTACCAGCTCCGTGAGCTGCTCATGAATGTTCCGGACCATTTCATAGTCCGCGTCCTCCCCCAGGGTGTCGGCGATCAGGGTGTTGAAGGATTCTTTCTGGCTCTTCGCGGTGAGGGGAAGGGGACAGCCGAACATGCTCTGCATGAAATCCGGCTGCAGCTCCTCGGCCTGTTTGGAAAAATAGAGCATGCCGTGGATATCGCTGCTTCTGTCGTTGAAGGCGGGGAAGAGGAAGCCCTTTACCGGCGGCTCCACCACCCAGTCCCGGATGCGGTTCTCGATCTGGTTATGCTCCGTGTTGTAGAAGAGGCCGGGCTTTGACAGCTTGACGGGGCAGAGGCTGCACAGCAGGTACTCATAGACCTCGTCGGAGGCGTCGAACATTTCGGAGCCGTCCGTGGACTTCCCGGGAATGTCGTAGGCCACATGGATCAGGATGATGTAATAGTTTTCCGGAAAATAATAGTTTTCAATGATCTTACTGTAAAATTCCTCCAGCAGCGCATCGTCCTGCAGGCGGCTGTCCCGGAGCTTCAGCAGAAATTCCTGCGGACCGCCCGGATTCTCCGCGTCCAGGGGAAATTCCAGGTTCAGCAGGTTCTTTCCCAGGGTTCCGGAAAGGGTCTGCTTGAAAATATTGAAGTACTTGAAGGTTTCCTCCTCGGGAAGGGAAAGAAAGGCTTCCTTCAGCGTGGTTTTGATATTTTTTTCTCCGTCCACATAGCAGCCGCAGATGCGGGAGATGGAGCATTTTTCATGGGTATACTGTTTCCTGATCTCCAGGATTTCTTTTTTATTCATGTCTGTTTTTCCTTTTCGTCAACTTTGATCTTCCCCGCAGGAGGGGGAGGCAGGGGGCTCGCCGCAGGCGTTTTCTCCGGTCAGCAGGCCGAGAAAGTTTTCAAAGCACACGCCGTCCTGCTCCGGAATGCCGAGCCGGATGGATTCGCTGATGCAGATGCGGACGAAGGCGGCGGCTTTTTCCACGGACCGGCTGAAGGGGACGCCGTTCACCGCGTCCGCGGCGATGATGGAGGCGAAAATGTCCCCGGTGCCGTGCCAGGAGTGACCCGCCGAATGGGTCCGGTTGACCCTGGTGCTCAGCCCCTCCGAGCGTTCGGAGATGAAATTGATATAGTCCTCCGCTTCCCGGAGCCCTGTGATCACCACCTTGTCCGGGCCCATGGCATGAAGCTGTCTGGCGAGCAGGCAGAGCTCCTCTCTGTCCCAGCCGCTTTCCCGGAAGGACGTGCCCGTCAGCAGACAGGCCTCCGTGATGTTCGGGGTGATGATGGCCGCGCGGGAAAGAAGGGCCTTCATGCCCTCGCAGTGCTCCGCCGTTACGGTGCGGTAGGCTTTTCCGTGATCGCCCATCACCGGATCCAGGATGAAGGGAACGCCGGGCCAGTCCGCAAGAAATTCCCTTACGATATCGATCTGTCCGGCGCTTCCCAGAAAGCCGCAGTAGATCCCGTCGAAGCGAAAGCCCAGCTTTTTCCAGGCGGCAAGGTAGTCCCGCAGATAAGGCGTGCAGTCATGCATGAAATGCACGGGAAAGCCGGTATGGTTGGAAAAAAGGGAGGTGGGCACCGGACAGACCTGCACCCGCATGGCGCTGATGATGGGGATCGCCTCTGTGGCGGAGCAGCGTCCGAAGCCGGCGATATCGTTGATCATTGCGATTTTTTTCGGAATGCTTATGGAATTCATGGAAGGGATCCTTTCTGTATCTTCGGGCAAAACCGCCGCGGCGGCGGGGCCGGTCCGCGGGACCGTTGTCACCCGGCTGCCGCCGCGGCCAGTCTGCGGGACAGCCGCCGCGCCGCCGCTGCGGCCAGTCTGCGGGACAGCCGTCACATCAGCGGCGCCACCAGCCGCAGAAGCCGTCCGCCGATCCGGGTGAGCAGCTTTTCCCGCCTGCAGAGCTGCGGCGTGATCTCCACGCAGCTTTTCAGCGTCTCCTGAAAATCCTGTTCCACCTGAAGCACCGCGTCCATATGGGAGAAAAAGGCGGCGCATTCAAAATGCAGGTAAAGGCTGCGGTAGTCCATGTTGATGGTGCCAACCACCGCCTTTTCATCGTCGCTGACAAAATTTTTGGCATGGACGAAGCCGGGCGTGAACTGGAAGATGCGCACGCCCGCCTCCAGAAGCTCAGGATAAAAGGTCTTCGCCACGGCGAAGGCATAGGGCTTGTCCGGAATGCCGGGCATGAGGATCCGCACGTCCACGCCGCGTCTGGCCGCATAGGTCAGCGCGGTCACCATCTCGTTGTCCAGGATCAGGTATGGCGTAGAGATGTGCACATAGCGTTTGGCATTGTAGATGATGTCCATGTAAACGGATTCCCCCACATGGATGGAGTCCATGGGACTGTCCGCGTAGGGAATGACGAAGCCCTGTCCGTCCCGCGTTTCGGTCTCTCCGAAGCGGGAAAGCAGCTCTCCCAGCGGAAGCGGCTTCGGAAAGTAGGCGGAAAAATCCGTGTCCTTTTTCTTCGTATACAGGTTCCAGGACTGAAGGAACATGCAGGTAAAGCTTCTGACCGCATCGCCCCTCAGGCGGACGGCGTTGTCCTTCCAGTAGCCGTAGCGAGGCTCCGCGTTGATGTAGGCGTCCTCCAGATTGACGCCGCCGGTAAAGGCGGTGTAACCGTCCACCACTGTGATCTTGCGGTGGTCCCGGTTGTTCTGCACCGTAGACAGGATGGGCCGGATCTGATTGAAGGCCCGGCAGCGGATGCCGTATTTTTCCAGCGTATCCGCGTAATGCCAGGGATTGCTGAAGGAGCAGGTCCCGTCATAGAGAAAACGCACCTCCACGCCGGAGGCGGCCTTTTCCTTCAGGATCTCCAGAATGGAGGACCACATTTTCCCGTCCAGAAAGGAGAAATATTCCATGAAAATGAAGGACTGCGCCCGGCGCAGCTCCTCCAGCAGGGGGCCGTACATAGCCTCGCCGCAGGAATAATACCGGACCTGCGTATTGTCATAGACCGGGAAATGGCAGTTTTCATAAAGATAATGGGCCAGATTGGCGGTCTCCGGACTCGTATCCCGAAGCCGCGCGCGCACCGCTTCGTCCTGCCCGGCGTAGTCCTTCATTTCCTCATCCAGATTCAGAAGCAGCCGGTTGATGATCTTCGGGGTGATCTGATATTCCAGAAAAACATAGAACAGCACGCCGAAGACGGGGAAAAGCAGGATGGGAAGCATCCAGGCAAGCTTGTAGGCCGGATTCCCCTTCCGGTTGACGATCACGATGAAGGAAAGCAGAGTGAGCAGCGTGATTCCCCAGTAGGTATAGGGAAGATACCGGCGCAGCCTGCCGAACAGGACGAGAAGGACCAGGAACTGAACGATGAGCAGCAGCACGATCACGGCGGTGCGGCTGAACAGGAGCCGTTTGATCCCCTTTTTTCCGGTATTGATGAGATTGTCCGTCTGTACTGACATGCCGCACGTCCTTTCTTCTGCCGCCCGCGGGGCCTGGCCCCGGCGGATTTTTGCTGTCTATGAATGATTATAGTGGAAAGGACGGCGGTTGTCATCAGGATTTTCAGTTTCTCCCCTCATCCTTCCCGATCTTCCAGAAGAGCCCCGTCTTCTGGAGCGCGGGCCGCAGAGCCATGTAGACCGCGACGGAGACGATGGCGGAGAGGACGGCGTTAATGGAGGTGGAAGCGATGTTCCAGGCCAGGGTGATGTCCGCGGCGGGCTTGCCCAGGATGAGCAGCTTGTAGAAATAGCCGACCAGCGGATCCGCGACCATGTTGAAGACCAGGCCGCCTGCGGAGGCGAGGATCGTCCACAGCAGGATCTTCTTTTTATCGGAAGTATGGGTGATATGGCCCATCCGGTGCGCGATCAGGCCGGTGATCAGGCCGATGCACAGCTTCAGGAGAAAGGTCTTGGGAGCGTAGACCACGTAAACGGGATCGAACAGGTCGCCGATGGTCATGCCGATGGCTCCGCCCGCGCCGCCGTACAGCCCGCCCATGATCAGCGCGCCCAGCACGCAGACCGCGTTGCCCAGATGGATGGACGTGGCGTCTCCTCCGGGCAGACTGATCTTGATCTGCAGGAAGGTGAAGACCACATAGGAAAGGGCGGCGAACACGCCCGTCATGACAAGCTTCTGAATTTTTTCATTTCTCATAATAATCTCCATTCCGGAGCGGCGTACGGTGCATGCCCTTTGGACAGACCGCATCGGACGTCCGGCTCCTTTGTTTTGTGAAGTCTTTGACTTCGTGAAGCCACAGGCTTCGTGAAGCTACGAGCTTCATGCATCCTATTATATGCAAAAGTGGCATGACTGAAAGTGCCATTTTACATATTTTTGACCATACCAGCTTGAAATTGACAGACGAAAGCCGGACTGATAAAATATTTAACCAGATAAGTAATGGGAGGCAAAAATGAACAGAAAGGAAAGCATGCGCCGGACGGTCGGCCTGATCGTGAAAACAGAGGTGCTGTTCCACCGTCTTCTGGAACGGCAGGTTTCCCATACGGGCGTATTCCCTTCGCAGCACAGGCTGCTGATGGAGCTGGACCGGAATCCGGCCTGCGCCCAGATGGAGCTGGCGGAAAAATTCGGGGTATCCGCCGCGGCGATCACGGTTTCGTTAAAGAAGCTGGAAAAGGGAGGCTACATCAAAAGAAAGGCGGACCGGGAGGACGGCCGGGTGAATCACGTGGAGATCACGCCTGAGGGAAAGGCAGTGGTGGGGCAGAGCCTGCGGCTTTTCGAGGAGGCGGACGAGCTGCTTTTCGCGGGCTTTGGCGATGATGAGGTGGAAGCGCTGGCCGCGCTGTTAAGCCGGGCGAAGGAGAACCTGGAACGGGACGAGGCCCGGCAGAGGGAGCCGGACGGGGGAAAATGAGGGATGCGGACGCCGAACCGGCGTGCGTACTCCGGCAGAACGGAGTTTTGTGACAGTTTAATTTGTGTGATGGCATAATTTATGGAGGGAAGAATGAAACGATACTGGAAATATGCAAGGCCCTATCTTTATGCGTTCATCCTCGGGCCGATCCTGATGATCACCGAGGTGGTGGGAGAGGTGGTGCTGCCTGCGCTGATGGCGCAGATCATCAACGTGGGCGCGGCAAACCGGGATGTGGCCTATATTCTGGAAATGGGGGGAGTGATGATCCTCACCGCCCTTGTGATGATGGGCGGCGGAATCGGCGGAGCCTGGTTCGCGGCCAAGGCGTCCATCAGCTTCGGCGCGGATCTGAGAAACGACTGCTTTAAGCAGGTGCAGAAGTTTTCCTTCCGCAACATCGACAGCTTTTCCACGGGCTCTCTCGTGACCCGGCTGACCAATGATATCACGCAGGTGCAGAACCTGATCATGATGGGACTGCGCATGATGCTGCGCGCGCCGGGCATGCTGATCGGTGCGATCATCATGGCGGCGGCCATGAACCCGGGGCTTGCGCGGATCTTTTTTGTGATCCTGCCGGTCATGGTGGTCACCATCGCGGCGATCATGCTCACCGCCTTCCCCAGATTCACCCTCATGCAGAAGAAGCTGGACCGGGTGAACTCCAACATTCAGGAGTGCCTGCAGAACGTGCGGGTGATCAAGTCCTTCGTGCGCGGGGATCATGAGGAAAAGCGCTTTTTGAAATCCAATGAAGAACTGATGGAATCCAGCCTGCGGGCCTTTAAAGTGGTCATCCTGCAGATGCCTCTGGTGGCTCTTTTCATGAATCTGACCACCCTGGCCGTGGTATGGCTGGGAGGACGGGAGGTGCTGATCGGCGACATGCCCGTTGGAAACCTGACGGCCTTTACCACCTATATCGTGCAGGTGCTCATGTCTCTGATGATGCTCGCCATGGTATTTCTGCAGAGCTCCCGCGCCATTGCCAGCGCGAGGCGGATCAACGAGGTGCTGGACACGCGGATCGATCTGACGGACGAAGCCGCGTCGCAGAAGGAAAAGCTGGTGGAAAAGGGAAGCATCGAGTTTAAGAACGTGTCCTTCCGGTATTATAAGGACAGCCGGGAAAAGGTGCTGGACGATGTCACGCTGCGCATCGAGCCCGGTCAGACCGTGGGAATCATCGGCTCCACGGGCTGCGGGAAGACCACTCTGGTATCCATGATCCCCAGGCTGTACGATGCGGATGAGGGACAGATCCTGGTGGACGGCGTGGACGTGCGGGAGTATTCCCTGAAGCATCTCAGAGAGGGCGTCGGCATGGTGCTGCAGAAAAATGTGCTGTTTTCCGGCACGGTGGAGGACAACCTGCGCTGGGGGGATGAGAACGCCTCTGAGGAACAGGTGCGCTCGGCTGCCCGGGCCGCGCAGGCGGACGCCTTCCTGAACAGCTTCCCGGAGGGGTATCAGACCTTTCTGGGGCAGGGCGGCGTGAACGTTTCCGGCGGCCAGAAGCAGCGTCTGTGCATCGCCAGGGCGCTTCTGAAAAAGCCGAAGATCCTGATCCTGGACGATTCCACCAGCGCGGTGGATACGGCGACGGAAACGAAGATCCGGGAGAGCTTTTCCACCACCTTAAAGGACACCACAAAGCTGATCATCGCCCAGCGGATCACCTCCGTCATGGAGGCGGACCGGATCGTGGTGATGGACGAGGGAAGGATCGTGGGGCAGGGCAGCCACCGGGAGCTGATGGAGAGCTGCTCCGCCTACCGGGAGATCTATGATTCCCAGATGGACAGGGAGGTGAGCGCGTCATGACGGAAGAAAGAAAAGAAGCCCTGATCCGGAAATATTCCTATGCCGCGAGGCAGGCGGAGGCCCAGGGGCGCGGGCCCGGCAGAGGACGGGGCCCGGGCGGACGGGGACGGGGCGGAAAGCCTAAGGACGCGTCGAAGACGGTGCGGCGGCTTTTTTCCTATATCGAGAAGGACAGGCTGCGGCTGGCGGTGGTGTTTTTCTGCGTCATCCTCACCACCCTTTCCTCCCTGGCGGGCTCCTATATGCTCCGCCCCATCATCAACAGCCTGACCTCGGCGGAGGGCAGCGAGGAAAAGCTGTTTTCCTCGCTCCTTCAGATGGCGGCCATCTATGCGGTGGGGATCGCTGCCCAGTATTTTCAGTCCCGGATCATGATCGGCATTTCCCAGGGGGCCATTTTCCGCCTGAGAAACGACCTGTTTTCCCGGATCCAGAAGCTGCCGGTGCGGTTTTACGATACCAACAACCACGGCGATATCATGAGCCGGTTCACCAACGACGTGGACGCGGTGGGAGAGATGCTGAACAACACGGTGGTGCAGATCATTTCCAGCTCCATCAACGTGGTCGGCACCTTCTGCCTGATGGTGTACACCAACGTGTGGCTGACCCTGATCACGGTGGCAACGGTGCCGCTGATGATGTTCGCGGCGCGTGCCGTCACCATGCGCAGCCGCCGCTTCTACAAGGCGCAGCAGGCGGCTCTGGGAACGCTGAACGGCTACATCGAGGAAACGGTGACCGGCCAGAAGGTGGTCAAGGTTTTCTGCCATGAGGACATTGCCCAGGAGGAATTTTCATGGCTGAATCAGGATCTGAAAAACAAGCAGATCAGAGCCCAGTTTTTCGGCGGCATCATGGGACCTGTCATGGGAAATCTGGGACAGGTGGGCTATTCCCTGACCGCCTGCATCGGCGGCCTGCTGTGCGTGCTGAGAGGCTTTGACATCGGCGGCCTTACCGTGTTTGTGAATTATTCCAGACAGTTCAGCCGCCCCATCAACGAGCTTTCCATGCAGATGAACACCATCTTCTCCGCCCTGGCGGGCGCGGAGCGGGTGTTCGCCGTCATGGATGAAGCGCCGGAAGCGGAGGATGCGCCCGGCGCTGCGGGCCTTCCGCTCTGCAGGGGACGGGTGCGCCTGGAGCATGTGACCTTCGGCTACAGCCCGGACAAGGCGGTGCTGAAGGATGTGAGCCTGTACGCGGAGCCGGGACAGAAGATCGCCTTTGTGGGCTCCACAGGGGCGGGAAAGACCACCATCACCAATCTGATCAACCGTTTTTACGATATCGATCAGGGAAGGATCACCGTGGACGACAGGGATATCCGCGACATCCGGCGGGACGATCTGCGCCGGAATATCGCCATGGTGCTGCAGGACACCCACCTTTTCACCGGAACGGTGCGGGAAAATATCCGCTACGGCAGGCTGGACGCCACGGACGAAGAGGTGGAGCAGGCGGCGAAGACGGCCAGCGCCCATTCCTTCATCATGCGGCTGGAAAAAGGGTATGATACCATGATCGAAGGGGACGGCGCGAACCTGAGCCAGGGCCAGAGACAGCTTCTCAACATTGCCCGGGCCGCCATCTCCAAAGCGCCCATCCTGATCCTGGACGAGGCCACCTCCTCCGTGGACACCCGGACGGAGAAGCACATCGAGGAGGGCATGGACCGGCTGATGGCTGAGCGCACCACGCTGGTGATCGCCCACCGGCTTTCCACGGTACGAAACGCCGACGCCATCCTGGTGCTGGAGCACGGGGAGATCATCGAGCGGGGCAATCATGAACAGCTTCTGGCCCTGAAGGGAAGATATTACGAGCTGTATACGGGAAAGCGGGAGCTGGAGTGACGGATGCAAGGAAGCGGGCGCGGGCGGAAGAACGCCTGCGCGCGGGCGGGAAGCGGGCGGGAGAAGACGGGCTGCCGAAGCGCCGCCGGAGAAACGCGCGGGCTGCTTCAGGGAAATTGGAAATGCGGAGGCTTCTGCCTTCGCCGGAAGAAAGGACTGCCTGAAAATGGAACAGCTGCATAAGGACGCCGGCGGGCAGCCGGCAGGAAAAAAGGGATCCGGGGAGAAGAACGCCGGAAGAAAAGAAGCCGGAGAGAAACGGCTCAGAGAAAACCGCTTCAGAGAAGGCTGGATCGGAAAAAAACGCCTCAGGAAGGAGGACGTGCCTTTCGCGGTCTTCTTCTGTGCGGTCATGGCCTATTATGTCTGGCGGCTTTTTTGGATCCCGCCCTGGTATGACGAGCTTTATACCTATGAAAGCTTTATCGACCAGGGGGTGATCTATTCCATGATCCACTGGCCTCTGCCCAATAATCATGTGTTTTATTCGGCCCTTTCCGCCTTGGTGAATAAGCTGGGAAGCCCCTATCTGGGCCTGCGCGGCGTTTCCCTTCTCGCTTCGGCGGGAAGCCTGCTGCTTCTGTACCGCCTTCTGAAAAAGCAGCTTCCGCCCCTGGTTTCCGTGACGGGCTGCGCCCTTTTTGCCGCCATGTACAATGTGACCCAGCAGGCGGCGCAGGGAAGGGGCTACGCCCTGTCCGGCTTCTTTCTCATCGCTGCGGCGAATCTCCTCTATGAGATCTGCGTGCCTGAGGCGGCCGCTGAGAAGGGGCCTGCCCGGACGGATACGAACGCCCGGACGGATATGAACGCCAGGACGGATACAAACGCCAGGGCGGGCCGGCTGCGCCGCATTCTGAAAAACCGCAGGTTTTGGCTGTACGCCGGTTTTGCCGCCTGTCTGACGGGCGGCCTGTACGCCATTCCCAGCAATCTGTACTGGGTGGTGTCCATCTGCCTTGCGGGCGGCCTGTTTTTGCTCCTGTGCCGGGAATACGGCAGGCTTTTTCGCCTGATCGCCGCTTCCGCCTGCGCGGCTGCGGTGACCTTCGGCCTGTATACCATTATCTGGCTCGCCATCGGTTCCAATTTCCTGGTGAAGGAGGAGGGCGGCCCCTTTTACGGGATGAGCCATTTTCAGATGCTCTTTGCCGACCCGGCCGCGGCTTTTGTGCGGGGCCTGAACGCCATGCTGTCCGACCCCAACATCCAGAGCGTGGACAGGACGCAGTTTCTGGAAGGAATCGGCGGATATCTGCTTCGGGTGCTGAATCAGGTGTATCCGAACGGCGGATCTTTTCTGGCGGCAGGGATTCCTGTCTGCCTGCTGCTCCTTCTGTTCCTTACGGTTTCCGCCTTTCTGCACAAGCGGCGTTCCTTCGCTTTCCTCGGCCTGTACTGCCTGGTTCTGACGGTGATGGTTCCCGTGTTCCTGTTCGTCCAGTGCGTATTTCCCTATCTGCGTGTATTCACTTATATGGGAAGCGTGCTCGCCATGCTGTTCGTTCTCACGGCCTGGGAGCTTTTGCGCCGGTTTGGAAGCGGACTTTTTGCAGGCCGCGCCGCCGTTCTCACCGGCGCCGTATCCGCCGCCGCTGCCGTCTGCTTCATGGCGGCGGGCTTTGCTTCCGACGGCTACAACGCCGGCTATGACAGCAGGGACAACCACATCTACGCCGCCCTTTCCGCCTTGGATGAGACGCAGGTGGACACCATCCTGACCGGGGATGTGTACGCGAGCCAGAACGTGTATTTCCACATCACCCGCTGCCGGGGAAAGGAGCTTATCGTGGATGAGAACCAGCCGGACTATGTGCTTCTGGACAAGATTCAGACCGGCCCGGACGGCGTGGGCCTGGTCTGGCCCTACGAGCGGGATACGGCGGATTTTCCCTGGGAGTGGATCAACGGCCATATGGAAGTGGTGTTTGAGGACGATATGTACATCGCCTACCAGGTGAAGGATGGGGAATGAAGGGGCGGGAAAAGCCCGGGATTGCTTCTGCGGCGGGCTTCTACGGCAGAAATCAGAAGAATGGCATGCTGACCCGTAGAGATCGGGATCTCACTACGGCCAAAACAGGAAATTTCGTTTCCTGTACCGTAGATTTCAGCGGCTTTGTACGGCAGAAAATGCAATTCTGTCATTTTTACCCGTAGTAAAAGGGGATTTTCTACGGCAGGAATCGGGAAAATTGGATTTTGGCCCGTAGTGGGGAAGGATTTTCTATGGCAGGAATCAGGAAAATAGGACTTTTCCGCAGCAGGCGGATTTTCTATGCTGGTCTTGGCTCCGGAAGCCGGGGAGGGCGCTGAAAAACTTCCGGCGTCCCCGAAAGGCTTCCTGCAAAAGCTTTGCGTTTCAGGAAGCGTCCTCAAGACACCTTCAACTCCCCTTCAAAAAGCTCTTCAAAAAGCTGGCAAAAAAAAGAGAAAAAAGTTGTTGACAGGTGCAGACCCCTATGCTATACTAACATTCGTTGACAGCGCAGAACGCTGAAAACAAACAAAGATGCTGCTGTGGCTCAGTCGGTAGAGCGTCGCCTTGGTAAGGCGGAGGTCACGGGTCCGATTCCCGTCAGCAGCTTGCGTATGAAGCGCCAGAATCCAGTATTTATGCGGGGTCTGGCGTTTTTCTATGGAAAAATTTCTGGTTACACGTGGTTACACTTTTAAAAAGAGACTGCCTGCATGATGAGGTCTTTTTTATAATCATCCTCGATATTATCATAGTAATAATATTTCTTCGTCGTGTCGATGGAGGTATGCCCCATTTGGGAAGTAACGAGAGAATCTTCCAGATGGCTGTTGATCTCAAAGGACTAATCTGTTTCATGGGGCAGTAGACGGACTTTTTCTATGGCTTCATGAAAACATATGTCTTTCCGGAGCCGGAGCTCCCTGCATGTCATACTATATTCACATTACGACGGAGCGGAGGCCCATTGCGGGTAGGGGCGGGTGAAATCTCTGCGGGATAGGCTTACAGGGAACGGCGCGGGGGTTCGCGTGAAAAATCGCGAAATGAAAGGCGGGGGTATGACTCTTAGAAACTCTCAAATTTAAAAACGAAAAATCTGTTGATAATTTTGAGGCTCGGTGGTATCCTATCCGTAGGTAGAATTTATTAACGAAAAATCTGTTTTTAATTTTGGAGGTGCCTGGTATGAAGCTTCTGAGAATCACAGCGGACGGTTTCCCTCTTTTTAAGGAAAAGCTTGATATATGCTTTTATGCACAGCAGAGAGTATCAGAGGACCAGAAAGATA
>DXDD01000006.1 GCA_019115665.1 Candidatus Eisenbergiella pullistercoris | reverse complement strand
TTCCCCGTGGTCAGCACCATGAAATATTTCCGTGACGAGTACATCGCCCACGTGGTCGATAAAAAATGTCCTGCCGGACAGTGCAAGGCGCTTGTCAACTTCTCCATCGATCCCCAGCTCTGCAAGGGCTGCACCAAGTGCGCGAGGCTCTGCCCCGTCTCCGCCATCTCCGGCGAGCTGAAGAAGCCTCACACCATCGATGTGTCGAAGTGCATCAAATGCGGCGCCTGCAAGGACGGCTGCCCGTTCCACGCGATCAGCTGAACGGGCGGAAGCTTACCGGCATGACAAATTGAAGGAGAAAAAAGAATGGCTAAATATATGATTATCGACGGCATCAGGGCGGATTTTGACCAGGAAAAAAATATCCTCCAGGTGATCAACGGCATGGGCATCCATGTCCCCACCCTGTGCTATTATTCCGACCTTTCCATTTACGGCGCGTGCCGCATGTGTATGGTGGAGGACGAGAGAGGCAGCCTGATCGCTTCCTGCTCCACCCCGCCCAAGCACGGCATGGTGATAAAGACCAATACCCCCAGGCTGCAGCACCACAGAAGGATGATCCTGGAGCTGATCCTGGCGTCCCACTGCAGGGACTGCACCGTCTGCGAGAAGAACCAGACCTGCCGGCTGCAGGAGCTTGCCGCCAGACTGGAGCTTAACGACATCCGCTTTCCCAATACCAGAAAGCAGCACCCAATCGACGATTCCTCACCGTCCATCATCCGCGACCCCAGCAAGTGCATTCTCTGCGGCGACTGCGTGAGAGTCTGCAACGAGGTACAGCATGTGGGCGCCATTGATTTCGCCCAGCGCGGCTCCGAGGCGATCGTCACCCCGGCCTTTGGGAAAAAGCTTGCGGAAACCGACTGCGTCAACTGCGGCCAGTGCGCCGCCGTCTGCCCTACGGCCGCCATCCGCATCCAGACCTGCCACAACAGCGTCTGGCGCGAGATCTATAATCCGAAGAAGCGCGTTGTCGCCCAGATCGCTCCCGCCGTCCGCGTGGCCATCGGCGAGGCCTTCGGCCTGAAGCCCGGCGAGGACAGCATCGGCAGAGTGTTCACCGCCATGCGCATGATGGGCTTTGACGCGGTATTCGATACCTGTCTGGGCGCGGACCTGACCATCATGGAGGAAGCGAAGGAGCTGGCGGAAAAGCTGGAGAGGAGCGCGGCTGCGGAAGCGGCAGACAGCTCCGACGGGGAGAATCCCTGTGGCGGAACGGCCCCGGAAGAAGCCGAAACCGCTTCCGGCAGAAAGATTTCCTTCCCTCTGTTCACCTCCTGCTGCCCGGCCTGGATCCGGTATGCGGAAAACCTCCATCCGGAGGTGCTTCCCTACATTTCCACCTGCAAATCCCCGATGGAAATGTTCGGCGCGGTGATCAAGGAATACTACAAAAAACAGGATGAAGAGGAAGGCCGCGAGACCGTTTCCATCGCCGTCATGCCCTGCGTGGCGAAAAAAATGGAAGCCGGACGCGAGGAATTCATCCGTAACGGCGTCCCGGACGTGGACTATGTCATCACCACCAAGGAGCTGATCCGCATGATCCGGGAAAGCGGCATCCAGTTTGACGAGATCGATCCCGAGGCTCCCGACATGCCCTTCTCCATCTCTTCCGGAGCGGGCGTCATCTTCGGCGTGACCGGAGGCGTAACGGAAGCGGCGCTGCGCCGCCTGGTGAAGGAAAAGAACACCCAGACCCTCAGGGACATCAAGTTCTCCGGCATCCGCGGCATGGAAGGCGTCAAGGCCGCCGAGATGGAACTGGACGGACGGAAGGTGCGCATCGGCGTGGTCAGCGGACTGGGCAACGCGGACAATCTGATCGAAAAGATCAAGAGCGGCGAGGAGCATTTCGACTTCGTGGAGGTCATGGCCTGCCCTTACGGCTGCATCGCCGGAGCCGGCCAGCCCTTCTGCCATAAGACGGACAAAAAGGAGCGCATGAAGGGAATGTACAAATCCGACAACGCCTCCTCCATCAAGCGCAGCGAAGAAAATCCCGTGGTCTACAACCTGTACCACGGCGGCGTCCTGGAAGGCAGAGAGCACGAGCTTCTGCATGTGCATTATAAAAGAGCGGAAAAGGCATAAGCCCGTACCGCCGCGGCCATCTGTGCATCCAGATATCAGAATATTCTGATATCTGAATGTCCTGATACCTGAAGACAGACGACAGGGGAAGAAACGGCAGGAAAACCGTTCCTTCCCCTGAAATTTTATACTCGCAAAGAATCATAGATCCGGTCGAACAGCCGCGCGCAGTCCAGCGTCAGCGAATGAGGAACCGCCCGGCTCTCCGTCTTTCCGGCCCGGATGCAGGATACCGTCTCCCGGATCTCATACACAAAGCCGTTTTCCGTTTCCCTGTCCTCAAAATGGAGCGCCCCCGTGCCGTCCGCAGGATAAAAAAACGCCTCCGACGCGTAATGGGGATGCGGGATCACGATTTTTCCCCGATCCCCATATATGACTGCCCTTTCTTCCAGCGCCGCGTCAAAGCTGGCCGTCAGGGAAGCGCACAGCTCCGGATACTGAAGCAGCACATGATCCGTCACATCCACACCGGTCGGCCCCCAGACAGCGGACGCCTGCAGGCTGTTTTCCTGCCCCAGCAGGAACCGGGCGATCTCATAGGCATAAACGGTGATGTCAAAAGCCGCTCCACCGCCCAGCTTCGGGTTCCGGTAACGGTTCCCCGCGTCCGGCGGCGCGATAAAGCCGATGTCGATCTGCGCGAAGGAGGGTTTTCCCACATATCCCGATCCAATCCATTCCCTGGCCTTCTTCACCGCGGGAAGGAACCGGCTCCAGAGGGCCTCCATCACGAAAATCCCTTCCTTTTCCGAGCGCGAGAACACCTCCTGCGCCTGCGTGCTGTTCAGAAACGCCGCCTTTTCCACCAGCACAGGGATTCCATGCTCCAGGCAGAGCATGGCAAGGGCGTGATGGGAGTCCGGCGTCGTCGCGATATAGACGCAGTCCGGGCGCTCCTTTATCAGCATCTCCTCATAGCTTCCATACGCGCCCTTTACGCCGTTTGCGGCCGCCCACCTGCGCGCCTTTTCCTCAGATTTGCTGGCGGCAGCCGCCACCTCATACCCGGCCAGACGGGCCGCTTCGCAGAATTTCTTCGCGATATTTCCCGCTCCCATGACGGCAAAGCGAAAGTTTTCCATGATTACCGATTTCTCCTTCCCCGGTCTCTGCTGTCTTTCCGGAATATTCACGCCGGCCCGGATTCCCCTGAAGGATCCCGAGACAATCTGAAGGATCCCGGGACAATCCCGAAACACTCCCGGGACGGTCACTCAAACGGGAACCGCACGCCCCATTCCTCTCTCAGGGAATCCATCAGCTCCATCACCCGGAGCGTTTCCGCATGGGGCATTTCCTCACATTCCAGCTTTCCTTCCGAAAGGGCGCGGATGCAGGCTTCCACCTCATATTCGTAGCCGCTGATCTGCTCCGGCCTTTCGATCTTCTTCACCTCGCGATAGTCCGTATCATATACCGTCAGGCTTTCAAAATTGTTGATATTCTCGATCACCATAAAGCCCTTCGTACCGTAGATGGTTCCCCTTCTGTCGCTGAGCCCCTTCATGGAAGCGGCCAGCTGCGCCACCCTTCCGTCCTCATAAAGGAGGGTAATGCTGTCCTGCTCGTCCACTCCGCTGTCCGTATAGGTGCAGACGGAGGATATCTTCGCGATTTTGTCCCCAAAGATCATCCGGGCAAAATTGATGGGATAGACGCCCACATCCAGAAGCGCGCCTCCCGCAAGCTCCGGCCGCTGCAGCCTCGGAACCCGGTCAATCAGATACCCCAGATTGGCGGTGAGCATGGTGGGCGCACCGATGGCTCCCTCATCCAGCTCTCTGCGGATGGTTTCCAGCATGGGCAGGTAACGCACCCAGATAGCTTCTGTAATGAACACCTTTTCCTTTTCCGCATGATCCAGAAGCTCCTTCGCCTGCTTCGCGTTGGCCGTAAAAGCCTTCTCGCACAGGACCGGCTTTCTGTGCTCCAGGCAGAGCATGGCGTTGGAAAAATGCTCCGAATGGGGCGTCGCGATGTAAATCAGCTCCACCTCTTCGTCCTGTACCAGCTCCTCATAGGAGCCGTACGCCTTCTGAAAACCGAATTTCCGGGCAAACGCCCGCGCCTTTTCCAGGCTCCTTGAGCCCACCGCGTAACATTCCACCTGCTCCATCCGGGATATGGTCCCGGCCATGACGGAAGCGATGCCTCCCGCTCCCAGGATCGCCATTTTCAGTTTCTTCATATTCTGTCTTCCTTTCTGATCCGTCTTTCTGATCCTTCTTTCTGATCCGTCTTTCCGGATATCCGTCCTTCCTCCTGCCCCCGTTTCCGGAGATCCGCCGCTGTTCTCTTCGTTTTCTTAATCTCTTCCCGTCAGCCCAGCCATCCGGAAGCCGTCCTCCAGCGCGCCGATCTCCCAGGCAAAAATGCAGAAGTCCGGGTCCCCCGCTTCGGAATGGGCCTTCAGCTCCTCAAAGTCCATCCAGCAGACCGACTCCACTTCTTCCTTCTGCAGGCGAAGTACCTGGCCGCCGGACAGAGGAGCTGCGGCGGCATCCGCAAAAGAGGAAAAGGCAGCGTCCGCCGGAAAGGCCACCGGCTTCTGATACAGATACACCGCTGCGATCTCCCGGTCAATGATGTCCGTCCCGCCGAAGCTCTCCTTCACCTCATAGGAATACAGCCCCACAGAAAAAAGATCCGATGCCTGCGCCCGGATGCCAAGTTCTTCGGACAGCTCCCGCAGCGCTCCTTCTTCAAAGCTGTCTCCGGCGGAAAGGTGTCCCGCGCAGGAGGTGTCAAAGCAGCCGGGAAAGGTTTCCTTCTTCCGGCTTCTTTTCTGCAGCAGCACCTGCAGCCTTCCGTTTTGTCTGCGGACCAGCCAGATGTGGGACGTTCCGTGCCAGTCCCCGTCCCGATGCACGGCGCTTCTTTCCTTTACCTGTCCGGTACGCCCGCCGTCCGGCGTAAGGACGTCAAAGTATTCCATCTCCGCTTCCTTTCCCCGGCTTCTCAGGAGATCACAAACAGCACGCTGCTGGCAAAAGGGCCGTCGCCGCCGTAATAGGTCTCGCTGTTTCCCATATAATCCGTCACTGTCACCTTTTTGACCCGGTAGGTTCCCGGCTTGTCCGTACTGCTCTTTTTGATCACGCCGGTATACAGCTCGCCGCCCGCCGCCTTCAGATCCACACTGATGGCCTTTCCGTTCTCGTTTTCAAACCGGACGGTCACGCTGTCCACTCCGGAAAAATCGTCCGCCACAGCGGCGGCCACCGTGATCTCCGATTCCTTTGCCGCCTGTACGGGAGATACCGCAACGGCTCCCAGAACCGGCGGCGTCTCATCCAGGACCGTCACGCCGTTGTCGATGGAAAAGGCTGCCGTGACCGGCAGCGCCAGATAGCCGTCGTTCTCCTCCAGCTCCTCCGCCCGGCAGTAACGTACATACGCTCCGTTTTCGTCCTGCAGAAACACCTTGTCCAGAAGATAGGTTCCAGCCGGCTCAAAGATGCTCATGGAAATCTGATCCACGTACACCCCGTCTCTGAAATCGTCCGGCCGCAGGATTTTGGTGACGCTTCTGTCGTTTGCCGGATTGAGGAACTGGATATTGATGTGATCAAGGCCTGCGCTTCCCTCTGCAACGGCCGCCGCCACCGAAACCGTAAGCTCCGTTCCTTCCGCCTGCGCCGGGCCTGCCGCCACGGCGGCAAGCTGCGGGAGAATGGAAACAGCCGGCGCTTCCGGCAATGCCGCCGGAGTCTGTCCGCCCGACAGGCCTGTCTGAGCCGCAGCCGGCAGTCCCGGAGAACATGCGAGAAAGAAAGCCATTCCTCCCGCCAATATGGCTTTCCCAAACCATTTCTCTTTTCTGCCTTTCTTCCTCATAAAAGCTCTCATAAATGCACCCCTTTTCCTGCCCCGTTTCTCTCTGATCGTTCTGTTTCAAGTATACCCTTCCCTCTTTTTTCAGTCAAACAGAATCTCCTCCACCGTCACAAAGGTATATCCCTCCGCCAGCAGCTCATCCACGATCTCCAGAGCCGCGGTGACGCTGGTATCATAGTAGTCGTGCATGAGGATGATATCGTTTTCCTCCGCCTCTTCCACCACGCGCCTCACGATGTCGGAAACGCTGGAAGAACACCAGTCCAGCGGATCCACGGTCCACAGCACGGAAAACATGTTCAGCTCAGCTTCCAGGGTTTTGTCCCAGCTTCCGTAGGGAGGGCGCACATAGAGCACCTCCTCCCCGGTAATCCCTGAAATGACCTCATTTGTCCGGATCAGCTCCTCCTTAAACTGCTCCCGGTTGGAATCGTTCAGCTGGATATGCGTATAGGTATGGTTTCCGATCAGATGACCTTCCTCGCTCATCCTGCGGATGATGTCCGGATGCAGGGCGGCGTGTTCCCCGGTCACGAAAAAAGTGGCCTTCACGCCGCGCTTTTTCAGTCCGTCCAGAAGCTGCTCCGTATAGGCCGGATGGGGTCCGTCGTCAAAGGACAGGGCTATCTTCTTCTGTTCTCCCGCTTCGCTGTCCGCCGCATCAGAAAAAACGGGACGGACCGCATCGGTCTGCGCCGGCATACGCAAAAGCAGCGCCAGCGCGGCAAAAAACAGAAGCGCTTTGATCCTTCTTCCTGTTTTCCTCCGCATCGGCGCTGCCTCACAGCCTTCTTTTCTGTTACTATATGCCGAAGCATGCCGGGCTATGCCCGCCGCCGGACGGCATTCCGTCCGACAGCGGCCATCCGTCCGCAGGCCACATCACATTCCGCGGCTTCCCGTTCCGCAGGCCGCATCGCATTCCGCGGCTTCCCGTCCCACAGGTCACATCACGTTCTGCGGCTTCCCGTCCAGGTATCCGGCCACGTTGTCGAACACGATGACCGCCCTCTGATAGAGCGCTTCCTTCGTGGCAAAGGCCACATGCGGGGTGGCCGTCACGTTGGGAGCCGTAAGCAGGGGGTGGTCCTGCGCGATGGGCGGTTCCGTCTCGTACACATCCACAGCAGCCCCTGCGAGGCGGCCTTCCTTCAGCGCCGCCGCAAGCGCCCGGCTGTCCACCACCGGGCCTCTGGCCGTATTGATGAGAACCGCGTCCGGCTTCATCAGGGAAAGCTCCCGTTCCCCGATCAGGCCCTTGGTCTCATCCGTGAGCGGCACATGAAGGGAAACGATGTCGCATTCTGAAAGAAGCGTATCCAGATCCGTCATGCGCACGCCTTCGATCTGCCTGGGGCTTCGGTTAAAGCCAAGCACCTCGCAGCCGAAGGCCTTCGCCAGCTGCGCCGTGCGCGTCCCGATGGCTCCCATGCCGATAATGCCGAACTTTTTTCCGGAAAGCTCCAGTCCCACCAGGCCGGTCTTGTCCTTTCCGGCACGCACCGCGCGGTCGCACTCGATGATGCGGCGGTACAGACTCAGCGCCAGGCCGAACACCAGCTCCGACACCGCCGTATTGGAATATCCGGCGCAGTTGCTCACCAGGATCCCTCTTTCATGGCAGTAATCCATATCCACATGATCCACTCCGGTAAACGCCACCGAAAGCATCTTCAGCTTCGGACAGCGCTCCATCACTTCTTTTTTAAACGGGAGGTTGGAGATCACCGCGATATCCGCATCCTCCGCCCGTCCGGCAAGCGTATCCGGATCTGTCACGCGGGTATCGTAATATACGATCTCCGCTCTGTTTCCAAGCTTTTCCTCCGCAAGGGCAAGGAGCTTCTCCTCCTCCACGCCAAGCGGTTCAAGAATCACCAGTTTCATTGTCCTTTTCCCTCCTGTATGCATTCTTTTCATGCGTCATCCTTCCCGGGCGGAAAAAGTCTCCGGCTTCGGACGGACAAACTCCACCCGGATCCGGCAGTTTCTTTCTGCCCGGTGCGCGCAGGCCAGCCGGATCCCTTCCGCAAGCTCCTGCTGGGTGAGGGCGTTCCGGTCCGGCGACGCGGGAAGCGGGGCGTCCCCGTCCGGGAAACGGATCCGGCAGCGTCCGCAGCCGCCTTTCCCGCTGCAGCAGACAAGCGGATGCCCGTTTCCTTTTAACAGCTGCAGAAAAAGCGCCCCGGAAGGGGCTGCGATCCTCTGCTTTTCTCCATCGTCCTTCAGGACGGTCACTTCAAATTCAGACAAAGCGGTTGCTCTCCTCATCATAGGTATAGTCGATCTGCTTCATTTTCTGCAGAATCTCTTCCCTGTCCAGCTCCAGATCCTCACAGAGCGCGTCCAGGCTTCCATAATAATCCCTCAGCTTCAGGTTCAGAAAGCTGAGAAGCATCACCGGGTCCTGCGGTATCATTTCCGTTTCCTCCTTCCCTCTGCCGGCAAAGCGGCATGAGCCTCTTCTGATTCCGCCTTCATTATAGAAGCTTTTCCATCCTTCCGCAAGAGCGGATCCTGGCGGCGACGGACAGGCCGGATTCAGACCGGAGCGCCTTTCTTACATGCCGGTGGGCAAGTGTCCGGCAGCAGCCTGAGCAGGAAACAATGGCCGTTCAGAACCTGTACAAAACAGGGAAAATGCTTGACATTTCGTCCCTCCGGATGCTATTCTGTTATCAGTTGAAAGGGAGTAGTATCATGTGCAATCAACATTCCCTGACCGCCTTCCTGTGAACCATACGGCATCCTCATACAGGCGGTCATGGTTGTACACTTTCTGACAGGAAAGAACGAGACTTTTGGCAGGAGCCGAAGGTCTTTTTTTCTTTTGCGGACGAATTGGGAAACGGGAGAATGTCCGTTGGAAGATATCCTGTCAGACGCGGCTTTTTCGCCGCTTTCCAGGGGGAGAGGTGTACGCTGCGATGTGCCGGCCTTCCGGCGTCTCTCAGCTGCGGCGCAGATTTACGCCCGGACAAATTATACACAGGAAAGGAAAAGAGACGTATGGATTTCAGTTTCATCTATGAAGGATTACTATCCATCACCCCGCAGCAGGTCGTCATGTATCTGGTCGGCGCCCTGCTCATTTATCTTGCCATTAAGAAGGAATATGAGCCTTCCCTACTTCTTCCGATGGGCTTCGGCGCCATTCTGGTAAATCTCCCTCTCTCGGGCGTGATCAACCAGGAGATGGCCGGCATCGGAGAGGTAACCGGCGTTGTGGAGTGGCTGTTCAATGTGGGAATCGAGGCCTCTGAGGCAATGCCCATCCTGCTGTTCATCGGCATCGGCGCCATGATCGACTTCGGCCCCCTGCTTTCCCAGCCGGTCATGTTCCTGTTCGGCGCAGCCGCTCAGTTCGGTATTTTCTTCGCGATCTGTGCCGCCGCCCTCATGGGCTTTGACCTGAAGGACGCGGCTTCCATCGGCATCATCGGCGCGGCAGACGGCCCCACCTCCATTCTGGTCTCCCAGGTGCTGGGCTCCAACTATGTAGGCCCCATCGCTGTCGCCGCTTACTCCTATATGGCGCTGGTTCCCATTGTGCAGCCCTTCGCCATCAAGCTTGTTACCACGAAGAAGGAGCGCCGGATCCGCATGGCGGCAAAGCCCGCAAGACCGGTTTCCAAGACCACGAGGATCCTGTTCCCCATCATCGTTACCTTTATCGTCGGACTGATCGCTCCCTCCTCCGTTTCCCTGGTTGGCTTTCTGATGTTCGGCAACCTCCTGCGGGAATGCGGCGTTCTGGACAATCTTTCCGATACCGCTCAGACGAGCCTTGCCAACCTGATCACGCTGCTTCTGGGAATCACCATTTCCTTCAGCATGCGCGCAGACGCTTTCGTCCGTCTCGACACCATCCTGATCATGGTGATCGGTCTTCTGGCATTCGTATTCGATACCATCGGCGGCGTCCTGTTTGCCAAGATCATCAACCTGATCCTGAAGATCATGCACAAGCCTCTGCTCAATCCCATGATCGGAGCCTCCGGTATCTCCGCCTTCCCCATGTCGGCGCGTGTCGTGCAGAAACTGGCTCTGAAGGAAGATCCCGGAAATATCCTGATCATGCAGGCGACAGGCGTAAACGTATCCGGCCAGATCGCTTCCGTTATCGCGGGCGGCCTGGTGATCAGCCTGGTAACCTCTTATCTGTAAAACGGGCGGGACAGGTTCAGGCAGGTTTCGTTCTTTAGATGCGTTTGACTGGAAAGGAGTATTGTTATGACATTCACACCGGATATGGATGTTTTCATGATCGCCCTCGCCATCATGGCCCAGGGCATGGTGGGCATCTTTGTCGTTATCATCATCATCAGCCTGGTGGTCGCCCTGATGGGCTGGATCGGCGCCAATACCGGGAAAAAAAATGAACAGAAATAAAAGCCGGATGTTCGCCCCTGCGGGGTGAAAAAGGCGTGAGAAAAAGGACGGTCGGTTTATCACCGGCTGTCCTTTTTTTCGCGGTAAGCTTCTCCTGTCCGATCGCCGCCTGCCGTCCATTCGTAGGCGATCCTCGGGCTTCCGTCCGCCACATGGATGATGCCGCAGCGGACGAAGCCGTTCTTTTCGATCAGATGCCGCATGACGGCGTTCTTTTCATGGGTATCGATCCGGATGTGTCCGGTCTGCTCCCGGCACCAGGACAGGCATTCCTCAAAGATGCCCCTCTCCGTCTCCTTCCCGGCGATCCGGTGGATGGTCCCGTAAGGGGCGTCCGAGCGCCAGGCCCCGCCTTCGATCCGCGCATAGGTAGGATCGTCTCCGAATACCAGGGCAAAAGCGCCGCAGACGCTGCGGTTTCTTTCGCAGATGAAAAGCCTCTTTTTCCGGATGTCCTCTTCCAGCACATACCGGGGCGGGGAGGAGGTTCCCCACTGGTCAGGGTTTCCGTTTGCCGCCATGAAGGCGCGGGCCCCGGCGTAAAGCGCCAGAAGCTCCGGCAGGTCTTCCATGGCGGCGGGGCGGATCACGCCGCATTTCCGGCAGGTTCCGCCCTGCTGCGGCAGATCGGACCGCTTTCCTGAGAGCTGCTCTCTTGAGGACCGTTCCTGTGAGGGCCGCTCCCGGCCGCCTCCCGTATCTGCGCTCATTCCTTCTTCGCGGCAGTCAGGCTGCCGTTTTTCACATCGATCAGAATGGTATCTCCCTCGTCCACCGCATCCTGCAGGATCAGCTTCGCGGCAAGGGTCTCCACATTTTTCTGAATATACCGCTTCAGCGGTCTCGCGCCGTAGGCCGGGTCATAGGCATTGTCCACCACGAACCGCTCCGCCTCCGGCGTCAGCTCCAGATGCAGGTCTCTGTCGGAAAGCCTCTTATTCAGGTCGTCTACAATGAGTCCGATGATGCCTCCGATGTTTTCCTTCGTCAGCGGATGGAACATGATGATCTCATCCAGCCGGTTCAGGAATTCCGGGCGGAACCGGCTTCTAAGCTCCGTCATTACCGCGTTTTCCGCATCCTCTGAAATCGTGCCGTCGCTTTCGATGCCGTCCAGCAGATAGTTCGCGCCGATGTTTGAGGTCATGATCAGGATCGTGTTCTTAAAGTCCACCGTCCTGCCCTGGGAATCGGTGATCCGCCCGTCGTCCAGCACCTGAAGGAGCACGTTGAACACGTCCGGATGGGCCTTCTCGATCTCATCGAACAGCACCACGGAGTAGGGCTTCCTTCTCACCGCCTCGGTGAGCTGTCCGCCTTCCTCATAGCCCACATATCCGGGCGGCGCTCCGATCAGCCGGGAAACGGAGTATTTCTCCATGTATTCGCTCATGTCGATCCGCACCATGTTCTTCTCATCGTCGAACAGGGAAGCTGCAAGCGCCTTCGCCAGCTCCGTTTTTCCCACGCCGGTAGGCCCGAGGAACATGAAGGAGCCGATGGGTTTGGTGGGATCCTTGATTCCGGCCTTGGAGCGGATAATGGCCTCCGTCACCTTTTCCACGCCCTCGTCCTGTCCGATCACCCTCTTATGAAGCTCCTCATCCAGGTGCAGGGTCTTGCTGCGTTCGCTCTCGGTCAGCTTTGCCACGGGGATTCCGGTCCAGCGGGAGATGATCCTTGCGATCTCATCCTCGCTGACACTCTCATGGACCAGAGAAAGGTCTTCGTTCTTCACCTTTTCCTCTTCCGCTTCCAGCTGCTTTTTCAGGTTCGGAAGCTTTCCGTAGCTCAGCTCGGCGGCCTTTTCCAGATTGCCTTCCCGCTGTGCGATCTCGATCTGGCTGTTCACCGCGTCGATCTCTTCCCGCAGTTTGGAAAGCCTATCCACGCTGGCCTTTTCGTTGTCCCACTGGGCCTTGCGGTTCTGGAACTTCTCCTTCAGCTCCGCCAGCTCCTTCTGCAGGTCGGCAAGCCTCTCCTGGCTCAGCCGGTCCTCTTCCTTCTTCAGCGCCGCTTCCTCGATCTCCAGCTGCATGATCTTTCTCTGCAGCTCGTCCAGCTCTGTGGGCATGGAATCCATCTCGGTCTTGATCAGGGCGCAGGCTTCGTCCACCAAGTCGATGGCCTTGTCCGGCAGGAACCGGTCGGAAATGTATCGGTTGGAAAGCACGGCCGCGCTCACCAGCGCGTTGTCCATGATTTTCACGCCGTGATATACCTCGTAGCGCTCCTTTAAGCCCCGCAGGATGGAAATGGTGTCCTCCACCGTGGGCTCATCCACCTGTACCGGCTGGAAACGCCGTTCCAGGGCCGCGTCCTTCTCAATGTACTGCCGGTATTCGTCCAGGGTGGTGGCGCCGATGCAGTGCAGCTCGCCTCTTGCCAGCATGGGCTTTAACATGTTTCCGGCATCCATGCTGCCTTCCGTCTTGCCCGCGCCCACGATGGTGTGCAGCTCATCGATGAACAGGATGATCTGCCCGTCGCTGCTTTTCACATCCTCCAGCACGGCCTTCAGACGCTCTTCAAACTCGCCCCGGTACTTGGCTCCCGCCACCAGCGCGCCCATGTCCAGGGAGAAAATCTTCTTATCCTTCAGGCCCTGGGGCACGTCGCCCCGCACGATCCTCTGCGCAAGGCCCTCCACCACGGCGGTCTTGCCCAC
>DXDD01000070.1 GCA_019115665.1 Candidatus Eisenbergiella pullistercoris | reverse complement strand
ATATAATCAATCGGCTTCGCCGCAAATTTTGAGCGATTTGTCAAGTGCTTTGAGGCAAAAAGTGGGTGATTTTTTTAAGATAGAGTCTGAAAGCCTTATAAAATCAAGGCTGAGGATTCCGAGAAGTTATTTTACCGTAAAGGAGGAATGGTGCCGCATGCTCCAGGGCCTTGCCCTGAAAAACGTGTCCGCTTCTCTTTTCATCGGGAAAAAGAAGGTCTATGAGGGCTTCGGGGAGATGCTTTTCACCCATTTCGGCGTGAGCGGCCCTTTGATTTTAAGCGCCAGCAGCTATTACCGCAGAGGCGGCGGAAAGAAGAAACGGAACGCGGCGGAGCGGCACGCGCAGGCGCGTGCCGGGGAAGGCGCGGCTGTTTCGGAAGAAGCGGCAGAACAGAACGCCGTCCTGCATCTGGACTTAAAGCCGGCTCTTTCGGAAGAGCAGCTGGACAGACGGCTTCTGCGGGATTTTGAGGAAGCGAAGAACCGGCAGTTTGGAAACGCCGTGAACGCCCTGTTCCCCGCCCGCCTGGTTCCCGTGATGATCGCCCTTTCCGGCATCGATCCAAAGAAGCGGGTGCACGACATCACCCGTGAGGAGCGTCAGGGCTTTGTTTCCCGCATCAAGGACGTGGAGCTTACCGTGACCGGAACGAGAGGCTTTTCGGAAGCCATCATCACCAGAGGCGGCGTCAGCGTCCGGGAGGTCAATCCCTCCACCATGGAATCCAGACTGGTTCCCGGCCTTTACCTGGCGGGAGAGCTTCTGGATCTGGACGCCCTCACCGGCGGATTCAACCTGCAGATCGCCTGGTCCACCGGACATCTGGCGGGAGAGAGCGTGGTGTGAGGATGCGGGAAAGCATGTGAAAGGAGAAGATTTTCATGAACCGGGAATTTACCTGCGAGACGGATTATGATGGGAGGACGCTTTCGGCGATGGCGAAGGCGCTGAGAAAGACCATAAGAAAGAAACAGAGCAGAAGGGCCCATATATTCGGATGGACCGTAGCGGTCCTGGGGATCCTGGTCAATGTGGCGGGAGGCGTCAATCCCGTAACGCTGACCGCCCTCATCATCCTGATCCCGGTACTTCTGTTTGAGGACCGGCTGAACGGATATCTGGCGAAAAGAAGGCTGCTGCCCGGAAACGAGCACTGCAGCAGCCATTTCTATCCGGACCATTTTCTTGCGGTCACGGGGATCGGGAAGACGGAGTTTCGGTACGACAGGATCCAGTGCGTAACGGAGGATGAAAACTATTTTGTCTTCGTCATTGGAAAGAACCGTACCCAGGCCTATGACAAGAGAAAACTTTCGGGCGGAACGGCCGCGGAATTCAGAAGCTTCCTGGAGGAAAAGACGGGCCGGAAGGTGACGGCAGTCTGAATCCGGCCCGCCCTGGCGGAACCGCGGGAAAATCAGGAATTGCATGCCGGAGAAAATTCGGATATAATCTTCAGAGAAAAAGGTTCGCAGTTTTGCGGCCGGGGCAAAAGAGCGCTCCGGCAGGGAGGTAACTATGAGCATCAATATCGCGATCGACGGCCCGGCAGGCGCGGGAAAGAGCACCGTTGCCCGCAGAGCGGCCGAAAAGCTTGGATTTGTTTATGTGGATACCGGAGCCATGTACCGGGCCATCGCCCTGTATCTGCTCCGCCAGGGCGTTTCGCCGGAGGAGAAGGACAGGATCGCGGAAAAGTGCGCGGGCGCGGACGTTTCCATCAGTTATCGGAATGGAGAACAGATCGTCAGCCTGAACGGAGAGAACGTGAACGGCCTCATCCGTACGGATGAGGTGACGAAGATGTCTTCCGCCGCTTCCGCAGTTCCTGCGGTGCGGGAAAGGCTTCTTGATCTGCAGAGAGGCCTCGCCGCGAAAAACAACGTCCTCATGGATGGACGGGATATCGGCACATGCATCCTGCCGGATGCTCAGGTGAAAATATTCCTTACGGCGAGTACGGCGGTGCGCGCGAAACGCCGGTTCGATGAGCTTTGCGCGAAGGGAGATGCCGCGGAAACACTGGAAAGCGTGGAAGCAAAGATCATGAAACGGGATGAGGACGACAGGAACCGGGAGATCTCCCCGCTTCGGGAAGCGCCGGACGCGGTGCATCTGGACACCTCGGACATGAATATCGACCAGGCGGTGGAAGCGGTGCTTTCCATCTGCCGGGAGAAGGGCTGCATCGGCTGACGGGCCGGCATTTTGGGCAGGAGAATGAGTATGGAAGTGATCCTTGCGAAAAGCGCGGGCTTCTGCTTCGGCGTAAAGCGCGCGGTGGACAGAGTATATGAACAGATTGACGCGGCGGCCCGGAAGGCCGCCGAAGGAAACGGGACGCCGAAGCCCATCTATACCTACGGTCCCATCATCCATAACGAATACGTGGTGAACGATCTGGAAAAAAAGGGCGTCCGGGTGCTGGAATCGGAAGCGGATCTGGACGCGCTGACGGAAGGGACGGTGATCATCCGTTCCCACGGCGTTCCCGGACGCATCCAGGAAAAGATTGAAAAGAAAGGGCTGGAGTGCATCGACGCCACCTGCCCCTTTGTAAAGCGCATTCACAACATCGTGCAGAAGGAAAGCCTTGCGGGGAAGAAGATCGTCATCATCGGAAACGCCGGACACCCGGAGGTGGAGGGGATCATGGGCTGGTCCGCGACGCCTGCCGCCGTGATTGAATCGGCAGAAGAGGCGGAGCTTTTTTCTCCGAAAGAAGGGGAAAAACTGTGCGTTGTATCGCAGACGACATTTAACTACAATAAATTTCAAGAATTAGTTGAAATTTTTCAGAAAAAAGGTTATGATATTAGTGTTGTGAATACTATCTGTAACGCAACTGAGGAGAGACAAACTGAGGCAAAGGATATTGCAGCGAAGGTCGATGCTATGATAGTGATCGGTGGAAAGCACAGTTCCAACACACGGAAGCTGTATGAGATCTGCTCCCGGGAATGTGCCTGCACCTGTTTGATACAGACACTGGATGACTTGCATTTAGAACTGCCGGAAGCTGTCCGCCTGGTAGGTATTACAGCCGGAGCGTCTACCCCGAATAAATTAATCGAGGAGGTTCAAAATTATGTCCGAATTAACTTTTGAACAAATGTTGGAGGAATCATTCAAAACAATTCATGCAGGGGAGGTCGTTGAAGGCACAGTTATCGATGTGAAGCCGGAAGAAGTGATCCTGAACATCGGCTACAAGTCCGACGGTGTTCTTACCAGAAACGAGTATACCAACGACTCCAGCGTCGATATGACGGCGGTGGTGAAGCCCGGCGACAAGATGGAAGTCAAGGTCCTGAAGGTAAACGACGGCGACGGACAAGTGATCCTTTCCTATAAGCGTCTGGCTGCCGACAGAGGAAACAAGAGGATCGAAGAGGCTTACAACAGCCACGAAGTGCTGAAGGCGAAGGTTACCCAGGTGCTGGAAGGCGGCCTGAGCGTGATCGTGGACGAGGTGAGAATTTTCATCCCCGCCAGCCTGGTTTCCGATACCTATGAGAAGGATCTGGGCAAGTATGCCGGACAGGAAATCGAGTTCGTGATCAGCGAATACAATCCTAAGAGAAGAAGATACATCGGCGACCGCAAGCAGCTGATCCTGGCGAGGAAGGCCGAGATGCAGAAGGAGCTCCTGGAGAGGATCCATGTGGGCGATATGGTAGAAGGCGTTGTCAAGAACGTTACCGATTTCGGCGCGTTCATCGATCTGGGCGGCGCTGACGGACTGCTTCATATTTCCGAGATGTCCTGGGGCAGGATCGAGCATCCCAGGAAGGTATTTAAGGTAGGCGATAAGGTGAAGGTTCAGATCAAGGACATCAACGGAACCAAGATCGCGCTTACTATGAAGTTTGAGGATGCGAATCCCTGGAAGAACGCTGCTGAGAAGTACGCGGTTGGAAACGTTGTGACCGGTAAGGTTGCCAGAATGACCGACTTCGGCGCATTCATCGAGCTGGAGCCCGGCGTGGACGCCCTGCTTCATGTTTCCCAGATCGCGAAGGAGCATGTGGACAAGCCGTCTGATGTTCTCAAGACCGGCCAGGAGATCACAGCGAAGGTGGTTGACTTCAACGAGGCTGACAGAAAGATCAGCCTGAGCATGAAGGCGCTGCTGGCACAGGAAGCGAAAGAGGCGAAGGAAGAGGCTCAGGCAAAGGAATCCGACGCTGACGTGGTTTCCGTTGATATCGACGCGGTGATCGCAGGACAGGATGAGGAGAAGGATGCGGAATAATCCGCAGACTGCTGCAGAGCATAGAACAGAGAGATAAAGGAAGCTGCCGTACCCGGAAAGGTGCGGCAGCTTTTTTAAGTGGTGTGCCTGGCACCCAGTGAGCGGTATTTATGCAGCAGGCTGTTCGCCTGGAGTACGAACGGCTGCCCGGGCAGAATACAATCCGGTCAGAATACAAGCTGAACCAGAAGCATGTAGCAGACCGTCCCGCCCGCGATGGAAAGGAGCATCTGCCGCTTCCACAGATGCAGAAGGATGACGAGCAGGATGGAGATAAACTCCGGGATGCCGTGGCTTCCGGCAAGCAGGTTCACATTCCGCAGGCAGTAGACCACCAGCAGCCCGAATACGGCGGAAGGGAGCACCCTTCCCAGATACCGAATGTATTTCGGCGTGGGCTTTCCGGCAGGAAAGATGAGAAACGGAAGAAAGCGGGTCAGCACCGTTCCCAGGATGACCATGCCGATCGTGACGAGCCTCTGTAAAAACGTCATGCCGCAGCACCTCCTTCCGCCTGAGCCAATGGCTTTTTCAGAAGCGTCAGCACCGCAAGGATGGAGAGCATGGCCGGGATGAGGAAGCCATCCGAACCGAAGGCGGCCAGGCTCAGAACGGAAAGCCCGATGCCAAGAAGAGAACTTTCATGCCTGTCCTCCTTCAGCCACTGCTCCAGGAAAATGACCACGAACATGGCGGTCATGACAAAATCCAGCCCCTCGGTGCTGAAGGTGATGAAAGAGCCGAAGATCCCGCCCAGAGTCGCGCCCGCGAACCAGTACAGGTGGTTCAAAAGGGTCACAAAGAACATAAACCAGCCCCGGTCCACGTCCGGCGGAATCTGCGCGGTATAATTGATGGAAAAGGTTTCGTCGCACATGCCGAAGATGAGATAGATTTTTTTCGGCCCCATGCCGCGGAAACGGTCCAGCATGGAAATGCCGTAGAACAGGTGCCTCGCGTTGAGCATGAGCGTCATCGCCAGCGCCTGGACGGGATGAAAGGCTCCCAGCAGAAGGTTGACCGCCACAAATTCCACCGAGCCCGCGAAGATGGTCAGGCTCATCAGGCAGGGATACCAGAAGCTGAAGCCGGAAACATTCATATAGATGCCGTAGGTCATCCCCAGAAACAGGAAGCCTGCCAGGATGGGGATGGTGTTGGGAAAAGCGGCCAGAAACGCTTTTTTCAGAATCCTTTTCTTTTTCATGTCAGCTGTCCTCCGTGTTGTATCAGATCCTCAGACAGCTTACCACGCTTTTTCATCCGTTTCAATCAGAAATTCAGCCGCGGCGGCGGATCGGGCCGCCTGGCCGGCGCGGACAGCCTCAGGTATCCAGCACGAACAGCTCCGCGCCGTGTTCCTTCAGCCATTTCCTGTGAAGCTTATAATCCGGCATCACCCGCTCCACTGCGGCCCAGAAGGCCCTGGAGTGATCCATGTGGGTCAGATGGCACAGCTCGTGCACCACCACATAATCCAGCACCCGGGGCGGGGCAAGCATCAGCCGCCAGTTGAAGGACAGCGTGCCGCGGCTGGAGCAGCTTCCCCAGCGGGTGTGCTGCCCGCGGATGGTGATGCGGCTGTAGCTGCCGCCGGTGAAGGCCTGAAAATAGGCGACGCGCCGGGGGATGTATTCGGCCGCCGCCTGGCGGTAGCGTTTTTCAAAGGCCTGCTTCTGGGGCACGGTCAGATTTTGGGAGAAAGTCAGCATGAGGGGTGCGCTCCTTTGGATAAAAATGGTTTGTATGAAAAAATGCCGGTTTACTGATACCACCTGGCCTGAGCTGTCCAGAGCTTCGCATACAGTCCTTTTTTGGCCATCAGCTCCGTATGCGTGCCGGATTCTGCAATTTTACCCTGATCCAGAACAACGATACGATCTGCAGAAGCGGCGGTGCTCATGTGGTGGGTGACGACGATCTTCATTCCGCTGTTGTCATGCAGAAGGATCTCATGGTATATCTTTTCTTCCGTTAAGGCATCGATCGCCGAGGTTGGCTCATCGAAAACGATGAAGGAGTGAGGCTTATACAGACCGCGGGCAATCGCAAGCTTCTGCCAGTTACCGCCGGAAAGCTCCATGCCGCCGAAATCCACGCCAAGCTGTGTGTCCAGGAGCCGGGAGGATATGCTGCTTCCGGAAAGGGAGAAATCGAGCCTGTCCAGCAGCTGCAGCATCTTTTCGCGGTTCTGATGCCGCGGGCTTTCCTGAAAGGAAAGATTTTCGGCGACAGAGAAGGAATATCTGCCAAAATCCTGAAAGACAGCGGAAGAGTTGGAATAAAGACCTTCCTCCCGAATCGTGCGGGTATCAACGCCGTCATGTCGGACCTGTCCACGGTCCGGCAGATATAACCCGAGAAGCAGCCTGGAGAGAGTGGATTTTCCTGCTCCGTTCTGTCCGACTATCGCCACAGTCTCTCCGGGCTTTATATGAAAATGAATCTGTTCCAGAACAGGACGACTTTCGATGTAGGAAAAGGAAGCGTTTTCTGTATCGATCCCCTGCTTCAGGGAAACGCCCTTTTCATTTCCAGTCTGTATGGGATAATTCAGCACTTCATAATAGTATTTCCCTTTCAGACCACAGCTCAGGCTGAACAGTCCAAGATTCAAAATCCTCATAAAGTTTGCTTTCAGAAGGATTACGGCATTGAGGGACGCCGCAAATTCGCTGATCCCGATTGCGCCGCGCGCTGTCAGCCACAGACACAGAAGCAGGGAAAGAAATGTGGCTGCACCGGAAGCAAGAGCGCTGAAAAGATTCCGTCTGAACTGATGAACGGCGAGCGCTTTCTTTTCAGCGGAAAAAAACAGATGCTTTTCCATCCATTTATTCTGAAAAAATTCTTCACTTCTATAGGCGCGTACCTCTTTCTGATAAGACATGCCTGAGAGGATTTCTTCAAAATATTTCTTTCCCCGCTGTGCTTCCTGCAATCTGTCCATGGAGGCATACTGATCGCGTGCCTGAAGGATTTTTGTGATGATATCGGGAAGGACGGCAAAAATTCCCAGAAGGATCAGCGAGTAATGATAACTGGCCATAACGCCTGTAACGGAAAGGAAGGTCAGGAAATA
>DXDD01000069.1 GCA_019115665.1 Candidatus Eisenbergiella pullistercoris | reverse complement strand
GCTTCAAGTGCCTGACGGATTACCTGGTCAATACGGCAGGCTTCCTGTGCGCGATTCCGGAGCAGCCTCAGGTGGGCGGCGTATTCTACAACAAGGATATCTTTGAAGCCTGCGGCATTGAGGTGCCTGCTACCTGGGAAGAATATCTGGCGGCCTGTCAGACCATGGTAGATAACGGCTATCAGCCTCTGGCGCTGGACAGCACCTATTCTGATTTCCTGTTTGGATATCATCTGGACAGAGTGATCGGAACCGAAGCGATCACTGAGCTGGCTTTAAACGGCGGCTGGTCTGAGAACGAGGGCGTGATCCAGGCTGCCCAGCAGCAGATCGACTTTGTAAATGCAGGTTATCTTGCGGACGGCGCGCCGGATGAATATCCTGCCAGCCAGAACAAAATCGGACTGACCGGAGAGGTTGCGATGGTTGTCTGTGCCAATTATGTAGCTTCCGAGGTAAACAACAACACCGGTACGGAGATCAACTGGGGAATGTTCAATTATCCTGAGGTGGAAGGCGGCGCAGATCCTTCCAACGCTTATGCGGGCTCCAATGCCATCGGCATTACCTCCTATACGGAGAACGCTCAGGCTGCATTTGATTTCGCCATGTTCCTTGTGACCGGCGAGTATGACCAGAAGATGGCGGATACCGCTTCTCAGATCCCGGCGGATCCTTCCAATACGGCTCCCGCAATGCTGGATGGAACCATCGAAGCTCTGCAGGCTACGGAGAATCCTCTGACCTGGAGCATGGGACTGAGCGACAACGCAGACCTTTCCACCAGCATCAAGGATGTTCTGATCGGTCTGTATGAAGGAAAATACGCTACAGGCGAAGATTTTGCCGCTGCCCTGGATGCATTATATTAAGACTGGCGGCTGAGGAGAAGAGGCGGCACTGATCCGGTGCCGCCTCTTCTGTCAGGAAGGGGACGAAAGAAATGAAGAAAAATAAAGCGATGATCATAGGCTTTGTAACGCCCTGCGCGCTGACTTTGCTTATCATGTATCTCTATCCTGTGGCGAGAACGATTTTCATGAGCTTCTTCGCCATCGAAAGCGTGACGGCGGATGTGGGAAGCTGGTCCTTTTACGGACTTGGAAACTATGGAAGGATTTTTGGAAGCGCCACCTTTATGACTTCTCTGTCCAATATGCTGAAGATCTGGCTGGTGGGAGGCATTCTGGTTCTGACGATTGCCCTGCTGTTCGCAGTCATTCTGACCAGCGGGATCCGATTCAAAAAGTTCTTCCGCGCGGCGATCTATCTGCCTAATGTCATCAGCGCCGTGGCTCTGGCGACCATGTGGATCCAATATGTTTATAATCAGGATTACGGCCTTTTAAACAATATGCTGGAAATGGTCGGACTGGAGGGCGTGAAATGGCTGGGAACGGATATGAAGTTCTGGGCGATGCTGTTTGCCTTTGTATTCGGCGCGGTGGGCTATTACATGCTCATTTTTATCAGCGGCATTGAACGGATCCCTCAGGATCTTTACGAGGCCGCGACCATTGACGGCGCAAATAAGATCCAGCAGTTTTTCCGGATCACCCTTCCCCTGCTGAAGGGCATCATCAAAACGAACCTGACCTTCTGGAGCATTAACACCATTACCTTTTTCCTCTGGTCAAAAATGTTCTCTCCGATCACCTCGGAAGCTTCCACGATCGTTCCGGTGGTATATCTGTATGACACGGTATTCGGCTCTACGGGAAATACGGAGCGCGACGCCGGAGCAGGCGCTGCGGTGGGCGTGGTGCTTGCCCTGTTTGTCGGAGCGGTTTATCTGATCACCAGCAAGCTTTTGAAGGACGACGATCTGGAATTGCCTGCGTAAATTCATCGAGGACCATCCTTATGTAAACGTGCTGCGCTTCACCACCTTCTTCCATCAGTTCACGCTGATGTTCGACGAGCTGGCCAGGGAAAAATATGTGGAATGGTACGGCTATTCCGCGTCCGTAAGCCCCTATATCCTGGAGCAGTTTGAGAAGGAAGCGGGCTATCCGTTCCGTGCGGAATATATCATCGACCAGGGCTATTACAACAACCAGTACCGGATTCCCACGAAGGAGTTTCAGGACTTCCAGGCGTTCCAGCGCAGGGAGGTGGCGAAGATCGCGAAGGAAATGGTGGATATCTGCCACGAGTGCGGCAGGGAAGCCATGATGTTTTTAGGCGATCACTGGATCGGAACCGAGCCCTTCATGGATGAGTTCAAGACCATCGGCCTGGACGCCGTGGTGGGAAGCGTGGGAAATGGAGCGACCCTGCGTCTGATCAGCGATATCGAGGGCGTAAAGTATACGGAAGGAAGGCTTCTTCCCTACTTCTTCCCGGACACCTTCCACGAGGGCGGAGACCCTGTGAAGGAAGCCAAGGTCAACTGGGTGACGGCGAGACGCGCCATCCTGAGAAAGCCCGTGGACCGCATCGGCTACGGCGGCTATCTGAAGCTGGCCGTGCAGTTCCCGGAATTTGTGGACTACGTGGAATCCGTCTGCGCGGAGTTCCGCGAGCTGTATGAGAACGTGAAGGGAACCACCCCTTACTGCGTGAAGCGCGTCGCCGTCCTCAACTGCTGGGGCCGGATGAGAGCCTGGGGCAATCACATGGTGCATCACGCCCTGTACTACAAGCAGAATTATTCCTACTTCGGCGTTATCGAAGCCCTGTCCGGCGCGCCCTTCGACGTGAAGTTCATCAGCTTCGACGACATTCTGGAGAATCCGGATATCCTGAAGGACATCGACGTGATCATCAACGTGGGCGACGCGGATACCGCGCAGACCGGCGGCGAATGGTGGTGCAATCCCGCGATTTCCTCCGCCATTAAGGAATTTGTCTATAACGGCGGCGGCATCATCGGCGTGGGCGAGCCCAGCGGCCATCAGGCCAACGGCCATTTCATCCAGCTTGCCAATGTGTTCGGCGTGGAGGAGGAGAAGGACTTTACCATCGGCTATGACAAGTACAACTGGGAAAATCACAGCCACTTCATCACTGAGGACGTGAAGGATAAGATCGATTTCGGCGAGACCCGCAAGTACATGTACGCGCTGGAAGGAACGGAAGTGCTGGTGAGCGAGGATCAGGAGCTGCGCCTTTCCGTGAACCGGTTCGGCAAAGGCCGCGCGGTTTACATGATCGGCCTTCCCTACAGCTTCGAGAACAGCAGGCTTCTGTACCGCGCGATCCTGTGGAGCTCCGGAGACGAGGAGAACATCCATAAGTGGTTCTCCACCAATGTAAACGCAGAGGTGCACGCCTACATCAAGAACGGCAAATACTGCGTGGTGAACAACACCTACGAGCCGCAGCACACCACCGTGTACAGAGGCGACGGAAGCAGCTTTGAACTGGATCTGGATGCGAACCAGATCATCTGGTATGAGATCTGAGAGGGCTGCGGGTCCATAGTATCCGTATGACAAACAGGCCGGCTGTAAAAGGATTTTTCTGCCATGCGGCAGGAACTTTCCGGCCGGCCTGCGCTTTTGCTTCAAAAAATTTCCTGGCGGGGGTATACTGGGAGGGGAAAGAAACAGAAGGAGGAAAATATGAAGAAAGAAAGACAGATGGAACTGATTTTTTCCGGCGACCCGTACCGGATGAACTGGCTGCGGCCGGACTATGAGTACGGGCGGGTAAAGGCTCCGAAAGAGCTGACATGGGAGGTGGAAAACAGGCGGGAGGGCGACGTGCTTTATACGGAAATCCGCCTTACCAATCCGGGGAAAAAGCCTTATTTTGCCGACGCGGGCAGCATCGGGATCGCGTTTCCCCTTCCGGACAGCTACGAGGACGCGCGGACCTGCCTCGCCAGACGGTGTCATACCCACATTTTCTGCGGAAGGGACGTGAGCTATATCTGCGCCCTCAGGATGGGAGGGCAGCCGCCCCATCTGGGCATGGTGCTGACGGAAGGAAGCCTGGAATGCTACAGCGTGGAGAGAAATCTTGACAGGATGAGCAACGACAGGGGCTGCTTTTTGCTGCATCCGGGCGCTCTGCAGTTCGACGCGGGGGAGACGAAACGCATTTCCTGGAAAATATTTCCCCATCAGGGAAAGGAAGACTTCCTGCGGAGGCTGGGGGAAGAGCGCCGCTTTGTGGACGTGAGAGCGGAGCGGTACGTGCTCTTTCCGGATGAAAAGATCAGCCTGCGCATCCGCCCGGCTTTTCCGGCGCGGACGGTGACGGTCAACGGAGACGCGGCGGTATTTTGGCCGGAGGAGGGCGGCTTTCAGCCCCAGGCAGGCGTCTGGCTCTGGGAGGCGGACGCCGGAAAGCTGGGAGAAAAATGGCTGAACATCCTGGCGGACGGCGTGGAGACCCGGTGCCGGATCCTGGTGCAGGAGAGGCCGGATGTGCTTTCGCGCAGGCGCTGTCAGTTCCTTGCGCGAAAGCAGCAGTATCAGGGAAAGGTCGAATGCCTGAGGGGAGCCTACCTGATCTATGACAACGAGGGGGAACAGCCCGTGTACCGGCCGGAAAACGATTTTAACGGCGGCCGGGAGCGGATGGGAATGGGCTGCCTGATGGCCCGTTTTCTGCAGATGGAAAAAGAGCAGGAGCCGGAAGACCGGGAAATGCTGGAGAAAAGCCTGGATGCCTACCGGACGTTCGTGCTCCGGGAGCTGGTGGATGCCGGAACCGGGGCGGTCTGTGATGATATCGGCATGGACGGCAGCTTCCGGAGATTGTACAATCCGCCGTGGGGAGCCGTGTTTTTCATGGAGCTGTACCGGAAAAGCGGGAGACAGGAGGATCTTGCCTGCGCCAGTCAGATCGTCCGGAGATTTTATCAGGACGGGGGAGCGGAATTTTATCCCATCGGCCTTCCGATCTGCCAGCTCGTGGAAGAACTGAAAAAGGCCGGATGGCGAAAGGAAGAGGAGGAGCTTACCGCGCTGTTTCTCGGCCATGCGGACCGGATGCTGGAAAGAGGGACCGATTATCCCGCGTCGGAGGTGAATTATGAGCAGAGCATCGTCGCTCCTGCGGCGGATATCCTGCTTTCGGCCTATCTTCTGTCCGGAGAAGAAAAATACCTGCGGGCCGGGGAGGAGCAGCTTGCCGTGCTGGAGCTGTTTAACGGCTTCCAGCCGGACTGGCACCTGTACGAGACGGCGATCCGCCACTGGGACGGCTACTGGTTTGGAAAGAGGCGGATCTACGGGGACACCTTCCCTCATTACTGGAGCGTGCTGACCGGAAACGTGTTCGAGCTGTACGGACGGATCACGAAGGATCCGGCCTGGCTGAAGCGGGCGGAGGATTCCAGAAGGGGAGTCCTGGGGCTGATCTTCCCGGATGGAAGAGCCTCCTGCGCCTGCGTGTTCCCGCATACGGTCAACGGAGTGAGAGGGGAATTTTTTGACGAATACGCCAACGATCAGGACTGGGGACTGTACTATTATCTGAGGGACGCAGAACGGATCGGGGACGGAACGTTTTTGGGAAAAAGGAAGGAGAACTGACAGATGGTGATGGAAAAACAGCAAAACCGGCCGAATGTGCTGTTCCTGTTTTCGGACCAGCAGCGCTATGATACGGTAAGTTGTTATGGGGAAGAGCCTGGGGCGCGGCTGAAGCTTACGCCAAATCTGGACAGGCTTGCCGCCGAAGGAACCCGGTTTAACCATGCGTATACCTGCCAGCCGGTGTGCGGGCCGGCAAGAGTCTGCATTCAGACGGGATTATATCCGGATGCGCTGGGCTGCCACGTGAATGACCGGATGCTGCCCGAAGGGACCAAAACGATTGCGGAATATTTTAATGAAGCGGGATATGAGACGGCTTATGTGGGAAAATGGCATCTGGCGTCCCAGTATTCCTTCGGAAATGATCCGCGGAAAATAGACAACAAAACGAAGGCCATACCGGAAAAATACAGAGGCGGATATAAGGACTTCTGGATTGCGTCGGATGTTCTGGAATTTACTTCCCATGGGTATGGCGGATATATGTATGATGCCGAAGGGAAGAAACGGGAGTTTACCGGCTACCGTGTGGATGCCACCACGGATTTTGCGCTGGAATATCTGCAGAAGCCGAAGGATAAGCCCTTTTTCCTGTTTGTATCCTACATAGAGCCCCATTATCAGAATGACCATATGCATCACGAGGGGCCGGAGGGCTCCCGGGAGAAATACAGGGATTTTCCCGTGCCGGGAGACCTGGAAGGGACGAAGGGGGACTGGATAGAGGAAATGCCGGATTATCTGGGCTGCTGCCGCAGTCTGGATGAAAATGTGGGGCGCCTGGTCGATTACCTGAAAAAGGCCGGCTTATATGAAAATACGATTATTTTCTACACCTCCGACCATGGCTCCCACTTCCGGACCAGAAATCAGGAATATAAGCGTTCCTGCCATGACAGCAGCATTCATATACCGCTTCTCGCAAAGGGCGGCTGCTTCGACGGGGGCCATGTGGTCGATGAACTGGTGAGTGTGGTGGATTATGCCCCCACGCTGCTGAACGCGGCCGGAATAGAAGCTGCGGGAATGAAGGGGCGTCCCATTCAGGAGCTTCTGAAGCCGGGAGCGGAGCCGATCCATGAGGAAGTCTTTATTCAGATCAGCGAATCCTGTGTGGGCAGGGCGCTTAGGACCAGGGACTATACCTATGCGGTTCAGGCGGAGGAGGGCTTCGATCTGGAGCTTCCTGCGGCGGATGTTTATCAGGAGGCCTATTTATATGACATGAGAAAAGATCCGTATCAGAAGAAAAATCTGGCGGCGGACGCCTCCTATGCGGAAGTCAGAAAACAGCTGAGAGAGAAGCTGATTCAAAAGATCAGGGAGGAAGAGGGAAGGACGGCACGGATTGTGAAGGCGGGGCCGTAGACGGCGGACAGCTCCCGGTTCAGCAGGAGAAACATGGCGCACAGCGGAGAAATCAGCGTTCTCAGAAGGCCCTCGTCCAAAAGCGGGGGCCTTGTATTTTTCAGAAAGCCATATGACGCTTGTGCATCAGCACAATACGCTTTAACACAAGAGGCTTCGGCAAGGAGGGAAGGATGAAAGAAAACAATGTGATGGAACCGCAGAGAGAGACGCCGGTATACGACACGGTGGACGTACTGGTTCTGGGAGCAGGCCCCGCCGGCTGGGGAGCCGCCGTCAGCGCTGCGCGGGAAGGGGCGAAAACCCTTCTGGTGGAAGGAAGCTCGGATGTCGGCGGCGTGGCGACGACAGGGCTGATGAGCCACTGGACGGGAAACACCACCGGCGGGATTTATGAAGAGATCATAAGCCGCACCCATAACGTTTACGGGAAGAATCCAAAGCTGAATGATCAGGAAATGCGGAAATACATCGATCATGAGACGATGAAGACCAGAGCGCTCCAGATGATGCGGGAAGCGGGCGTCAAGCTGCTTTTGAATACGATGGCGTGCGAACCTTATATGGAAGGAAAGCGGCTGGCAGGAGTGTTCGTGGAAAATAAGAGCGGAAGAAGCCTGATCCGCGCGAAGGTGTCCATCGACTGCACCGGGGACGGGGATATCGCGGCCAGAGCGGGAGCGCCTTATTTTAAGGGAAGAGAAAGCGACGGAGCCATGCAGCCCATGACCCTGATGGTACAGGTGGGAGGCGTGGACGTGGAACGTATGGAATATGTATACGCGTTTGAGGACAGCTATGAGGTGCCGGAGGGGGATATCCAGAAGCTGGCGAGAGCGTGCATTCCTGCGCCTGCGGGGCATGTGCTGGTCTATCCTTCCGTTTTCCCGGGCGTGGTCACGCTGAACATGACAAATGTGACCGGAATGGACGGCACCAACGCGGACGATCTGACGGAAGCCTATATCCGGTGCCGGGAGCAGCTTCCGGAAATCATGGAATTTCTGCAGAAGCATGTGCCGGGCTTTGAGAACAGCTTTGTGCTGAAATCCGCGTCCCAGATCGGCGTGCGGGAAACCAGGCATTTCATCGGGATGAAGACCATTACGGAGCAGGATATCCTGTCGGCCCGCGTTTTCCCGGACTGGGCGGTGGCGAACGCGCACTTTAATTTTGACGTGCATAACATCACGGGAGCGGGGCTGGACGAGACGGGCTGCCAGAAAAAATTCAGCCAGAAAAAGGGGTATACGATTCCCTACGGCTGTCTGGTGCCGCAGAAGGTGGACGGCCTGCTTCTGGCAGGGCGGTGCATTTCCGGCACTCATCTGGCCCATTCCAATTACCGCGTCATGCCCATTTGCGCCAATATGGGCCAGGCGGCGGGAATCGCCGCGGCGCTCTGCGCTTCCGGCGGAATCCAGCCCAGGGAGCTTCCGGCAGAGCGCCTGCAGGAACGACTGACGGCGCTGGGGGTGAAGCCGGAATAAAGAAAGACTGCTTCTGCCGGGGAAGGGGGAAAATGCGGGAGCCGGACGCCGCCCAGTTCAGCTCCTGTGCGCGTAGGCCCGCGGCGTGATCCCCATGTATTTCCGGAAGGTCTTCACGAAATAGCTGCTGTCATTGAAGCCGCAGCGGTAGGCGGCCTCCGTCACCGGAAGCTCTGTCGTGGTGAGGATGCGGCAGGCCTGCTCGATCCGGTAATAGTTCAGGTAGTCCATGGGCGTGCGGTGCAGGGCGGCCTTGAAAAAACGGCAGAAATACTTGGGACTCATCCCGGCCAGGCGGGAGAGGTCAGCCAGGCTGATGGGGGAGGCATAGTGGGTATCGATGTATTCCAGCACCGGCTTGAGCACATCCATTTTCCGGCGCAGGCTGACCGATTCCACAGGCGATTCGACGTAGCATTCCCCTTCAAAAAGACGGCCGAAGAATTCATACAGGGCGCCCAGAGTGAGCAGCTCGCTTCCCGCATGGGGATACGCAATGGCCGGAAAAAGCCTTTCCGCCGCGGCAAGCAGCGGGGCAAAACGGGGTTCGTCCGCCTGAAAATAGTGATATAACTGGATCTGATGCCGGGTCATCAGGCGGACATAGCGCTTGCAGGCGTCCGTGTGCGCAAGCAGACCGGCATCGAAGACCGCGCATTCATAGACGCAGTGCTCCGGCGTGCCGCCGTGGATGACCCCTTCTTCGATCAGGATCAGATCCCCGGCATGGGCGGTGAGAAAAACAGAATCCAGCGAAATGGTAATGGAGCCTTCCAGAATACGGATGAGCTCCATTTCCTTATGCCAGTGAAACGGCATGTTGTAGCGCGGATGACGTTCGTCCACATGATAAAACGCCATGGGAAAATCCGGCGTGCCGTGGTTGATTTTTTCGTTGTAGTCAAGATAATGCATGGAAAAATCCTCAAATGTATAACCGTAGCTTTCAAGTCCGGAAACGCGCCGGGCAGGCTCAGGGCCATTGGCCCTTCGCTTTGCGGCTGTCACCGCGTACCGGAACAGGTCAAAACCGCCGCTCCGCTGGGCAGGCTCAGGGCCATTGGCCCTTCGCTTTGCGGAGTCGCCGCGTACCGGAACAGGTCAAAACCGCCGCTCCGCCGGGCAGGCTCAGGGCCTTAGGCCCTTCGCTTTGCGGCTGTCGCCGCATATCCGGAAGGCTTCAAAACCAGATGAAAACGAGTTTTCATCTGGTCCTGAAGCCTTCCGGCTGCCCGGCTCGTAGAGGTGAATATTTTTATATTTTATGCCATTATATCACAGGAAAAGAAATGGCGGCAATGCTATACTGAAAATATCAACAGAACCGAAAGGAAGAAAGTGTAACAGTTCAGCCTTCGGCAGAACTGTTACGAGAAAGTTACTTTTCACGGGGCAGGGACCGGACGAAGTGTTCCATGAATTTTTGCAGGAAAACATTCCGCAGAGTCTTCCACGGAACTTTTTCGCTCATATACGGTTGAAAAATGAAGAAATAGCTTTGTAACCGTACAAAAATTCATTTTTTACGGATCCAATTCCGGAAAATACTGTTCTGAACCGTATTTTTCATGGCGTGATACGGTTAAAAGCTTGAAAAATCTGTTTTTAACCGTACCGAATAGCCCAAAAGTACGGTTACAGATGAGAAAATCAGGTATTGAACCGTACTGATGACAAAATA
>DXDD01000068.1 GCA_019115665.1 Candidatus Eisenbergiella pullistercoris | reverse complement strand
CCCACATAAAAAGCGGGATGCTTCTCCCCTTCACGGTCAAAGCGGATCTTGCGGGGCTCATATTCCATATCCAGCTTTTCTTCCAGCCGATAGGCTTCCAGCATTTCCCGCGTCGGCTTTGCCGGCCTGCCCGCCCTGATATCCATCAGCGTCCAGAGGGAATTGGCCCGCACAATTTTCTTTCCCGTTTCATCCGCGATAAAAAAGTTCCGGTATCCCAGGAAGCCCCTGAACTCGTAGGGAAATGTACCGATTGTTATCTTCTCACACAGTCCCGGATATCTGTCAATCACGATCTGCCAGTAGGACATCACCCAGAGCATGCCCACACGGTCCAGGTAATCGATTCCCACCCCAAGTGACTCTGAATGAAAGGTGGAGCAGTCCTGAAAATAGTCCACGATGGAGGCGATGGAAAGCTTCCTGTCCGAATCCAGCTCGCTGTATCTGACCTGTGACTGAAATGTATACATGTCGTTCTTCCTTCTCTCATTCCGCCGCAGGAATTCTCCCGCTTTTCCGGCTCATCCCCTCTATTATACGCAATATGGCTCAAATGCACAAGTTTTAAGTTTGTTTCCGGTTTCAGGCAGGCTAAAACGAAGAAACCGCCTCCATCACCTCCTGCGTGATCTGCGCGCCGCCCTGCTCCAGCCATTCCTCCACAAATATGTCGAAATAGTCCAGCTCCTCCTCTCCGGAAATGATGCGCAGATATGCTTCCTTTTCCATCTCCTGAAGCCCGGACCACTTCTCCGCCATGGTCTCTGTCTCACCGGAAAAGATGGGGCTGATCACGGAAAGTCTCTCCTCCTCCAGAAGGGCGCAGGCCTCGATCCGGGACATATAGGCGGCCCATTCCTCCGCGTCCGCCGTGTCAGGATGTTCCAGATAGGCGGCGCATTTTTCGTAATAGGAATGCTCCAGGATCTGCAGTTCCTCCGGTTTCAGGCTGCCGTTTAGCGCCGCGCCGAGCTGCTCATAGCAGCGGTAGAGCGCGTCGTTGTAATCGATATTGATGGAAAGGGGACGGGCCGTGGAATCCACATTGGTCTGAAAATATTCCGCCAGCCCTTCATTTGACGTATCTTCATACCGCATTTTGTCAAACATGACGCTCGCCATCTTGAACACGATTTCCGGATGTTCAAAATCCGCGCTCACCACCACATATTTGTAGCTGGCCTCCTGATCATAATACCGGATCTTCCCATTCTCCGTGGTGGAAAGCAGATAGGGCTTCCACTGTGCATCCGGGTTCTCCCGTCTGGCCTCCATGAGCGGATTATTCGGCGCCCACCAGGGACCGAAAAAGGAGCCGCACTGTCCGGATACCACCAGCTCAGCGATGTTGGTCATGCTTCGGAGCATGAAATTTTCATCCAGTACGCCTTCCTCATAGAGCTGCCTCAGATATCCCAGCGCCTCCTTCGTCTCCGGCTGTATGGAGCCATACGCCACATTTCCCTCCGCATCGCGCACCCACTGCTTGGGGAACGCATCAAAAGAGGAGAAAACAGGATCCAGCTGAAACTCATAATTATATCCGCTCTCTCCCGTCAGATCTCCGTGGCAGACCAGACCGATGGTGTTCCCTTCCCCGTTTCCTCCCGGATCCTTTTCCACAAAAGCGCGGATAATTTCTATGGCGTCCTCCACCGTTTCCGGCTCCTCAAGTCCCAGCTCGTCCATCCAGTCTTTCCGAAGCCAGAGCAGGTTCGGCCCGTCCACAAAGCTCGGCTCGGGCAGGGCCATCAGCTTTCCGTCCACCATTGCCGAATCCAGCGCGGATACCTCATAGCTGTCATACATCTCGACCAGCCGGTCGCTGGCACAGTCCTCAAACGCCTGGGAAAGATCCGCGATCATACCCTTTCTGGCCAGCTGCACCAGGGTCTGTCGGTCCTCCACCACCATCACGTCAGGCAGCTCCCTGGAAGCGATCGCCATTCTCACATTGGCTGTGTACTGCTCCTCGCTCTCCTCAAATACGTCCTCATTCTGGATGTTCAACGCTTCCCTGAGATAACGGGTATAAACATTATTCTCATAGGTATCGCCCTCCGGCATGTTGGAGTTGTTTTCCCCGGTCATCTTCCCCAGCGTATAGGTCACCAGAGAGGGATATTTTCCATAGGGTGTGGATGCCGCTTCTTCCCAGGGCAGATTATCTTCAGAGAGGCCGTCCCGGGATAAATCTTCTCCGGCTGACTGCTCTTCCGTCAGTCCGCTTCCGGCCTGTTCCTCCTCAGCCGGCGCCTCCGCCGCAGCGCCGCCGTTTCCCCCGCCCGCCTGCGCACATCCGGCCAGCATACACAAAACCATAATCAAACAGAGTCCTTTCCGTTTCATCCGCTTTTCCTCCCGGTCATTTCAGAATACAGACCGACTGTCCGGGCATGCAGATCACATCCTGCGTCCGCCCGATTTCTTCTCCGTTCAGTGTGAGGCTTCCCCGGATCTCCATCTCTTCCAGCCCGCCTTCCTTCAGGTCGATTTCCGCTTCCTCATCAGAAATATTATATACGATCGCAATGCTGCTGTCTCCCCATGTTTTCAGAACGGCCGCATACTGCTCCTTGCAGAGAGCCTCCACCTTCCTGGCCGTTCCCCTTGCGATCTCCGGATTTTCATTGCGGAGCCGCAGAGCCCGCCTGTAATAGTTCAGAATCGAGGTTCCGTCCGAAAGCTGTTCCTCCACGCTTCCAAACGCGGAACCGATCCCCTCATCCGCCCCGGTCGGATCAAGCGTCCGCCCCGTTTCATCAGTGTCCGACCAGTACATGGAAAGTCTTTTGTTTTCATCCTTTGTCCCTCTGCTTCGCATGCCGATTTCTTCTCCGTAATACACGAAGGGGCTTCCTCCCATCGTCAGGAGCAACCCGCCGGCCATCTTGACGTCATTCTCATCCGAGATCAGCGCGTTCGCCGTCCGCCCCATATCATGGTTGGTGAGGAAGGGCGCATCGATCCATTCCGGATTCCGGGCGGAAAAATCCTCCTGATACGAGATCATGGCGTCCACCAGGCTCTCTGCGCTGTATTTCCCTCTTGCGGCCTTAATCAGCTTTCCTTCCGCATCTGCCAGGTCAAAATTGAACATGGACGGCGTGCCGCTTCCGTAATAATCCGCGATGGTCTTTTCTCCCGCCCAGATCTCCGACACCATATAAAAGTCGGGATTCTGCTGCAGGCAGTAATCGTACATCCAGCGCAGCACCTCCGTGTTAAAGGCCGTATCGTTTTCTTCATAATGCAGGGCCGCATCCATCCGGAAGCCGTCCGCCCCCAGCTCGATCCAGAAGGACGCCGCCTTCTCCAGCTCCCTGCGCACCGCTTCCTTTTCCAGATTCAGATCCGGCATGCCCGACCAGAAAACGCCTTCATAGTACCACTCCGTTCCCGGCACCGGATGGTAGGTTTCATTCTCCTGTTCTCTGGAAAAATGATAATACCCCGCATACGGGCAGGCTTCCTCGTCAATCTCCTCCCCTGCCTCCAGCCCTGCGAGATATTCGCAGGCGGCCTGAAACCAGGGATGCTCCGAGGAGGTATGATTTATCGGCATATCGATGATCAGGCGGATGTTCCTCTCCCGGCAATCCTCCGCCAGCCGCCTGAAATCCTCCGTCGTGCCGTACTCCTCGTCTACGCCGCAGTAATCCGTCACGTCATACTTGTGGTAGGTCGGTGAGGGCATCACCGGCATGAGCCAGATTCCCGTAAATCCCATGTCCTGTATGTAATCCAGCTTCTGCGCCACGCCGTTCAGATCCCCGGTTTTGTCACCGTCCGAATCGTAAAAGGAGGCGACAAAGATTTCATAGTAATTCCGGTAATTGTCATCCGGTATGACGATCTCCCGTTCCGTCCGCTCCGTTTCCCCCTCTTCCCGGGACAGGGTTTCTTCCGTCTGCGCCGCCGTGTCCGCAGCCCCGTATCCGCAGACGGCAAGCAGCAGGATGATACAGAAAACCGGCAGCAGGCGCGCAGGCCCGCTGCCGATCCTTCTGCCGGATTCCGGTTTCTTTATTCCAGGGCGGAGAACCTGTTTTTTCATTCCGCTCTTCTCCATATCCGCTATCCTTTCACTGCGCCGCCCGTCACGCCTTCCACATAATACTTCTGGAGGCACAGGAACAATATCGTCACCGGGATGGCCACCAGCACGCCGCCTGCGCAAAACCGGGTGAAATACCCCTGATAGTCATTGGTCCATACCCAGCGCTGCAGCGCCACCGCCACGTTATAGCTGTCGCTGTACCCGAACGCCACGTAAGAAGCGAACACATAGTCGCACCAAGGCGCCATGAACGCCACCAGAGCCGTATAGATGATGATCGGCTTTGCCAGCGGCAGGATGATCGTGACCGCGATCCTGGCGTTGGTTGCTCCGTCAATGCGCGCCGATTCGTCCAGCGCCCGCGGGATCGTGTCCAGATAGCCCTTGCACACATAATAGCCCATGCCGGAGCTGGCCACGGTCACAAGGATCAGACCGGGAATGGCTCCTTCCTGCGTCAGTCCGAACTGCTTGAGCAGGAAATACAGGCAGATCATGGTCAGAAATCCCGGGAACATGCCGAGGATGAGCCAGAACTGCATCAGGGCCTCTCTGCCCTTAAAACGCATCCGGGACAGGGCGTAGGAGACGCACAGAACCATGAAGGTATTCAGCACCGCCACGAAGCAGGCGATCACCAGAGTATTCAGATACCATCTCACGAAGGAGCACTCGTCGCTGAACAGATAGGCATAATTATCCAGAGAAAATGCCTTGGGAATGATATAGCTCACCATTCCGCCATATTCCGTCGCATAGGAGCGGAAGCTCTGGAACACCAGTCCCACGAACGGGAAGAGCCAGACGACGCTGATGAGGATAAGCACCGCGTAAGTGATTCCGTTGCTGATTTTCCGGCGCCGGCTCCTGGACTGCAGTTTCTTTCCATTTGTCTTTGCCATTATTGAAATCCCTCCTCATCTCTGACCGACGGCAGGAGCCGGTATACCACCAGCGAGATCACCGCCGTAACCGCGAATACCATGATTCCCAGAACGGCCGCCATGCGGTAGTTCGTATCGTTGACGGTCAGCTTATACAGCCAGGTGATCAGAAGGTCCGTATAGCCCGCACCGCCCGTAAGCTCCATGGAGGTGGGCTTTCCCTGCGTCAGAAGGTAGATCACGTTGAAGTTGTTCAGGTTGTTCGTAAAGGAGGTGAGCAGATACGGCCCCGTCACGAACAGCATATAAGGCAGGGTGATCTTGCGGAACATCTGGAAGCCGTTGGCCCCGTCGATTCTCGCGCTCTCATACAGATCCTCCGGAATGTTCATGAGAATTCCGGTCGCCATCAGCATCATGTACGGTATGCCGATCCATACGTTGATGACGATGATCAGGATCCGCGCATAGATCGCGTTGGACCAGAAGGGGATATAATTTTCAATCACGCCCCACTTGATCAGGTAGCTGTTGACAAGTCCGTCATCCGCGAACATTTTGTACACATACAGCAGGGACACGAACTGGGGAACCGCAATGGTCATGACCAGAATGGTTCTCCACAGCTTTTTGAATTTAATTCCCTTTTTATTGATCAGGATCGCAACGCCCATTCCCAGGAAATAGTTCAGGAAGGTTGCAAAAAACGCCCACACGAGGGTCCATCCCAGCACGGTGAAAAAGGTGGATCCAAAGCCCGCGGAGCCGACCGAAAACAGATTCCGGAAGTTCGTCAGGCCAACCCAGGTAAACAGGTTGCTGGGCGGCTGATGATCCGCGTCATAATTGGTGAATGCGATGCAGATCATGAAAATGATCGGCACGATCACGAACACGAATACGCCGATGTTGGGCAGAGCCAGCAGGGTCTTGTCAAAATTTTTGTTAAACAGGGACTTCAGATCCTGCATGGAGGCCGGAAGGGGCTTTCCTTCCTTCTGAAGCTCCTGGATCTGCCTGTTCTGACGGATATTCACCCGCCACAGATAAACAAATGCAATCACCACAAAAACGGAAAGGATTCCGTACAGCAGAATCAGGAAGCTGTTGTCCCCGTATACGGTGACCGGAACCACTCCCGTCTTATCCGTGTGCGTCGCAACGGTACCCAGGGTAGGAAGCTTGATCACATACTGCGCCCCGAAGGTAACCATAAAATAAATAAACAGAATCTCTGTTGCCAGAAACAGGACGCCGCGCAGCACCTGTCTGTGTACGAGCTGGCCAAAGCCCATGATGAGGAAGGATATTCTTGTGCTCCAGCTTCCTTCCGCGAAAGTCCTTCCGATGTCTGCGATATTTCTGCCCAGCCCCGCGGCCGCGTTCCTGACGCTTTCCAAACGTTTCTTTTCTTTCGCCATACCTGCCTCCAGAATCGTTGCGGTTCAGGCAGGCCTGAACCGTTATCCAGCATCTTCTTCTACGGACGGCTTACGCCACAGTCCGGCAGCTGTCGGCCTGCGGCGTCACCTTTTTCCTTATTCCGTCGCTCCCGCTCCCGTCGCATAGGATTCACAGGTGGTTTGGAAGTTCTCAAGAACGCTCATCAGTTCCTCGTCAGAGCTGTTGTCATAAGTTCCCGCTATGATGTCGTCGCCCAGGGAGGTCGCAAGATCCCAGTATTCATTCGGATACTGTCCCTGAGGGATCGTGTAGGCAAGCTGTTCTGCCAGTGCCGTCAGCGCTTCGTCTGCCTGTACGGCCTCGTCAGCCTGTGCTTCCAGGTTGGAAGGGCCCCAGCCCACTTCCTGATAACGGGCAAGCTGTACTTCTGCGCTGGACAGGTATTTTGCCAGTTCCATGCATACGATCGCCTTATTGGTATCGGTCTGAGGCTTCACGCCAAGCAGCTTGAATCCGCCGAAGCCGCTCATCTGATATTCCTGTCCGTCTACCTCAAAGCTGGGAAGCTTTGCGCAGGCATAATTGTCGCCGAACAGTTCCTTCGCAGCGCCGGAGTCCCAGGTTCCGTCCACGATCGCCGCCGCATTGGTCGCGTTGCTCACGGAAGAACCATTATAGAAAGCGGAAGAGGAAGCCAGATTGATCAGGGCCTTCAGTGCGGTAAGACCTTCCTCAGAAGCATAGGTCACATTTGACGAAGTGAAGTTTCCTGTGGAATCCGCTTCATAGGTGAGCTCACAGCCGGTTGCGAAGAAGAACGCGGTCTGATACCAGCCGGAGTTAATTTCCATATAGAAGCCCTTTCCTGCCTCTTCACAGTCAGCGACGATCGCTTCCAGAGAGGTGGGATCCGTCACAACGCTGCTGTCATAATACAGGAAGTAGCCGTTGTCAGAGGTCACAGGGAACGCGTAGATGGAATCGCCCATGGTTGCCGCGCTGACCGCACCTGAGTCGTTGCTGGTGGAAACGAAATCGGCATAATCTCCAATCACTTCCATTACCGCGCCTGCCGATACCAGTCTGGCAAGCTGATCCTGTGCAAAACCGTAGATATCTGCGCCGCCTTCCACGTCCGTGATCATGTTGCTCGCCGCATCGCCTTCGCCCACCGCTTCAACCGTCACGGTGTAGCCGGAGTATGCCGGATTATCCTGCAGGAACTGTTCCGCCTGCGTCTGTGTGAAGGCCGTCACTTCCTCCGCCACCCAGATCGTGATGTTTCCTGATCCGTAATCCACATCCTCTGCAGCGGCATCCGCTGCGCTGCTCTCTGCCGCAGTGCTTTCCGCCGCATCACTTCCCGCCGCGGTGCTCTCCGCAGGCGCCGCGCTTTCCGCGGTGCTTCCCGTCGATGAGCTCGATCCACAGGCTGCCAGACCAAAGGTCAGTACGCCCGCCATAAAAATTGCCAAAGCTTTCTTTTTCATATTTGCCCTCCTTTTGGTGTTTTCAGGTATGTCTTGATTATAAGTGACCCCAAAAAGAGCGTAAATATCAACTATTTTAGATAGATATCAGATTTTTGTGAATATGTTTATATTTTTATTCGTCAGGCGAAAAAAGCCCTTCCGAAGCCATCGTTTTCCTCAGCGCGCAGGAAAATGCAGGCGCATGATGGTTCCTTTTCCCACCTCGCTCTCCACCGTGATTCCGTACTCCTCCCCATAGCACAGACGGATCCGCTCATTCACATTGCGCACGCCGTAGCCCCTGGATTCCATGCTCAGTATCTTCTGCGCCGTATCCGCATCCATGCCAAGGCCGTTATCCTCCACGGAAAACCAGACGCAGCCCTCTTCCATCCAGCCGCGCACCACAATCCGTCCCCGCTCCCCGGTTTTCGGCTCAATCCCGTGAGTGATGGCGTTTTCCGCCAGAGGCTGCAGAATCAGGTTCAGGGATTCACAGGACAAAATCTCCGGCTCCGTGATGATCTCATAATCAAAATCATGGTCATGCATCATGCTCTGGATTTCCAGATAGGCCCTTGTATTTTTCAGTTCATCCTCCACGCGCAGCGTATTTCTGCCCCGGTTAAGCGCCGTCCGATAAAACGTGGACATAGCCAGGGTCATGCGGCTGATGTCATCCTCTCCCGCCTCAATCGCCTTCCAGTTGATCAGAGACAGGGTGTTATACAGGAAATGGGGATTGATCTGTGCCTGCAGCGCCCGCATTTCCGCCTCCTTCTGGGTAATTTTCCCCACATAGACCTCGTCAATCAGCGTCCGGATGCGTCTGAGCATCTTTCCAAAGCCCCGATAGAGAAGCCCGATCTCATCCTTCGCCTCGCTCTCCACCGTCACCTCCAGATTTCCCTGCTCCACCTCCCGCATCCGTTCCGTCAGCTTCTCGATCCTGCCGCTGACCAGGGAGGAGGTCACAAAATAGGCGATGACCGCCACAACCACGCACAGCAGCGCCGTCAGCACGATCATGACGCTCACCGGACGCATCGCTTCCCCCGCGATGCCCTTCGGCTGATACAGCCAGATTTCCCAGCCTGCGGCCGAGGAGGTTTCCGATATCATCGAGTAGGCGGAAGCCTTCCCCTTTTCCTGCTCCCGGATGAAATCCTGATAACTCAGACGGTATCCGTTGTTTTCTTCCGAAAAACGTTCTCCCCGGTAAATGACATTTCCATCCCCGTCCGTGATGAAAATGCCGTATTCCGTCGTCAGCGTCTGTTCATAAGGCGCGAACAGATCCTCATAATCCACCTCAATGCGCAGCACGTCCCCTCTGCTCTCCCCGGAATCCGTCGGCATGCGTCTGGCTGAAAAAATACGTCTCTCTTCCTCTTCCACATACCATTCAGCCCTGGTGGTTTCCTGCGCCCTCTGATACCATTCCTGATCCGCCACCTCGGAAACGGTGCTAACTGTCGTATCATGCTTGACCATACCGTTATCCGTGTAAATCGTGATGGTTTTGATCTTATCATGAAAATATTTCAATGACTGAAGCACCGGATCAACCACTTCCGTCACCTGTTCGTACTGTTCGTACGCATTCTCATAGGTTCTGGAAAAAACGTCTGCCAGATCCTGGTCAAAAGCGATATAGTCGGACAGATTATCATATACCTCCAGCTTCCCGTCCATCGTCGCCACCGACTGGTAGAGATAGGACTGCAGGTTCAGCGTTTCTCTCTCATTTATAATCCGGCGCATCTGCACAAAACTGAACAGAAACAGAATCATGACGGGCAGAAAACAGAAGCCCACATAGAACAGCGCCAGCTTATAGCGCAGCTTCACCGAATTAAGCCTTTGTCTGATTCGCTTCATACGCATCCGCACCTTCTCCCTGATCCCGGTATTTCTGCGGGCTTACCCCGTAATACTCCCGAAAGCTCTGACAGAAATAAGACACATTGGGATATCCCACCTTTTCACTGATCCCGCCGATTTTCTCATGAGTATTTTCCAGCATGTCCCTGGCCTTCTCCATCCGGCATGCCTTGATGAACTTGCTCAGGTTCTGCCCCGTCTCCTTTTTGAAAAGGGTGCTCAGATAGCTGGGCGCCAAATAAACCTTCTCAGCAAGCTGTTCAATGCTCAGCTCCTCCCCGTAATGGCTGAAAATATATCTCTTTACCGTCTCCACCTCCCGGTGCACGCTTCCCGCGTCCTTCTTCAGCTTCGCTTCCAGAAGGTCGACGTTCTTTTCCGTGATTTCACGCACCTGGTCCATATCTTCTGCCCGATATAGCCGGTCCATCTCTTCGTCAAGCTCCCGCTCCGTCTTTTCCGGAATCGCCTCATACAGAAGCTTCAGGAGGCTCGCAAAGACGAATTTAACATAAATCTGGGAAAAGCCCATATTTTTCCCATAGTTGAGAAACAGACGCTTACAGTGCTCCTTCAGGCTCAGAATATCCTTCGCGCGAATATCCTGGCGGATCTGCTTCATCAGCGTATCGTCGTCCAGACGCACATCCTCTGCGCTTTCCGCCTCATTCTTCGCCATATAAACCCGGCCCTCCAGATCATAAAAGCGGTTTTCCATCAGAAGCTCCAGCTCCTGATAGCGGTCTGTGAGCTGTGACCTGTCGTTCAGGCCGGAGGAAACCGAAATATAGCTCTTCTGCTCCGGGCCGCACTGCTGCGTCAGGACAGCGTTCAGCCTGCCCGCCAGCTCCTTCCAGTCCGCCGCTTCATCCAGAAAGAACAGGACGCACTCCTGAGGATTCAGGTTCAGGCAGTCAAATCTCGCTCCCTGCGCTTCCCTTTCCAGCGCTTCCAGAAACTCCCCGTCCCCGCTTCCGAAGAAGTTCCCGCCGGTCTCCAACAGCATCATTCTCCGGTACTCATCCAGGAAGTCCAGGGAAAATCCTGCGGTCCGCAGCTTCAGCCCTTCCATGTCCGTGCCGTTTATGACCGCGTTCAGCACATACTTCCGAAAGAAATTTCCCTCCGCCGCCTTCCGCTCCTCTGCCTCCCGTTCCCGGTCCAGGGCATCGAACAGCTTGTCCATGGCCTTCCGGAATTCCTCCGGATCCACAGGCTTCAGGATATATTCCTCCACCCCGTAGCGCATGGCCTGCTGGGCGTATTCAAACTCCCCATAGCCGGAAAAAATCAGCTTCTTCATCTCCGGATACAGGCCGGAGGCCTGCTCCAGAAGCTCAATTCCGTTCATCAGCGGCATTTTCACATCCGTGAGCAGAATATCCGCCCGGTTCTCCGACAGCCATTCCAACGCTTCCCCGCCGTTGACCGCTTCCGCGATATCAAGCGCCCTGCCCTGCCGTCCCAGCAGAAGACGGATTCCGTTTCTTTCAATCTTTTCATCGTCCACAATTAATATCCGATACATGTTCCCCTCATCCCCGCAGGCAGATCTTTCGTATCCGCTTTCCAATCTCAAACCAGTCCGCGCCTTCCGCCCGGTAGTCCGCGGCCGTCGCCTTCTCCGCCGCAGCCTTCCCGTCTTCCGCCGGGCTCAGGTTGGAATGGATATACAGTGTTTTCATCCCCGCATTTCTTCCGCCTGCAATGTCCGTCTGCAGATCGTTTCCGATCATCAGCGCCTCCTCCGGCCGGATGCCCTGCTCTGTGAGCAGCGCGTCAAAGAACCGCCGGTCCGGCTTGCGGCACCCGTAATCTGAAGAAATATAGATGCCGTCAAAACACTCCGTAAGCCCCAGCGCCTCCATCTCATACGCGGTGAACACCCGCTGGGCGTTGCTCAGCAGCCACAGCCTGTGCCCTTCTTCCCGAAGCTCCCGCAGCGTCTCCTTCACCCCCGGATACAGCCGTATATAATCGATGGAAAGAATGCGGAAGAGCTGGGCCGCATTCCACGCAAGCCTCTCCCGGTCCGCGCTCACGCCCTTTTCTTCAAAAAGCTTCTCAAAAATCCGCTCGATCTGAAGCTCCGGAAAGCACTCATAATCCTGTCCGGCGGCGCCTTCCTCCGCCGCAGTCAGCGCAAGATATGCCTCCCGGAAGGACTGCGGGGTATAATGCGCCCCATAGAAGCCATAGTAGAGCGCCGTTTTCTCCCACATGATGTCCAGATCCGTCTCCGTGTGGATGTCAACCAGGGTTCCATACAGGTCAAAAACCAAATTTTCGTATTTCATCTTTCCCTCTGTTTCTGCCGCAGGCGGCATGTTCTCCTCAGGCCGTGGCTTGCCGGTACCATCCCCGCGAAGCGGGGCGGCCCGATTGTATCGGGCCGGATTGCTCAGCCCGCGTTACGCAATCATTGTATCATCAGACACCGGCAATGGCAAATCAATCGGGAATGCCTCAGAGCTTCCGGAATTTACACAGAAAAACACCCCGGCAGTTCCTCTCTGCCGGGGTTCATGGAGCAGGTCTACAAGGATTCGAACCTTGAAATGACGGAGTCTTAAGTCCGTAATTTCATGCTCAGTTTTTCCCCTGTTTAGGCCGTTTTGGGGGCAATGGCAAAAGAAATTGACCTTTGGATTGACCTATTGTATTTTACCTGGAATTTCAGGCAACTTCTTCTCCCGTGTGAAGAATTCACATCGGGTTCCTTTACAGCAGCAATCCTTCACATAGCATTCATTCAGACTTGTTTTTGAATATCTTGCAGGTGTGTTCTGTGTAATTTGCGACAAAAGAGCTGTATAATACCGCTCCGGGCTGGCATATCCGGTGCCAATCATTTCCTCCGGATACCGGATACTTTGCTGTACTTCTGCCACACGGGAAAACATGTCTTTCTGCAGAAGCGTATATTCAAAGGATTCCGGAAGATATAAATCTGCGCCAGTTAAAAGAAGATCCTGAATATACGCTCCGATAGCACAGCCATCCCCTATCAGCAAAGTATTATCGGAACCATATTTTGAAAGATTACTATTTCCTTTGCTGCTTGACACTTTACTGCCAAAATACGTTTTATAATACTCATAGCCAGAATCTTCATCCTCTGTCACGATAGCATCTGCATCACGCAAAGTCTCATAATCCGGAAAAATACGCTCCAGGGAGTGGAATTTTCCGGATGCCTTAATACCATAGATCTCCTTATAGCTGTATGGAATTGCTGAAAGTGACTCCCTCGTAATGATAAGAAAACAGTTATCAGAAATCGTCGCAGCCTTTGCAAATTCCATACTCTTTAAAGGGCCAAAATCTTCATCGATCACGTATATTCTGCCGGACTCTTCCTGAAGCTCTCTA
>DXDD01000067.1 GCA_019115665.1 Candidatus Eisenbergiella pullistercoris | reverse complement strand
CTGCCTTTTTCCGCCTGTTGCGCTGTATCAGACTTTCATTATAACGGCAGAAGATCCATATGGTTTTCCGGAAAGGAGTATCTTGGAAGACCACAGAAAAAATAAGCAGCAGTCCCCAGATCCGCCCGCTTCCGGCCCCGCCATTCCGGAAGCCGCATCGGACCGCGTCCAGCAGGCGGAGGACCTGGCCCTGAAAAACGCGGCCGCTCTCTTTGGCAGAGAGCTTCTGAAATACCTGGGGATTTCTCAGCACGTTTCAGCCGTCATGCCCACCGAAATGGTCCGTCTGGAGGTCCGGCATATGTATGAGGATTTTAATTTCCAGACCATTGACGGAGCCTGGCTTCACTTTGAATTTGAAAGCGACGCACTTTCGCTGGCGGACCTGAAGCGGTTCCGGGAATATGAGGCGACCACCAGCCGCACCCACGAGGTTGCCGTTACCACCTGCGTCCTCTGCAGCGCAGGACAGAGCAGCATAAAAAGCTCCTTCCATGAGGGCATCAATACTTACCGGGTAAAGCTGATCCGACTGAAAAAGAAAAGCGCCGATCCGGTATTCCGCCGCCTGAAGGAAAAGCAGAAAAAGGGAGAGCGTCTGACGCAGGAGGACCTGTTCCCGCTCCTGCTCTCTCCGCTGATGTCCGGCACTCTTCCCCTGACGGACCGCTTTCTGGAAGGCTTCCGGCTCTTAAAAACCGCAGAGAAGGATATCGGCCGCGAGAGCCAGGCACGGATGCAGGCGCTGCTGTATGTATTTGCGGGGAAATTTTTAAACAAAGATGATTTGCAGAAGGTAAAGGAGGCGATTTCCATGACGATTCTTGGCGAAATGCTGGTAAAAGACGGACTTGACCGGGGTATCCGGCAGGGCGAGGAGAAGCTCGGCCGCCTGATCCAGCTCCTGATCCGGAATTCCCGTTCTGATGAAATAGACAGAGCGGTAACGAACAGGCAGTATCAGGAAGCCCTGTATCGGGAATTCGGCTTATGAGCGAAGGAAGCCTGCGGCTTTTTACGGCTGCCGCGGGCTTCTTTTTGTATTTATGATCTGCATTTATAACACGATGTCTATTCTGACCGGGCGCATCCCTGTAAGCGCGGCGCTTCTCTCATCCGGCTGGCTGGTTCCGATATACAGGCTGAAGCGTTTTCCGTCCACATATCTCCTGCCTTCCTCATCCACAACGGTCAGGGCGTCGGCTGGAACCGTCAGGCATACCTCCTTCCTTTCTCCCGCCTTCAGGCTCACGCGCCTGAAAGCGCAGAGGGCAGGATGCAGAGGGGCAAAGGCGGAATCCTCCGCATGGATATAGGCCTGCAGCACTTCGTCAGTGTCGTAGGCGCCGGTATTTTCCAGCACCGCCTTCACGGCAAGGTCCCGGCCGGACGCCGTACGGTCGGCCGGTTGACCGATATCTGACGGCTGTCCGGCATTCGGCACCTTCTCAGCAGCCGGCGGCTGTCCGGCACTCGCTGGCCGTCCGGCCGGTCGTCCGTACGCATCCGCTGACGCATTTCCCTCTTTCTGATCCGCAAGGCTGGCCCCGCACACTTCCACGCGGCCATAGGTCAGGCCGTAGCCGAACGGATAGAGAGGCTCTTTTTCCAGATAGCGGTAGGTGCGGCCCTTCATGGAATAGTCCTCGAAGGCGGGGAAGCCGTCCAGATCCCGGTAGAAGGTCACGGGCAGCTTTCCGGAAGGGGAGCAGGCTCCGAACAGAAGGTCCGCCGCGGCCTTTCCGCCTCTGGCTCCGGGGTACCACACCTGAAGAACAGCGTTCATATGCGCATCCGCGAAGCGCAGATCCAGCGCGCTTCCGGAAAGCACACACAGAACCGTTGGTTTGCCGCAGGCCGCCACGGCTTCCAGAAGCTCCCGCTGGGATTCGGGAAGCTGCAGATCCGCTTTATCTCCGGAGGCATAGCTGTTTCCGGTATCTCCCTCCTCGCCCTCCAGGGTCTCATCCAGTCCCAGGCACAGGATCACCACATCGCTGTGCTCCGCCACCGTCAGGGCTTCGGAGATACGGTCCTGTCTCCAGGCAAGGCCCTCCACCCGGTCCCGATACAGGTGGCAGCCCTCGGAATAGAGCACGCGCACCTGATCTCCCACCGCGTCCTGGATGCCTTCCAGAAGGGTGATATAGCGGGAGGAGGTTCCATGATAATTTCCCACCAGCGCCCGTCTGCTGTCCGCGTTGGGGCCGATCACGCCGATGGTCTGCAGCCGGTCCTTCTGCAGGGGGAGGATCCCGTCATTTTTCAAAAGCACCATGCTCTCTCTGGCGATCCTCTGCGCCAGCTCCAGATGCTCCCGGCATTCCACGGTTTCATAAGGGATCCGGTCGTATTCCGTTTCCTCAAAGCAGCCGAGCAGATAACGGGTGGTAAACAGCCGCTCCGCGGCCTGCGTGATCTCCTCCTCCGTCACCAGCCCCTCTTCATATGCCTTCAGAAGATGCAGGTAGGTGACGCCGCAGTTTACGTCGCAGCCCGCCTTCAGCGCCATCGCCGCGGATTCCTCCGGCGTCTTCGTCACGCAGTGGTGCTCGTGAAAATCCCGGATGGCCCAGCAGTCCGACACGAAATGCCCCTGAAAGCCCCATTCTCCCCGCAGGATATTCCGGATCAGCGTATTGCTTCCGCAGCAGGGCTCTCCGTTGGTGCGGTTGTAGGCTCCCATGACCGCCTCCGTCTGCGCTTCCTTTACGCAGGCTTCAAAGGCGGGAAGATAGGTTTCATACAGATCCTTTTTTCCAACCTCCGCGTTGAATTCATGGCGCAGGCCCTCCGGGCCGGAATGCACCGCAAAATGCTTGGCGCAGGCCGCCGCTTTCAGGTGTTCCTTCTTTTCGTCCTCCGCCGGGCCGGTTCCCTGCAGGCCCTCCACATAGGCTGTGCCCAGGCGGGAGGTCAGATACGGGTCCTCCCCGTAGGTTTCATGCCCTCTGCCCCATCTGGGGTCCCGGAAAATATTCACGTTCGGCGACCAGAAGGTCAGTCCCTTGTAAATGTCCCGGTCTCCGTGCCTGGCGGATTCGTTGTACTTGGCGCGTCCCTCCGACGCCACCGCGTCTCCGATCCTGCGCAGCAGGCCGTCGTCAAAGGCCGCCGCCATCCCGATGGCCTGCGGGAAGCTGGTTGCCACTCCCGCTCTCGCCACGCCGTGCAGCGCCTCGTTCCACCAGTTGTACGCCGGGATCCCGAGTCTCGGGATCGCAGGCGCGTCATACCGAAGCTGGGAAGCCTTTTCCTCCAGCGTCATCTTCGATACCAGTTCCTTTGCGGCCGCTTCGGCCTTCTTTCTGTCGATCATTTCTTTTCTCCATAATTTCCCAGGCTGATGGCCTCGTCCGCGAAATTCTCCACGGAGGCCTTTTTTTCGTAAAAATGAACCGCGTGCTTCAGGATCCCCTGGAAGGTATAGTAGTCGTCCTCCTTCGCGATGGGAAGGCTCACGATGCTCCTGGTGCAGCCCGCCTTGTAAATGGCGCTGATCAGCTCCACGGTCTTCCTTCCGTCTTCCCCGGTGATCATGGGGCGTCTTCCCTCCTCCAGGGCGCGCAGCACGTCGTCGATCTCTCCGGCGTGGCCTTCGTATTTCAGGTCAGGAAGGGATTCATAAAAATCGTTCAGCCGCTTCACCAGCTCCTGATTGCCGTCGGGCTTCCAGAAGCCGTTGGCCTGTCCGATCTCCGCCTTCACATCCCAGGGGGCGGAAAGCTTCGCATCCGCGCACTGCAGCTCGATCCCCTGCTCCTCCCCGTGATGGATCACGGAGCTGGTCACCTCCGCCAGGCTGCCGTCCGCATACCGCATACAGGCCACGGACAGATCCTCCACCTCGGAATTGTCGTGCATCACGTTGGAGAGCATGGCCGTGACCTCCACGGGAAGCTCCCCCTTGATCCAGTTGAGCATATCGATATGATGCACCGCATGGTTCAGGGTGGGGCCGCCGCCCTCCTTCTCCCAGGTGCCGCGCCACCACAGATCGTAATAGCAGTGCGCCCGCCACCAGAGGGAATTGACCTGGGCAAAACAGATCTTTCCCGCCAGGCCGCTGTCCGCGGTCTGCTTCAGTTTGTAAATGGAATTGCGGAACCGGTTCTGGGCGATGCAGGCCATGGTCACGCCGTTTCTCTTTTCCGCCTCCAGCATGGCGTCGCATTCCTCCAGGCAGGTCGCCATGGGCTTTTCCACCACCACGTTGACACCCGCGTCCATGGCGTGGATGGCGATCTCTGCATGGACATAGGGCGGGGTGCACACATGCACCAGATCCAGCTTTATGCCGGATGCCAGCATTTTCTCATGATCGTCAAAGACCGGACAGTCCAGCCCGTACTGCTCCTTCATTTTCTCCGCCTTTTCCGGATAAATATCGCAGAGCGCCGCGATCCGGCACCTGTCCGGAAAGGTCAGAAGTCCTTCCATATGTGCGTGGGCGATGTTACCGCAGCCCACAATTGCTGTCTGTATCATTTTTCCTCCTTCGCCGAAGCGGCGCAAATCCGGATTGAAAAATACGCTGTCGGGCGCATTTTTCAGTCTTCTCTCCCTTCCGCCGTCAGGTTCACGGCCTGCAGCTCCGCTCTGACGCACAGCTCGGCCGCCTTGAAGGCGTGCTCCTGAGTCATGGCGTTTTCCGTCCGGTTGATGCAGTCCAGGATGAGCTGTCCGAAGAAGGGATAGCCCACCTTCCCGGTCACCTGGAAATGCTGCTCCCCATCCTTATTGACCAGAAAAACATGATCCGCCGTGCCGTCCCCGGTTCCCACGTTGACGTATTTTCTCAGCTCGATGTAGCCCTCCGTCCCCAGGATGAAGGTCCGTCCGTCCCCCCAGGTGGAAAGGCCGTCCGGCGTGAACCAGTCCACCCGGAAATGCTGGGTCGTCCCGTTGTCCCCCACGAGGACGGCGTCCCCGAAATCCTCCAGCTCCGGATAGTCCGGATGCCCGTAATTACCCACCTGGCTGTACTGCACCTTCGCGTCCTTCACGCCGCAGTAATACAGGAACTGTTCGATCTGATGGCTGCCGATGTCGCAGAGGATCCCGCCGTATTTGTCCTTTTCAAAAAACCAGTCCGGACGGCTCTTCGGATCGCCCACCCGATGCGGGCCGAAGCCGTCGATGTGGATGGGCCGTCCGATGGCCCCCTGTTCGATCAGCTGCCCGGCGAAAACAGCGGCCTCCACATGGATGCGCTCGCTGTAATAGACCATATATTTTCTTCCGGTCTTTTTTACCATCTTCTTTGCCGCCTCAAGCTGCTCCAGGCTGGTGAGGGGAGCCTTGTCCGTAAAATAGTCCTTCCCCGCCGCCATCACCCGAAGCCCAAGCGCGCAGCGCAAACTGGTCACCGCGGCTCCGCATACCAGCTTCACCTCCGGGTCGGAAAGGATCTCCTCCTCGCTTACCGCAGCCTTCGCCGTGGGAAAACTCTTCTGAAAAGCCGCAGCCTTCTCCGGATCCGGGTCATAAACCCACTTCACCTCGGCCCCCGCCTCCGTCAGGCCGTTGCACATCCCATAGATATGCCCGTGATCCAGCGCGATGGCCGCGATCTTAAATTCCCCGGGCGTCACCACCGGCGCCGGCTTTCCCTTGGGCGCATAGTTCATTCCGTCTTTTTTCTCCATATCTACCTCGTTTTCCGCTGCCCGCAGGGCAGCATTTTCATTCGTTGGAATTGGCCGCAAGGTCAATTCCAAGGCCGAAAGCTGTGGCTTTCGGCCGCCTCCCTGCCGGAGCGCCTGTGCTCCGACCGTATGCCGAAACATGTGCGCCGGATCTTCTGTCCGGCGTCTCCGCCCCTTCTCTGATGACAACAGTTTATCACAGATCCGGGTCATAACCTATACAATAAAAAACCAAAACCTTGCAGGAAGAAACCTTTCGGTTACTGTTCAGGCAGGTCTGCGCAGGCCGTACGAAAACGTACCGGCAGGAAGCATCCGGCCATTCCTGTCGCTGAATGGGAAAGCGGGTGCCGCAGGCAACGCTCCGGTTTTCCGGATTCTTACCGCAGGAAACCACCAAAATCTGCGGTACAAAACCGGAATTTCCTGTTTTGGCCGTAGTCAGATCCTGATTTTTGCGGGTCAGTATGCTATTCTTCTGATTTCTGCTGCAGAAGCATGATTCAGCCGTTACAGTTCTGCCCGAGGCTGTAACACCTTTCATTCCGGTTCCCCGGCAAACCGGCAGACAGGAGTCCTTTCCCTCTGGCGGCCGGGCCCGATATGATGTAAAATGGCAGAAGAGATGCTGACAGGAACCTGCGGATTCCTGCCAAAGAACATCACGAGCCGTTCTTTATGAATAGAGTGCCGCCTGCGGCGGCAGAACGGGAGGTATGAGCCATGGACGCGCCGGAGAGAAAAATATTTCTGCATCTGGACGAGGATTTTTCCTGTCAGTATAAGGACATACAGTTTCCCACCATCCAGCCCCCGTATTTTCACAGCCATAACGGCTATGAGATCCTTCTGCTCCTGGGCGGGGAACTGGATTTTTTCATGGAATCGGGGAGCGGGAAGCTGGTGCGGGGCGATCTTGTATGCGTCCGTCCCCATGCCTTCCACTCCGCAAGGCCGCTTGATCCCTCCCGTTACGACCGGATCATCATCAATATCCGGGAGACCGCTTTCCCGTCCTTAAACAGCAGCCGGACCGATCTGTCCTCCTGCTTTTTCCGCATGCCGCCCGCCATGCTGAACCTGACGCATCTGAGCGGTGCGGAGATCGAACGCTTTACCTGTCTGGCCCGGGATCTGCAGTCCGCCCTTTCTTCCGGAGAATGGGGAAGCGACATTCTCTCCCTCTCTCTCCTCCGGCTGATTCTCGTCATGCTCAACCAGCATGTGGCCGCGCCTTCCGGTGCGAGCCCGGGCGTCATGCCCGCCTTTATGGCGGAGCTCTTTTCCTATATCGATGCGCATATCCAGGATACGCTCACCATAGAACAGCTTGCCGGGCACGTGCATCATAACGGCGTCTATCTGAACCGGCGCTTCAAGCAGATCACCGGCCTCACGCTGAATCAGTATATCCTGGCCAAAAAGATCTCCCGCGCACAGAGCTGTCTGCAGGAGGGACTTACCGCCGGGGAGGCCTGCGAACAGGCGGGCTTTCACGACTATGCCACCTTCTACCGGGCCTTCTGCCGGGAAATGGGCGTCTCTCCGAAGCAGTATCAGCAGAGGCTGGTGGAAGAAGCTGCCGCATCGACCGCAAATGTTTACAAAAACGGAACCATATAAACCGGAAGCATCAGAATAAGGAGGAGCTGCTGAACGACGCGGAAAACTTCTATACCAGCGTGCTTCCGCAGACCTTTGTGGAAGCCCTCACAAAAAGCTTCTTTTCTTCTCATACTCCGGCTTTTATTCTGGGCGAACGCGGGATGGATACGCAGAAATTTATCGAAATGCTGTACATACAGAGCGAGGAACAGAACAATCCTCTGGCAGTGATCGACTGTTCCCGGCTGGAAAATTCCAGGAACTGGAATTTTCTCATGCAGGATATGAATTCCCCTCTCAGCGATACCGGAACCACCATCTACATCCGGAATATTGACCTCCTGTCCGAGATCCATTTTCAGGAGCTGATCTATACGATCAAGGATACGGATCTGTATAAAAGGAACCGGATCATTTTTGAACTGGCGCACGCCCACAAGGACGCTTATCCGGAACGATATCTGTCTGTCAGGGATACTTTGAACTGCATTACCATTGAGATTCCGCCGCTGCGGGAAACCAGAGAATATATCCCCCATATGGCCGGACTGCTCACAGGTATTTTTAATGTGGAGTATGGAAATGAAATTGCAGGCTTTGAACCGGATGCCCTGAATCTTCTCCAGAATTATGACTGGCCCGGCAATTACACGCAGCTGAAAAGAGTGGTCGGCATTCTGGCCGCCACAACGGAAGAGCCCTATATCAGGACAAGAGATGTCAGATACCTTCTTCTGGATGAACACAAAAAATTTCAGCCCGCGAATCTCCCGTCGTCAGCAGGCACGGCGGCTGTCGCACTGGACCTTCATAAGCCGCTGGATCAGATCAACCGGAAAATTGTGGAAATCGTAGTCGAAGAAGAAAACGGAAATCAGAGCGCCGCGGCCAGACGGCTCGGCATCAGCCGGACCACTCTCTGGCGGCTTATGAAGAGCTGAGAGGAGAGCCTGAAAAGAGGGAAAGGTTTTCACGCCTTTCCCTCTTTCTGTTATCTGCTGTTTATCGGTTACCTGGTCACGATATCCACCGGCACGTTGAAGATCTTCGCCACCTTCAGGATCGTGTCGATGTGTCTTCCCGTCGCGGCCGCGAAATGGTGGGTGGGGCCGCACTCGCTCCAGCGGGTCACGAACTCTCTGGCTCCGCAGGTGAAGCGGGTTCTCATGTTGGTATCGCCGAAGGAAAGGATCTTGCCCTCCTCGTTCACGCCCTCTGCGACAACAAATTTAAAGTGACCGTCGCCGTCCTGGGTGATGGCCAGGTAGGTGACCGGGCCGGTGAACGGATAGAACTGGGTCAGATAGCCGCCGCCGGTCTTTCCGTGGAACACCTTCACGATCTTCATCGTGGGCTTCTTATCGGAGATATCCGCATCGCCGGAACCGCTGTGGCCGATGATGGCGATATCATCGTTGAAATCAATGGAGTACATCTCCGCAAGCTGTCCGGTTCCGGAGATCGTCTTTAAGATGCTCATGGCCATGGCGACCTTCATATCCCCTTCCACCGCGCAGGCCGTTCCCTGCTTGATCAGCATGGAGAACGCGGGGATCAGCATGCTGTCCAGAACGCCCGCCTTGCCGGTTGCGAAGCCGTCGTAATGGGAAGCGATCAGGCCGAGCTGCTCGTCCTTCACCCACTGTTCAAAGGCAACGACGTATTTTGCCATTTCCCATACTTCCTCGATGCTTCCGCCGCCCTCGATATCAAAGGTATCCAGGATATCCTGCGCCTTTGCGCGGATGGCGTCCTCATCGGTAATATTGTCGGCGATGGCCCACATCTTCTCCCAGTCGAACTGCTTGGTATACAGATGCATCCTTCTGTACAGGTTGGACTCGTCGATGTAAAGGTCCATCATGCCGGGATAGGGTCTTCCGATCTGCGCGATATTGGTATCGCGGAATCTTCTTCTGGTCTGAGCGGCCAGGCACCACTGCTCGATCTCCTTCTGCACGCCCGGATCTCCGCCCTCTACCACGCCGGTGATCACCGCGTGGCGCTTGCCGAAGCGCTCCAGATCCGCCACCATTTCACCCACAGCGCCGCAGGCATATCCCTCTCCCAGCCATGCAGCGATGTCCGTATGGTCATAATCCAGCGCCTTCAGCTTCTGGATGTTCACCAGAACCACCGGCACGTCCAGATCCTTTACGGCAGGAAGCATATTATAGGAGGTGGCATAGGTCAGAAGCTGCAGGAACACCAGATCCACATCCGCCGCGCGGAATTTATCCCCCGCCGCCTGGGACTGCTCCTTCGTGGTCACAAGACCGCCGTCGATGATCTCAACGGTATCCGGGATCGTTTTCTTGAACGCCTCATACTGTGCCTCAAATTCCGGCACCAGAGAGGGAAACTGGGGAAGATAAGCCCCGAGCGCGATGGAGAATACGCCGATCTTTGCTTTTGTATCAACTAGCATGTGTGTACTCCTTTCCTTGTCGGGCCTTCGGCCGCTGCGGCCTCCCCGACCTTCTAAAGATAATATAATACATAAACCGCCCCTTCGGTCAAGGGGAAATCCGTTATTTTTCCGGTCTGCGCAATAAATGCGCAGACCGGGCTGAACTGTAATCCCTCCCATGCCAGCGGCAGAACAGCGTTCCGGACGGCAATGGCAATGGCGCGCCGGATCTGGTATACTAAAAAAGGAACTGTTTGCGGATGCCGAAACGCATTTTCTCCGCAGAAATCATTCACCGAAAGGGAGACAACTATGCTCAAAAAATGGAACGCGGTCTGTTCATGGCTTCTGACGCTGTTATTGATGGGGCATCTTCTTGTCATGTCCTATTCCATGTGGACCGGATGGTATGCTTACGGTCTCTGCAAAATGCTGGCGAGAGGAACCGCCCTGGCCGCAGGGGCGCATGCGGCACTCACGCTGGCGATCTTTTTCTTCGTGAACGGAGGGACCGGCCCCGGCCGGTACGGGCGGCAGAATCTCCGGGAAATGTGCGGCGGCTGCGCGATGGTCATCAATGGCCGCCCCGGCCTGGCCTGCGGTACTTTTATCGACACCGGCCAAAGCAGCCTGCTGGTTTTGGAACCGCTGACAAAATTCCCGGTGGTCACGGATCTTGTGGTGGACCGTTCCATCCTCCAGGAATATCAGCGGGAGGCCATGATGTATCTCGGAACCCGGGCGACGCCGGATCAGAAGGAATATGCCCGCCAGTATTCCGCCGCGAAATGCCTCAGATGCGGACTCTGTCTGGAGGTATGTCCCAATTATGTCCCGTCCTCACGGGAGTTTTTCGGAGCGTCCTTCGCCAACAGCGCATACCTTCTGTACTCCTCCTCCGAAGACCGGAAAAAAGAGATCCGAAAGCAGTATGCCAGGCATTTTGAAGCGGGCTGCTCCAAATCCCTGGCCTGCCGGGACATCTGCCCGGCCCATCTGCCCACGCTTTCCTCCATCGCGTACATGAACCGGCACTCCCGTTAGACGCCGTCTTCCCTTCTTCTCCATTTCAGCAGGAACGCGGAGTTCACAATGACGAGCACCGAGCCCGCGTTGTGGACCAGAGCCCCGACCACCGGATTGAGTACGCCGCTGATGGCAAGCGCGATGGCGAGAAAATTCAGCGCCATGGAAAAGGTCATATTGCATTTGATCGTAACCATCATCCGCCTGGAAAGGGCGATCAGATGGGGGAGTTCCTTTATTTCGTCGTCCACCAGGGCGATATCCGCCGCATCCACGGCAATGTCGCTTCCGACGCCGCCCATGGCGATGCCCACCTGCGCTTTTTTCAGGGCGGGCGCGTCGTTTATGCCGTCGCCGATCATGCAGACCGGGCTGCCCGCATCCTGATATTCGCCGATGGCCTTCAGCTTGTCCTCCGGAAGGCAGTTCGCACGCACCGTGCGGATCTGAAGCTGTGCGGCGATGGTTTTCGCCGCGTTTTCATGGTCGCCCGTCAGAAGGACAGGCTCCGTCCCCATTTCGGAAAGCGCGCGGATCATGTCCGCGCTGTCCTTCCGCAGCGTATCGGAAAGGACGATATAGCCGGCAAACCTTCCGTCCGCCGCGATATAGGTCACGCTGCAGCCCTTCTGAAGCATTGCAAGCGCCCCCTGGGGCGGCGTCATTTCCACTCCCCGCTCCCGCAGAAGCTCCGGATTGCCCGCAAGGATCTCTTTTCCCTCCACGCACGCACATACGCCCCGTCCGGGGATCATCCGGAAGCGCTCCGCCGCCGCGGGCGTCTTCCGACAGGTCTTTTTAAAACAAGAGGCTATCGCCTTCCCGAGAGGATGCTCGGACAGCTGCTCGGCGGAGGCCGCCAGCCGGTAGATCTCTTCCTCCGGATAGTCTCCGGAAACGGAAACGGCGCTTACCACCTCCGGCGTTCCATAGGTCAGAGTTCCGGTTTTGTCGAAGGCGACGGCCTTCACCTTCGCCAGCCGTTCCAGCGCGTCTCCCTCCCGGACAAGGAAGCCGTGCTTCGCGGCGTTCCCGATGGCCGCCATGATCGCCGTGGGTGTGGCCAGCACCAGGGCGCAGGGGCAGAACACCACAAGGATGGTGACCGCGCGGATGATCTCGCCGGTAAGCAGCCAGGTCAGCGCCGCGGCGCTGAGGGCGATCACCACGATCCAAGTCGCCCAGCGGTCCGCCAGTCCGACGATCTTCGCCTTTCCCGCGTCCGCGGACTGTACCAGCCGGATCATGCGCTGAATGGAGCTGTCCTCCCCCACCCTGTCCGCCTTCATTTCAAACGCGCCGAACTGATTCACCGTGCCGCTGGATACCCGGTCGCCCGCCGCCTTGTCCACGGGCAGGGATTCTCCGGTCATGACCGCCTGGTTGATGGAGGTCTGTCCCGATACGATCACGCCGTCCGCCGGGACGCTTTCTCCCGGCAGGACCCGGAGCAGGTCGCCCACCTGAACTTCCTGCGCCGGTATCACAGTCTCCTTTCCGTCCTTCAGGAGCCGCGCCGTCTGCGGCGTCAGATGCACCAGCTTCTCGATACCGGCCCGCGCCCTTGCCACCGTCAGCTCCTCCAGCAGCCCGCCCAGCTGCATGATAAAGGCCACCTCTCCGGCGGCGAAATCCTCTCCGATCAGCACGGAGGCGATCAGGGCCAGCGACACCAGCACATCGGCCTTGATGTCAAATGCCGTGACCAGCCCGATAATGGCCTCCAGAATGATCGGCACGCCGCACAGAAGGATGGCGATCCACGCCATATCAAAGGGAAAGGGCTGAAACCGGAACAGGCTGCACAGAACCGCAGCGCCCGATATCGCAAGAAGCGTGATATCCTTCCGGATCCCTCCCAGCTCCAGCAGAGCTTCCAGTTTTTCCATAAATGCTTTCATAACGATCTCCGTTCCGAATATTTATACCATAGGGGGTATATGTATATAATATCCGTACAGATACTGCCTGTCAAGGGAAAATGCAGACCGCCTCAGCCGTAACAGTTCAGCCTTCGGCAGAAAGCATCCGGCCCATCGCTTCGCGATGGGCCGGATGCTTTCTGCCGATACGTTTTCGTACGGTCT
>DXDD01000066.1 GCA_019115665.1 Candidatus Eisenbergiella pullistercoris | reverse complement strand
TTTTACCAGCAAAGAATCGCCTGGTAAGGCCATATTACTGATCAGCCATCTCAAAAAAGGTAAGACAGACTGTTCCCCTTCACCCGCTTCCAGTACCCGCACATATCTCTCCACATTCGCTGTTTCCGCTTCAACTACTTCCAAATGCGGGAACACAAATTTTCTCTCTGAAAAATTGCATTCAAAAATAAGTATTGTATTTATTTCCAGTTTTTCCCATTTCAATCTGTATTCTCAAAATTTTGCATATCTGTAAATCAATTTCTGGCCATCGAAATCAAAAATATAGGAAAAGGTTGCAGCGTCTTCCTCAGAATCGGCATTCAGGAACGCTTCCGTTTCAGCGTTTGGCATAGCATCGGAAAGCATGGCCCTTATATCCATAACAGCTCTTCCCAAATTTGTCTTCCCTGTCGCATTTTTCCCATAAATCAGCATTTTACTGATCAGTCCGCCGGTGATGCAGTCTGTGCTGAACTGGTATCCTGCAGTTTTCTCAAAATCCAGGCATACTTCTTTTTCAAAATTCTTATAATTTTTTACCATAAATTTTTTCAGCATACCATCTATCCTTTCCTGCCAATTTCATGTGATAATGGTTCCCCTGTCTAACGAAAGTATAACTAAATTTATTTTTTCACGCAATAAGCTTCCGTAAAAAAATTACGGCAATTCTCGTCAAAATGAAGTATCCCGGTTATGCAGCAAATATAACCATTGATATTTATAAACCAAAAAAGGATACCCCGTCGGCCTGAACCGACTTTTCCGGATATCCTTTTTCTCATTTCCAATTATCAGGTCTTTTCTTCTATTCCACTACCAGCGAAGCCACCGTCTCCACGTCCAGCTCCTGCCGGGGCGCGAAGGCCTCGCTTCCCAGGTAGCGGTAAATGGAGGAAAGCAGCGCCCTCGCCTCCGGATACTGCTGCAGATCCTGCAGGCCCAGGGAGGAAAACAGCAGGCGTCCGCCGCCGCAGCGGCACTCAAACAGCTGAGCCATGGGCCGCAGATGGGCGTAGCTGTCCATTTCCGTGATGATGGCCCGGATCCGCTTCGGCAGAATCACCGCCCTCTGAGAGGCCATCAGCCACCACTGCCAGTCGGTGTGGCTTTCCGTGGGGAAATCCGCAAACAGGGGATGGGCGCTGTCAATGAGCTGTCCCATGCCGCCCGCCTGCTGGGCAAAGGTGCCCACCGACCAGAAGTCCGTGGTGAACTGGGCGCGGATGGATCTGGGCAGGGCTTCCTTCGTGGAGGGCGGGGTCAGATACACACGGCCGCCTGCCGCAAGGATCTCCCTTGCCTTTTCGTCAAAGCGCTGCGTCTCGTAAACATTTTCCGGGCAGACCGGCATTCTGACGGAAGCCGCAGGATAAACCCAGACGGGATAGCGGTTCACCGCTCCCCCTGCCTCCACGGTGAGGATCAGGCGGGAGGCGGTCTTTACGGCATACAGCGGAAGGGTCACACAGCCCGCCTCCGTCAGCGTCCCTGCCGGGAAGCAGGCGGCTTCCGTTTCCGCCCGGGCGATCAGCCCGCCTTCCGCTCCGGGATCCGGTGCGCCCGTGCCGCAGTCTGATGTGCCCATGCCGCAGTCCGGTGCGCCCACGCCGCAGTCCGGTGTGCCCATGCCACGGTCCGATGCGCTCACTCCGCAGTCTGATGTCTCTGCCGCCTCACTGCGAAGGGTGCAGCAGACCTTTCCGGAAAGAGCCGTTTTTCCGTAATTGGCGATCTTCACCGGCACCGTCATCTCTTCCGTGTTTTCCCAGGTATAGCGGGGCAGCAGCGCAAGCGGCAGCTGATCCCGGAAAAAGGCCCGGAACTTCGCGGCCTGGGCAAAGGGGTAGGGCTTGGGCTCCAGATGAGAATTCAGCATGCCCACCAGCGCCGTCCCCTGTCCGGGGAAATCCTGCAGTCCCAGCAGGGAAATGCCGGACAGCTCCCTTGTGCGCATGGCCGCTTCGATTTCCTCTCTGTAGGCCAGGCGGGAGATCTCTCCCGTCGCCTCCACCTGTTTTTCCCATTCCTCATCGGAGATCCCGGCCTTTTTCACCCGTTCCTGCACCAGCCGCAGGTTGGCGGGGTCGGAGATCCCGCGGAAGGACTCCAGCTCATGAAAGTCGGGAAGCACCTCGAACTGCCCCACCTCAAAGCTGAAAACCGGCTTCTGATAAACCTCCCGGATCTCGGCCATGGACGCGTCGTAATTCTGCGCCGCGTCGGGATAGCGGTTGTTGATATAGCCCTGAAGCGCGCCGTCTTCTCCGCCGCCCGCGTGGGTGCCGCGCAGGTCATGGCCGAAATATTTCTGGGAAGCGAAAAAATCGCTCTCCGGATCGATTCCCCGATCCCCGTAGTGGGCGTTGGAGCTATTGGCATACAGGCGGGTAGGATCCAGCTCATGCGCCAGGGCCAGCATGCTGTCCATTCTGGCGTGTCCCACCGGTCCCGCCGCCAGCTCGTTTCCGAAGGTGAGCATCACGAAGGACGGGTGATTGGCCAGCGTCAGGATCACCTGCTTCAGCTCCGTCTGATAGTAGGCAAAGCTCTCCGGCGCTTCAAAGGCATGCACCGGGTCCCAGTGAGACAGCTCCGGCTGCATCAGCATGCCCATCTGATCCGCCGCGGTAAACGCCGCCTCCGGCGGGCAGTGGGAATGAAAACGCATGCAGTTGATCCCATAGGAACGGTAGCGCGCCAGAACGTCCGTCCATTCCTCCACCGTCATGGGCGGATGGCCCGTTTCCGGAAATTCGCAGCAGTTGGCCTCGCTGCGCAGGAAGATCACCCGTCCGTTGATGGCAAGCCTGCCTGTTCCGTTATCCCCGAAGGTGCGGATGCCGAAGGTTTCCGTCCGGCTGCTTCCCGGCCCCGCATTTTCCGGTTCCGTCCACCCAGGGCCGCTGCTTCCCGGCCCCGCCTCGTTCCCTTCCTCCGGCAGCAGCCGCGCGGTCAGCTCGTAAAGACTGCCCTCTTCCACATCCCAGCTTTTCACGCCCTCCGCCAGCGGAAGCTCCTTCAGCACAACGCGGGTGATGCCGGGCTGCACGCTGATCTTCTTTTCATAACAGGCCGCCGCGCCGTTTCCCGCATTCTCTTTCAGCGCTTCGCTTTCCACCCGCAGGACGCCGCTCCAGAACCGGTCGGAGGAAATCTCCGCCTGCACGGTGAGACTGCCTGCCGTCCCATCGGCCTCCGCCCTCTCCGGATAGATCCGAAGCGCCGACAGGAACACCGGCTCCTCCACGCGCAGCCGCAGATATCCCAGCACGCCGTTCCAGTTGGTCTGCGTTTCATCCGTGGCCGCTGAGGAATACACGATGGCGTCATGGGGCAGACCGGGATAACTGTTGTCGGACAGAAGCGCGATCTCATGATCCCCGTTCAGAAGCCCGGTCACCTCAAACACATGCGGGGTGGAAAGGGTGCCTTCCGTAAAATGCGGCACTTCCTTCCCGTCCACCAGAAGCCGCAGGCATCTGGCCCGCTCCGCTTCCAGAAAGACGCGCTTCCCCGCCTCGGGAACGAAGGAAATGCGCCGGGTCAGCCGCGCTTCTCCCTCAAAGGTATATTTTCTGGTAAAACGGGTGGCGATGGGCGCGTTTTCATCAAATCCATCCTCCGCGTTTCCAAGCGCCGCGTCCGGGTGCCACTGGTTCTGCCCCAGATCCTTATGCCCGATTCCGTTTTCATCCAGAGTGCCGGGAAGCTGCATGGAATAAACCTTCCCGTCTCCGATATCGGCCTGCCAGAGGCCGGATATGTCATAGTACATCTGTCTCTCCTTTCCGTCGCCAGACGGATAAAGACCCGTCTGCCGAAACAGCCCGCTTCTACTGACTTAACAGTATATCACAGGGGAAAGACCTTCGCCATTCCTGCTGCTTGCTCTTTTATTGAGAAAATTTGCTGCCGGGATGCCCGGGCGTTTGACCGTTTAACAGAGAGGGAAAAACCTGCATGCCTCATAAATCCTGCATTTTTTACGGATCCAATTCCGGAAAATGCTGTTCTGAACCGTACTTTTATACGGTTATACAATCCAGATTCCACGGCCCGGCAGGGGAAGGCGCAATAAAGCGCCTTACTGCCAGCAGTTGACGATCTCCTCCTTTATGATGTCCACGTATCTCTTCGCCTTCGCCACGTCATGATTGATGGTATAGACATCGCGCTGGGTGATCTCCATTTTGCAGCCCCTGGCTGCCAAGAGGCTCTTTCGGATGTGAGCGCGGAAGGCGTCCTCATCCAGAGCGGTCCCCATTCCCAGGAAATTGGGGCTTGGCTTGCGGTGGAAGATCACGCCGCTGCCGCGCAGGCGCTCGCCCATGAACTCCTCATTGCACCAGGGAGAGATAGAAACCTTGCGCAGATTGGGAAGCCTGGAAAGGCATCTGTCCCAGATCGGATCCACCGGCTCGCAGCAACCATAGGAAAGCAGACCGAACTGGCTGGCAATCTTCTGGTAGCAGGGGAAGATAAACTCCTCATACATGTCAGGAGAAATGCTCACCGTTTCCTGAGAATCCATGAAGCCCCATACATCCTTTGCGGTGTAGGTTCCTGCAGGCTTGTCATCCGGCAGGGTCCGATTGTAGCACCAGGAGCCCTGCCCCAGGAATTCCCCTCCCGTAGTGGGAAGAAGGACTCCCTTTTCCTCCAACAGGCGATAATAGGCCAGGGTGTCGTCCGCGATGCGGCCCATCATCTCCTTGAACAGCTCCGGATAGTCGTACATGTTGAACATCATATTTTCCATGCTCATGAAGTGCACCACCATCTGGGTCGGAACGCTGTAGAGGCAGCTTCCCTCCAGCCTGACGGGAAGGATATCTCCGATGGCTTCCTCCACCGCCGTCTTTTTCGCTTCCGTACTCTTAACATCCACACCGAATTCGGTCTTCCCAAGCTTTTCATAGTCTTCTTCAAGGTCGCCCACCTGTTCCACGAAATGGTGGCCGAGGCTTTGGTTTCCCTGCTCATCCTTCGAGCCCTGGATCCGGATCTGTATGCCGAACAGGGTAAAATACGTATCATAGTTCATCCCATAATAGTCGGGCGTCACTCTGTCGTCGTCAAACAGCTCCTGGTTCAGGTAATCAGATAAAATCTTCTTTTCCACCTGTCTGGCAAATTCCCCCCTGCAGCGCATTCTCTGCGGAAGGATCTCCTGTTCAAAGGTCGCCATCTCAAGGTGGATCATGGGACGTTCTCCCTTGAGTTCATTGTGGAGATACCACTCCTTACGGCGTTTCCTGTTTTTTTCTTCATTGGCATACTGCAGCTGCTTTTTCGCAAGCTCCCTCAGTATTTCCCGATCCTCTGCGTCAATTCTGTAATCCATCATCCATCCTTCCCCGAAGCGTCCGGTTCCATCCTACGCTCCGCTGTCTTCAAATCTCAAACAGCATTCCTTCCATGTAGCAGTCCTGAAAATACGGGTCTGCGGCAAGGCTGACCGTATGAGCGCAGGCAGCCAGGCGCTCCGCCTCCCCTTTTTTTGTTTCATCCAGAAGGAGCATGCAGGCTCCCTGCAGCGCCGCATTGCCGCATACCGTGATCCTGCTTTCCGGCAGGGGCAGGATCAGCCCGATTTTCACGGCGCTGTCCAGCCGCAGATAATTTCCGAACCCTCCCGCCACCAGCAGCTCTTTCAGATCCTCCGTTTTCATCCCGGCGTAGTGCAGCATGGTCTTCATCCCGGCGCAGACCGCACTCTTTGCCAGCTGGACCATGCGGATATCCTGCTGAGTCAGCTTTACGTCTCCTGCGATCACCGCGTCCCCGTCCTCCAGATAGCCGGTCTCGTCCATCTGGCCGCTTTCCAGGAGGCAGCTTGCCGCATCGATCACTCCGCTGCCGCAGATCCCCACAGGAACGGTATCGCCGATCACCTCGGCACGCATCTGCCCGTCTATCCGGAAAACATGGGAAATGGCGCCTTCCTCTCCCCGCATGCCCATGCTCAGTCCGGCGCCTTCAAAAGCAGGTCCGGCGGCCGTGGAGCAGCAGGTCAGCTTTCCGTCCTTCCACAGAGCGATCTCCCCGTTGGTGCCGATATCCGCAAGCATTCTTCCCGATCCCTTCCCGCAGAGGCCGGAAGCCAGTATCGCTGCAGTGATATCCGCCCCGACAAAAGCAGAGATACAGGGCGGAAGATATATCCTCGCCCCTTCGCAGGGGAGTCCCAGATCCTTTCCGCAAAGCCATTCGTTTCCCAGCCAGTCCGCCTCAAAAGGCGCATGGGAAAGAGCGTCCGGATTCCGCTGCGTAAGAAGATACAGCATGGCGGTATTCCCCGTGATCACCAGAGCGTCCAGCTCCTCTACACAGATTCCCGACTTCTCTGAAAGCTTCTGAAGGAGCTTCCGGATGCCTTCCCTCAGGGAATCGGCGAGAAGCTTTCCTTCCCCTGCCAGGCTTTTCCCGATTCTGGATATCACATCAGCCCCGAACGCGGTCTGGGGATTTTCCGCTCCGGCACGCGCCAGCTCTCCGCTTTTATCATACAAAACAGCAGCCAGCGTGGTGGTTCCAACATCCACTGCCGCCCCGTAATGCCGGAACATGGGACGAACGGGCAGATTCTGTCCTTCCTTTTTCCCGTCTTCCTTTCCGTCCGCTTCTCCGAAGCCCGGAGAGCTTCCGCCCAGAAGGACCTCTACATCCTTCCGCTCCTGAAGCTCCGCCCGGCAGCGGCCAAGAATACGGACGCGGCAGGCCAGACGGATTCCTTTCCTTCTGTCCTCTTCAGAAAGAAGCCTGCGCTCGGTTTCATCCGGTTCACTCACTTCTCCCTGTATCCGGACTCTGCATTTTCCGCAGCGGCCATTCCCCGCGCAGGGCATGCTGATCCCCCCCTGTCTGAGCAGGATATCTCCCAGGCATTCTCCCTTTTTCGCCGAAAAGCTTACGCCGTTTACCGTAACCTCTGTCCTCTCCATCCGTGCCGCCCGCTCCTTCCGCCGCCTTCCTTCCGCCTGCTCCAGGCTCCTTTCCTCTGGTTCCAACGATTTTTTCAGCCTGTGCAGGTATGATCATAAAACTCCTTTACTGCGGCAAAAAACGCATCGATATTTTCCCATCTGGACATGGGCGGAATGTCGCACCCTGAAGAGATCACGAAATTCGGCCAGCCACAGCACTCCTGCATGATCTGAAGCGTCTCCCTTCGGATGCTTTCCGGCGTCCCGTTCCGGAACTGCCCCGCGGGATCCACATTTCCCATCGCCACCGTACCGGCAGGGATATGCGGCATCATCTCCGCCATTCGGATGGCGTTCCCGAAATGATAAGCGTCCGCTCCCGTATCCAGAATGCTGTCGATCATCTGGATTGTGCAGTTTCCGCAGTTGTGATAAATGACAAGAAAATCCTCCGCCTGAAGCGCCTGCACGATCCGCTTCACAAATGGAGCGGAAAACTGCGCCGCAAGAGACGGAGACAGCAGTCCTGCCAGAGGCTCCGCGATCATAACGCCGTCGGCCCCCGCCTCCCGGAACGCTCTGCCGTAGCGGATGAGGAATTCCGTCGCCTTATCCAGAAGGCTTTCCACCATATCCGGATCGTCATAGCAGCAGTACATGATCTCCGTCACATCCAGAAGTCTCCCCGCCAGAGAATAAGGGCCGATCATGCCGGCAAATACGGGTCTGTCCGTGATTCGTTCCTTTGCCTTTCGGATCGCATCCACATAGATTCCCGTTCTTGCCGTCCCCACCTGCGGGACCGCAAGCGCTTCCACATCCTCCGGTTCAGACACCACGCTTCCTCTTACCGTAGGCACCTCATTCTCGCTGAACACGATCTGTGAACCGAAGCATTCCGCCTCCACCGACAGATCCATCAGGCTCACGGCTGCCGCCGCATCCACCCGGTCCGCGATCCGCTTCATTCCCTCCGCCTGCATCTCGCTGCTGGAGATCAGCTCCTTTACCGTGATCCCCATCAGCTGCACGGCCGGAAAGGACAGGATCGGAAACGCCTTTTTCACCGGCGCCGTCCGCAGCTCCTCCAGCCACTGTCTCATATTTCTGTTCATCCGTTTTCTTCCCCGTTTCTTATTTTGCTTCCGCGCGTCACGCGCCCTTTCCTTGCGTCACGCGTCCTTTCCTTCTGCCGTCAGCGCCGCTCTTTTTCCGGCTCCTGCGGCCTGCCGCCGCGCATAAATACCGCGCCGAAATAGGTCACCGTATTCTGTCCGTTGATGTAGCGCATGCCCGCTTCCTGCGCAAGAAGGGATACGTTGATCCCGTAGGTTTCCAGCGAACGCATCGCCATGTCCGGATGCCGGCAGGGCTCTCCCGTCACCTTCGCGCAGACGGAACAGACCCGGCAGCCGCCGGCCCCGAGATGAAGGAAGCTTGCGCCCTCCGGTTCCTCCGGACAGACTGTTTCGCTCTCCGGGCCGTCCTGCCGTTCCTTCCGCCGCTCACGCGTAAAGGCCCGCAGCTTCTGCGCCAGCTCATTGTGGCGCTTTCCCGCCTCCATCATTCCTTCAAAATCGTAGCTGTCTTCCAGTTCTCCCACCGTCTGATAGACCATCAGGCAGTCATAGCTTCGGATCTCTTCCATCAGCTCTTCAATCCCGCCCGCATCCGGCGGACACATATAGTTCCTTCCGTAATTGCCGCAGGCATTGGATTCACAGAGGCTGCGGAAGGATGCGTCCAGGCTCACCCGGCTCACATCCAGCACCTCCGCCCGGAAAGCGCCCAGCTCAAGCGCCTTCCGTCTCAAAAGCTCCATCATCCGGCCGCCCTGCACAGCTCCACGGCCGCATCCGCTGCGCTCGCCGCGTCCGCCGTGTATCTGTCCGCGCCGATCTGCCGGCAGAAATCCTCCGTAACCGGAGCGCCGCCGATCATGATCTTTACCTTATCCCGGATCCCGGCCTTTTCCGCCGCCTTTACCACCTCTTCCATCACCGGCATGGTGGTGGTCAGCAGAGCAGAGCAGCAGATGATCTGACAGCCCTGGCTGACGGCGGTGTCCACATAGGTTTCCGGCGCGACATCTGTTCCCAGATCCACCACCTCGAGTCCCTTGCCTTCCATCATCATCTTCACCAGATTCTTCCCGATGTCATGCAGGTCCCCCTTCACGGTCCCGATGCATACCTTTCCCGCGGAAACGCTGCCGGCGTCCGCCAGCAGGGGCTTCAGCACGGCGACTCCCATATTCATGGCTCTCGCCGCCACCAGCACCTCAGGTACATATACCTCGTTGTTCTTGAACTTCTCTCCGACCACATCCATGCCGGAAAGCAGTCCCTTCTCCAGGATCTCCTTTGCCGGGATTCCCTCGTCCACGGCCTGCTGTACCAGCGTTTTTACGATCCTGGCCTTTCCCTTCTGCAGATTTTCTGAAATTTCCTGTAAAATTTCCACGTCTTTTTCCTCCTTATCGTTGAAAAATGATTGCCGCTCATGTATGATACCAACGATTTCATCCGGTCAGTGTTCTTCCACACAGACCTCATACTCCGGAATCACCCGGACCCCGAAAAGCCCGCACCCTTCCTTCACCGGCAGGTCATAATACACCCGGTTCCCGTAAGGATTGGGAATGGGATTGTCCGTGGAATAAATGCGCAGCGTCAGCCTGGAAGGATAGCCCAAACGCTTCAGCGCGGCGTGCCAGGTTTCCCCGTTGGTAAACCAGTCGTCCGCCAGCCTGCCGTCCACATAGATCTCCGCCCGGTCGCCCGCGTAGTCGGCTTCCAGATAGAGCTGATGGCAGCCGCAGGAGGCCGGCGCTTCGCCGCGCAGCTTTTCCGGAATGTCCATATGCACCGCATACTCCCGGTACAGCGCCTTCCCCTGCGCGTCGTCCGCTTCCTTCACCAGTTCAAACCGCGCAGCCGCCTGCGCTCTGCCGGCTTCCGCCTCCAAAGCGCCGTTCCCATTGCCGTGCTCCGCCTCCAAAGCGTCGTTTCTCTGCGCGCCGGCGTGCGCGGCTTCCACCGTCAGGCGCTGCGGCTCTCCGGTCTCTGCGTAAACCGTCAGCGTTTCCTTTTCCGCCTTCGTGATCAGATACAGTTTCCCGTCCTTTTCGATCAGGCAGTCGTCCGGCCGTTCCGTCACATACAGACGGTTTCCGAAACGGAAGGCCCGGTCCGCTTCGGATTCAGAAAGCACTGCCACATCGCAGGATTTTCCGTTCTTCCAGACGAAATATGGTTTTCTCTCCGCTGTCCGGCCATCCGGCTTCTCTCCGCCCTGATCGGAAATTGCGTCGAAAGCCTGATCGGAGGCCTGATTGGAAATTTCATCGGGCAGGTAGAAGAAAAGTCTCTCTCCCAACCTGCACAGCAGGAAAGCGTTGGTCTTTTCCAGCACCGCGTCCGCAAACGGGAAGTCAAAGGGGATCACGCCGCAGGCTCCCTCCGGCAGATGCAGGCGGTCGATCTCCTTCTCATGATCCGGAAACTGCAGACGAACGGAAGCGTCCGGATGGACCTCCATCGTCCGGTGTCTCTGATGGTTGTTCACGAACAGAAAGCCCGCTCCCGTTTCCGGGTTCACCCTGGCCGTCACGCGCAGGGTATGCAGATCCTCCGGGGATTCCGGCTGTTTTTGGGCAAAAAAGGTCTGTGTTCCCGCAAGGCTTTCCCCAAAATCGTGAAGCAGAAGATGCAGCTTTTTCAGCTTTCCGAAGCTTTTATTGATCTCTCCGGATTCCCGGATGCAGGTCTGGAAATCGTAGCTCTTTACGGGAAGGTCGTTGTTGTAGCCGGTGGCGCGGGATTCCTGCAGGGTGCTGTACTTTCCGTCCGGATTGATGCCGCCGTGGTACATATAATAGCCCAGCAGATTGGCCCCGCCTCCCAGCATGCAGACGGACTGGGCTTCGATATCCTTCGCGGAGGGCCAGGTCCGCCTGTGGGAGGTGACCTGCAGGCCGCCGCCCAGCTCCGCCGTCAGATAGGGATTGCGGGAAGGGTCGAAGGTAAATCCGGCGCTGTCCTCCCGCTTCAGATCGGAGCCGATGTTTTCGTCCTGCTTATAGGCGGAGAACACAAAATTGGCGCTGGCGGGCATCTGCTCCACATGCTCCGCCCAGGGCGCGTCCACATAGCCGCCCAGAACAGGAAGCATCTCCCCGTCCGCCACATAGGCTCCGCCCCAGCCTGTCGCCGTATAATAGGGCGCGTCCAGGCCCGCCTCCTTCGCCAGGCGCTTCAGGGTCAGCAGATGCGCCATTCCCTCCTCCCAGTCGGAAGGGCCGCCGCAGTGGCCGTATTCATTTTCCAGCTGGATGCCGAGAACGGGGCCGCCGTCCTTCGCCGTCATGCCTGCCGCCTGCTCTCCCACCTTATTGTAAAAGGCCTTCACCAGCTCCAGATAGGCCGGATCGTTGGTACGCGCCTTCCGCTCCGGGTCCGATACCACCCAGTCCGGAAAGCCGCCGTTTCTGCACTCCCCATGGGCCCAGGGGCCGATACGCAGCCATACCGGCATATCGATCCTTCTGCAGATCTCCAGAAATCTCCGCAGATCTCTGCAGCCGGTGAAATCCCATTCCCCCTGTCTTTCCTCATGATGGATCCAGAACACGTAGGTGGCGGCAATGTCCACGCCGCCCGCCCGCATTTTCAGAAGCTCCTCCTCCCAGTCCTCCGGCTCATACCGGGAAAAATGAAATTCTCCCATCACCGGAAGAAATCTTTTTCCGTTTTTCAGGAAGCTTCTGTTATCCACCTGCCAGAGGTTCCCCCGGCTGTCCGTCCCGCCCATGGCAAGGAGCGTCGTTTCCTTCGGGGCGCTGTCGATGATGATTCTGTTTTCTTCCATATTTACCTCCATGCCGAAGCGTTTTTATTCCGAACAGGCGGAAAGACCGTATCTGCAGTCTTTCCGCCGTGCATGGCTTTTATTTCAGCGTATTGCCGTGTATCAGGCGTTCCGGGACGCCAGGTAATCCCAATAAATCCTGCACATCATATGCGAGGGCTCGACAGCCACCGCTTCCTTCAGAAATTCCGCGGCCTTTTCGTTTTTTCCCAGGCCGATGTTTCCAAGGGCCATCAGATAATAGCAGTGGGCGCGGTTGCGCAGGGTGTAGTCATCGTCGAAGATCAGGAACTCCGGCAGGGATACCGCGAAGTATTCGATCTTCACCTGATCCTCCAGATGCCTCTCTCCGTAATCGATCAGACGGTAGAAGCGGGATCTGGCCTCTCTCACATGCCCCAGCTTCAGCCAGGCCAGGCCCTGATACAGGATCATGTCCGCGGGCTGGTCGTTGTAGTACATGGCTCCCGCAGGCTCGTCCGTGCCGATGGTGGCGCGCTCGAAGCATTCCTTTGCCTCCTGCGTTCTTCCCTGTCCTTCCAGCGCAAGGCCCAGATGGTAGTACACGTGATTGTCCTTGGTGCCCTCCAGCCTGCCTTCTCCCAGATTCTCCGGATAGACGAGAGCCTTCCTGAGAAGCTCCTCCGCCTTTTCATACCGCTCTTCCTTCAGAGCCTTCTTCGCCATTTCCAGAAGCGCCAGCGTATACTGCGTGGTGATCTTGCCTTCGCCGCCCTCCCAGGGATGGAAGTGGTGGCCCATGATGCACTCATACGCCTTTTCATGGTCTCCGCACAGGTTCACCAGAGTGATGTATTCGATGTACAGATCGTCGCGGCCCTTGATCAGCTCCTTATGCGCTTCGTAGTTTTCCAGCCTCTGCTCGAAGGTCCAGCCCAGCTTCTTGTACAGCTGATCCAGCTCCAGGAAGATCCGCACGTCGGAGGTGTTCAGCGCAAAGGCCTTCTCCATCTCCTCTCTGGCCTTCTGCGGGTCGTGGCACTTGTTGTAGTACGCCAGAGACAGGTTTCTGTGGACAGTGGCGAAATCCGGATCTGTCTGTGCGGAAAGCTCCCAGAGCTTCACGGATTCCTCCCACTGCAGCTTGTCGTAGAACAGGCAGCCCAGATAGTAAGGGGCCTTTGCCGTGCACCCGTGATCGATTGCGAAGCGAAGCGCTCCGATATCCTCCGGCTTGTTGGGGAAGCAGTAATCCGGCGCGGTCTCTTCCGCCTTTTTCAGAAGTCCGCTCACATCCTCTCCCAGCCTGCTTCTGTAATACGCCTCATAATAGTACAGCATGGGCTGCTTTTTCGTGCAGGCCTCCAGCAGGGAAGCCGCTTCCGCGAAGCCGCCGAATTCCGCGTAATCCCTTGCAGTCATCAGATAGTTTTCCGCGAAATCGCGCATTTCCCTGTTCAGAGCGCCGCGAAGCTCCTGCGCGTTCCCGAAATCCGCATTTCCGGAGGCTCCTTCTGCACCGGCGGCCTCCGCCAGCAGGATCTGCTCGTTCGCGGACAGGAAATCGAAGGGATCCAATGCCAGGTTCTCCTGAATCCATGCGGCAGCCTCCTGCGTCCTTCCCAGCTTTCTTAAAAGATATGCCTTCAGCCCTCTGGCCTTGATGTTGTGGGCGTTCTTCACCAGGGATCTCTCGATGTGGGACAGGGCTCTCGCCAGTCTCAGCTGTGCGTTTCCGCATCCCGCCGCCTTTCCGGCCGCGGTGATCTCCGCCTGCGCGGCCTTCGCGTCGATGGCCGCCAGATAATAGAAGGACATCTCCTGCTGTTCGTTGCTCCAGGTCGCTTTATAGAAGGCGTCATAGGCCTCCTCATCCCGTCCCTGATAGAGAAGATCCAGTCCCAGCAGATAGTACGTCTCACTGTTGTAGGGATTGGGGTTTCTCTCGATCAGCCGCTCCAGCGCCTTACGGAAATAATCTTCCGCCTTTTCAAAACGGCCCCTTCTCATCAGAAGCGCGCCGTAGGCGTTGTTGATGCGGATGTCTCCGGGATCCCGCTTCAGGCCCTCCAGATAATAGGGATCGGGAAGGTAGGTGGCATGGCGGTACTGCTCGATATGCAGTCCGGTCAGATACAGCTCCTCGTTGGTCTGGATGGCTTCCGGATCCTTCGCCGCCTTCGCGGGCTCGGGAAGCTTCGGGATCTCCGCCGGGTCCGGCGTGTATTCCACCAGGCAGGAGCCGTCCGCCGCGTAAACCGCCACATGCAGATCCTGCTCCTTCAGGCCGTCTTTCAGGGCTCCTTCCTCCCCGGCGGCCAGTCCCGGCACGGGAACCTTCTTTTCATAAAGATCCACGGGAGACAGCTTCACCGTATCGTCCAGCACGGTCTCTCCCTTCACGGTAAGGATCACACGGGCGTTCTCCCGCAGGCTGGTGGCATACACCCGGATCAGAGCCTCTCCATCCTGCGCGGACAGGTGCACCGCCGCCTCGGAGGTAGCGTTTTTCACCTGGCCCACCGCCTTATAGGGCATGAAATACTGAGTAAAAATCTTCTCCTCAAAGGGCTTCAGCCAGGTGAAATCGGGCTGGTTGTCCGTAAACACGCCGGTCATCAGCTCCACATACGGGCCGTCCTCATCCGTCAGGTTGCGGTCCCAGGCCTTTCCGAAATCGCCGCAGCCCCAGGTCCACTGCTTCTTGCCGGGGGAGATGTGATGATCCGCCACATGCAGGATGCCGGCCTCTTTTCCGTAATCGTAGCCGCCCACGAAGTCATATTTGGATTTCTCCGCCATGTAGGAGGTGGGAACGGGGATGTTTTTATAACGGGAAATGTCCACGCCCTCGCTGTAATCCTTTTTATAATAAACGCCGGTGGCGATGGGGAACCGGGAAACGTCCCTCTTGCCGTGGTCCATCACCGCGTGCACATCGGGCGGGAAGATGGACTGGGTATTGTCGTTGACCGGAACCGCCGGGTTCGCCCACCACAGGAAGGTCTGCGGCATGCTGGTGCGGTTGTAGAGCTGGCCGATGATCTCGATGTAGGCCTTTCCGGGATAGAGGCTGATCTTCGCGATTCCCTTGGTGCCGTACATCTGGTCCACGTCATGCAGCAGCACCGACACGCTGCCGTCCTCATTCTCCAGGGTCACATAATCCACCGGAAGGAAGGTGGTGGGCCTGTGATGCTGGGGCCAGTTGAACTCGATGCCGCCGGAGATCCAGGGACCGGTCAGCCCCACCAGCGCCGGCTTGATCACGTGGTTATAGTAGACAAAATCATAGCCGTTCGTCTTGTCATAGGCCCTCTGGATCCTGCCGCCCAGCTCCGGCAGCACCATCACCTTCAGGTACTCGTTTTCCAGCCAGACCGCCGTATATTCCTTGTCGGTCTTCGTCTCGCTGATCTTCTCCACCGTGGGATAGGGATATACCTTGCCGCTGCTTCCCTGATACACACGCTTGTCCAGGAAAATGGGATTTTTCTCCGCTTCTCCGATCTCATAGGTGGGGATCACGATCTTCTCCACCCGAACCTTTGCTTCGCTCATGGCAAACCTCCGTTTTTTGCTTCTGCTGCAAACCAGCGTTTTCTTTTCCTTATGCCTGTATTCTAACCCCTTCCCTTTCAAAAAGCATTCCTGCGATTTGCTGTCTGATTGATATTTTTTGCTGTTGTGTTTTTCCCCGTCTGCGGTTATGATGAAAGCAGAGCATCGGTCCCTTTCCACGGGCAGCGCCCGCCTTTTTTCACTGGCGGAGCCCGGTCTGAAATATTTCCCGGAGGTGATCCTTATGAAATCCTGCGAAGAGCTTGTCGCTCCCGTATCCGACTATTTCATTTATTCTCCCAGCCGCATGGCGCAGGAGACCTTTCTCTACCCGCTGCAGTGCGGGCTGTTCTCCTACCTGCCGGGGTACTCCCTCACCCGGGAATCCTTCGACAGCTTTCTTTTGATGTATGTTCAGAAGGGGGAACTGGATCTGACCTTTGAAGGCCGCTCCTGCCATGCCGGAACCGGCCAGTTTATCCTGATCGACTGCTACAAAAAACATGCCTATTCCACACGCACCGGATGGGAATGCCTCTGGTGCCACTTCGACGGCGTTACCGCGAGATCCTACTATAAAAATATCGTTTCCAGGCTGGGAAACGTATTCTCTCTCACGGACAGCTATCCCGTCCTGCGCAGAATGGCCGATATTCTGAAAATTTTTTACAACGGAAGCGTGGTCCGGGAGCCTCTGCTCTCCAAGTATCTGACCGACATCCTCACCGAATTCCTGCTTTTTTCCCCGGAGGGCGGCGGCCAGAGAGGCTATGCGGACATGGCGGAGCGGACCATCACCTACATCAACGAGCATTTTTCCAGGGATGTGTCCATTCCGGAGCTGGCCGGACAGGCGGGCCTGAGCCAGTACCATTTCATCCGCACCTTTAAAAAGGAGACCGGCTTCACTCCCCACGAATACCTCATCAACACCCGCCTCGCCACCGCCAGATACCTTTTGAAAAATACCCGCCTTCCCGTGAAGGATATCTGCTTCAACACCGGCTTTTCCTCCGAAAGCGTCTTCTGCAGCGCCTTCAAAAAGCGCCAGGGCATGACGCCGGCCCAGTACCGGGCGCTGGAGCAGTGACGAAGACGGAGGACTGACGGAAGCAGGGCCGCGGCGGGAGCAGGCAGAGCTTTTCCTGCTTAAAATTATAGCCGTTTTTCCCGGACTGTTCAAGAAAAGGACTGGATGAATGGACAATGAATGTTACAGTTCACTCCGCGCCATTCGCAAAGCCGCGCTACGCGCTCTCCGCTGCTTCGCAGCTACCTTTGCTCAGAGACTGGCGCTCCCTCCGTCCGCTCAGAGCCAGTCATCTGCTCGTGCAAGCACGG
>DXDD01000065.1 GCA_019115665.1 Candidatus Eisenbergiella pullistercoris | reverse complement strand
TTCTATTCACAGGAGGATATGCAGAAAATCTCGTCTGCCGGATTTCAGTACGTTTTATACCACGTAACCTATTTCCGGGATCTGCGGATCTATATCCGGTCTCTGACCGATATAGAGTCCGTGCAAGCCGTTACCTATGGCATAGCACTTCCGGAGACATATCAGTCTGAGCCGCTGAAAGCAATGCTGGCGGCTCAGGGAATATGAGGGCATTAAGGCCGCTGGTCCTGATCGGGATTGGCGGCCTGCTTTATGTTCTGATTGAGCTGGCCTTTCGGGGCCGGTCGCACTGGACAATGTTCTGCGTTGGCGGCCTGTGCTTTTGGCTGATCGGCCTAATCAATGAGGTGATTCCCTGGGAGATGCCGTTCTGGAAGCAATGCATCATTGGCGCAGTGATTGTGACGGCTGTGGAGTTTCTGGCTGGTTGCATTATCAATCTTTTGCTCGGCTGGGACGTTTGGGACTATAGTAACATGCCTTTCAATGTTTTGGGGCAGATATGTTTGCCCTTTTCATTGCTCTGGATTCTGCTTTCAGCGGTAGCGATAGTCCTTGATGATCATTTGAGATACTGGATATATGGCGAAGAAAAGCCGCATTACAAATTAACTTAAGGAGGTCTATTATGAAACAGGCATACATAACGATTCAGGCGGCGGCTGCCGCTATCATCGCATGGCTCTCTGCCCGGTTGGGCATCCTGCTGCCGGTGCTGTGCATCCTTGCGGTCGCGATGATACTAGACTATATCACTGGGATGCTGGCCAGCAAACGGGAAGCGATCGAGCATCCGGATGATCCAGCCTATGGCTGGTCCTCACGCCGTGGAGCAGAAGGTATCATCAAAAAGGTGGGATACCTGTGCATTATCGCGGCTGCCCTGATCGTTGATTATATTATCCTGCACGTCGCGGCACAGATCGGGCTTCAAATTACTCTCAAGGCGTTTTTCGGGCTTCTGGTGGCCGTCTGGTATATTCTCAACGAGTTACTGTCCATCATTGAAAATGCGGGTCGTATGGGGGCTCCCGTGCCGTCGTGGCTGACGAAATATGTCGCGGTGCTCAAAGATAAGATTGATTCACAGGGAGAGGGAGAAGGGGGCGAGTGAGTCCTCTTCCCTACATATTATAAAAGAAAAAAGGAAGAAGAGTATGTGGAAAGGAATAGATGTAAGCGACAATCAGGGAAAGATTGACTGGACGCAGGTGGCCGCCGCGGGTGTACAGTTCGCGATCCTTCGCAGTATCCGCCGATCCGGCAAGACGGACTATCAGTTTGCGGCCAACCTGGCAGGCTGCCGGAAGTACAATATCCCGGTAGCTGTCTACAAATACACCTATGCTGTAACAGAGGTCCAGGCACAAGAGGAAGCGCGTCAGGTAGTTGCTCTCCTGCAGCAGCACAACCTGTCCACCGGCACAATGGTTTGGTGGGATGTGGAAGACCGTGATACTCTTCAGCCGCTCGGACGCGCAAAGCTGACGGTGCTGATCCAAGCGGCCAGAACCGTGATTGAGGCCGCGGGATATAGGTTCGGCATCTATGTGGGGCTGTATGTATATAATGAAGGCTGGTTCGATTTCAACCAGTTTGCCACGGCGCCGCTGTGGGTGGCCCGGTATTACAACAACTACAATGTGATGCAGTTCGATACCGATCCGGATCAGAGCAGGAAACCGGAGGTCAACCGTGCGATCTGGGGCTGGCAGTACACCAGCACAGGGCGTGTGCCTGGCATCAACGGCAATGCTGATCTGGATATCTGCTATCAGGATCCGGCCGGTATAGAGGAGACCGGGACGGAGCCTGGGACCATTTGGTGTCTGTCCATTGCTGATGTCTGGTCGGAAGCAATCGCCAAGGCAGCGGCCGCAGCATATCTGGGATGTTTGGTGCACAAGGCGGCCGTGCTGGATGTGAGTGGCATTGAGATCTGGATCGCGTCCATTGCAGATGTGTGGACACAGGACCAGGCAGAAGAGGTTCAGCGACAGTTTGCCGCTCTGGGAGTCGCCGGCGTAGTGCATAACATCCGGGTGGTAGAATAGCACGAAAAGAGGCGGGAGGACCACCCTTCCGCCTTGCCATAAAGCCCTGAAATCCGTGTTGCATTTCGTGTTGCATCGTGTTGCATTTTTACCTGTTTTCATCCATTTTATTTTGTCCCATAACAGAAAAGAAAAAGCCGATAACCCGCGCAGTTATCAGCTTTTTTCGCATTTACCGCTCTTTAAAGATGAGCAGGAGCAGTAGGAATCGAACCCACATCGATGGTTTTGGAGACCACTGTTCTACCTTTGAACTATGCTCCTATCACGGTCCTGACCGAACCGACGAATTGTATTATAGCAAGCTTTCCCGACAAAAGCAAGTATTTTTTGCAAAAAAAGGTCAGCGGGCGGCTGCCATTCAGCCAGGTCTGCTCATTTACTGCGCAGACCGTGCGAAAACGTACCGGGAGGAAGCGGGTGCGAAACGGCGTTCTGCCGGATCCGTTCAGAAAAAGAGGAGGAAATGTAAAATTTTTAAAAGCACTATGTAAAAAAGGCTTTTTATAGTAGAATAGAGCAGAAGAAAACGAAACGGACGAAGGCGGCGGGAGGGGCGCGGGATGCCCCGGCGGACAGAGAGGACAGATCATGAAAATACGGGTGATTGCCAGCGATTTTGACGGGACAATACTGAAGGACGGGGCGCAGAAGGTGGACGATATTTATTTTCCGCTGATCCGTGCCCTGAAGGAAAAGGGAATCTCTTTTATCGCGGCGAGCGGAAGGCAGTACGGGAACCTGAGAAGGCTTCTTGGCCCCGTGGCGGAGGAGATCGGCTATATCTGTGAAAACGGGGCACTGATCGCGCAGGGAAGCGAGGTGCTCTGTGAGCGGGAGATCGACAGACGCCTGGTATTTTCTCTGATCGAAGACGCGAAGGAGGCGGACGGCGCGAGGATCCTGCTTTCCTGCGCGGGAACCTCCTGTGTCCTTCCCACGGACCCGGATTTCGTGACGCTCCTGAAAGAAAAGGTAAAAAATACGGTCACTGTCTATGAGTCGTTTCAGCATATTACGGAGCCGGTCATCAAGATGGCCCTTTACTGGCCGGAGGGGATCCCGAAATGGTGGGAAAGCCGGTTTCAGGAAAGGTATGCGGGCGTCCTGAGCGTCGCAGACGGCGGCGGAGGCTGGCTGGATTTTACCGGCAGGGGCGTGGATAAGGGAAGCGCGCTCGCCTGGCTGGCGCAGAAGCAGGGATTTGCGCTGGAGGAGGTGCTGAGCTTCGGGGACAGCGGAAACGATATCGGCATGCTGCGGGCGGCGGGCGTCAGCTTTGCGATGAACACGGCGAAGCCGGAGGTGAAGGCCTGCGCGGACAGGGAATGTACGCTGGTGAGCGATGTGCTGAAGGGTGTCCTTGACGAAGCCATGGCAGGCCGCTGACAGAAAAAAGGATCGGATCAGAGAACAGACAGGAAAGGCGGGAAGAGAATGAAAACTGCGATTAAAAATTACCCTCATCTTCTGCACGGAGGAGACTACAATCCGGATCAGTGGCTGGACTGCCCCGGGGTGCTGGAGGAAGACATCCGGCTGATGAAGGAGGCCCATGTAAACTGCGTTTCCCTGGGAATTTTTTCCTGGGCGAAGCTGGAACCGGCGGAGGGCGAGTATCATTTCGGCTGGCTGAGAAGGATCATTGACAGGCTTTATGAAAACGGCATTTATACCGTTCTCGCCACGCCCAGCGGCGCGATGCCCCAGTGGCTCATGCAGCAGTACGACGAGGTGCGTCAGGTGGGGCCGGACGGCGTGAGGAACCTTCCCGGCCGGCGGCATAATTTCTGCCCCACGTCTCCGCTGATGCGCAGGAAGGTGAAGAAGCTTGACAGGGAGCTTTCCAGACGGCTGGGAAACCATCCGGGAGTGATCCTGTGGCATATTTCCAATGAGTACGGCGGAAACCGGCTGGGAGGGGAATGCCACTGTGAGCTCTGCCAGGAAGCCTTCCGGGAATGGCTGCAGAAAAAATATAAAACGCTGGAGAATCTGAACCATGCCTGGTGGACTGCCTTCTGGAGCCACACCTTTACTTCCTGGGATCAGATCCACAGCCCGGTTCCGCACGGGGAAATCGGGCTTCACGGCCTGAATCTGGACTGGAAGCGCTTTGTGAGCGGACAGATGCAGGACTTCTGCATGGCGGAGATCCGGGCGGTGCGCAAATACAGCGATAAGCCCGTGACCATCAACATGATGGAGTTTTTCAAGCCCTTTGACTACTTCCGCTTTGCAAAGCAGCTGGATATCGTTTCCTGGGATTCCTACCCGGAGTGGCACAGAGAGCCGGACGACAGGCAGACGGCCATGCGGGCGGCGGCCTGCCATACGCTGATGAGAAGTCTGAAAAAAGCGCCTTTTCTTTTAATGGAAAGCACGCCTTCCCTTGTGAACTGGAAGGAAGTGAACACCCAGAAGCGTCCGGGCATGCATGAGCTGTCCTCCCTTCAGGCCGTGGCCTGCGGCTCCAACAGCGTGCAGTATTTCCAGTGGAGAAAGAGCAGAGGCGGGGAGGAAAAATTCCACGGAGCTGTGGTCGATCACAGAAACGGAAGCAATACCCGGGTGTTCCGGGAGGTTTCCGCGCTGGGCGAGAGGCTGGAGCGGATCTCCGACGCGGTCGCGCCCACCTGCAACAGGGCCCGGGCGGCGATCCTGTTCGACTGGGAAAACTGGTGGGCGGTGGAGGATATCCAGGGCCCGAGGAAAAATATGGCCTATGTGGATACGGTGCTTTCCCATTTCAGACCCTTCTGGGAGCTTGGCATCGAGGTGGATTTTATCAATGAAGAGGATTCCATGGAGGGCTATGATCTGGTCTGCGCCCCTCTGGCCTACCAGTACCGGGAAGGCTATGCGCAGCGGGTGAAAAAATATGTGGAGGAGGGAGGCGTCTATCTTGCCACGTATTTTTCCGGCGTGGCGGATGAAACCGACCTGTGCATCCTGGACAGACATCCGCTGGAGGAGGTGCTTGGCATCCGGACAGAGGAAATGGACGCTGCGCATGTGGAAGCCCTGCCCAATACCATCTCCTTCGGTGAAAAAAGCTGGCAGGTCGGACAGCTCCGGGAGATTTCCCATGTGGTTTCGGACCCGGAGAATCCCGTCGAGGTGCTTTCCGTCTATGAGCAGGATTATTATCAGGGCTTTCCGGCCCTCACCCGGAAAAAGTACGGGAAGGGAAACGCGCTGTATCTGGCCTGTGAGGCGGAGGAGGGCTTCCTGAAGGCGCTGTATGAATGGCTGGCCGGAGAGTGCCGGATCCGCGGCGAATTTACGGGAAGGCTTCCGCAGGGCGTTGTGGTTTCCAGAAGGGACGGGGAAAAGCCGGTCTGGTTCCTGCAGAACTTTAACCGGGAAGAGAAAACGGTGGAGCTTCCCTTTGCCTGCCGGACCGTGGAGGACGGCAGGACGCTGGAGGGAAGCGTGACGCTGAAGCCTTACGAATGCGTCATTCTGACGAACTGAAGGCTCTCACAGAAAGGAACGGGTAAAGGATGGGGCGTGGGTCTGCCTGTCCGTCTCTGAGGAAAGAGGACGGAACAGGGTCCTGCGTCCGATCCAGCAGACCAGCCTGGTAGCATAGATGCCGGCTAGGCTGCCTACGGTATCGATAAAAACGTCGCGCAGGGCAGGACTCCTTCCGGGAACGAAGGACTGATGCCATTCGTCCAGGCCGGCAAAGCCCATGCAGAAAAGCCCGGCGCACAGCACCAGCCTCCAGCCGCGCAGCCGGTACACCCAGAGCGGAAAGGCCACGGTGACTGCCAGCAGGAAGTATTCCGTCACGTGAGCCGCCTTTCGCACATAGTGTTCCAGCAGGCCGGCATAGTGAAGAACCTGCTGCGCGCTCCAGCCCCGGTCGAGGAGCTCGCCGCACAGCTCCACCAGCTCTGTGGTGACGCTGCCGCTGAGCTGGCCGGAAACGTCGCCGCTCTGAGCGGAAAAATTGAAGATGAGGTACATCATCAGAAGCGCCGGAAGGAAGGAAAGCGGCTTCAGCAGATACCGCAGCAGTTTTTTTAAAAACAGCAGAAAATATTTCATAAATGCAGAACTCCCATCTGATCTTTGTTTCAAAATCATTCCTGTTTTTCAGTGTTCCATGTTATCCCGCCTATCATACCACAAAAATTCTGAAAAAACCGTTTAGAAAGAATAAAAATTTTCTTATTTTTCCGTGCCGCGCTCTGCCGGCCCGAAGCGGCGGATCAAATCGCATGATTCCTTTTTTTTCGTTTTTATGGTAGGATAGAGGAGGACAGGAGGAAAAATGCGGCTTCCTGAGGAGACAGGATTGAAAAAGCCGTTTTTTTCTGTATAATGGATACCTGGAACGGCCGCAGCCGGAAACGCCCCGCGGATGAGGGGAGCGGCGGGTCTTTCCTTCATACCAGATAACAAACGGAGGAGCATCGATGGGAAACGTAAGGCGTATCTATGTGGAGAAAAAGGCTCCCTTTGCGGTAAAGGCGAAGGAGCTGAAGGGCGATCTGAAGAATTACCTGAATCTGAAAACGATCGAGGATGTCCGGATCTTCATCCGGTATGATGTGGAGCGCATCAGCGACGAGGTATTTGAACGGGCGTGCAGGACGGTCTTTTCAGAGCCGCCGGTGGACGAGCTGTACCGGGAGGAGATTGCGATTCCGGAAAACGGACGTGTGTTTTCCGTAGAATATCTGCCGGGACAGTTTGACCAGAGGGCGGATTCCGCGGTGCAGTGCGTGAAATTTTTAAATGAGGAAGAGGATCCCATCATCCGCACGGCGACCACCTATCTGATCACGGGAAGCCTCACCGATGAGGAATTTGCGCAGATCAAGGCCTACTGCATCAACCCGGTGGATTCCAGAGAGACGGGCATGGTGAAGCCGGATACGCTGGAAACCGTTTATGAGGAGCCCGCGGACGTGAAGGTCCTGGTCGGTTTTGCACACCTTCCGGAGGCGGAGCTGAAGGCGCTGTACGATTCTCTGGGACTGGCGATGACCTTCCGGGATTTTGCGCACATCCAGAATTATTTTGCGGGCGAAGAGCACAGGGATCCGACCATGACGGAGATCCGGGTGCTGGATACCTACTGGTCCGACCACTGCCGCCACACCACCTTCTCCACGGAGCTGAAGAACGTGGCGTTTGAGGACGGCTATTACAGCGAGCCCATCAAAAAGGCCTATCAGAGCTATCTGGATACGAGAGAGGAGCTGTTCGCGGGAAGAAAGGACAAGTTTGTCTGCCTGATGGATCTGGCGCTTGCGGGCATGCGTAAGCTGAAGAAGGAAGGAAAGCTTGCGGACATGGAGGAATCCGAGGAGATCAACGCCTGCTCCGTCATCGTTCCGGTGGAGATGGATTACGGGAACGGCCCGGAGACGGAGGAGTGGCTGGTGTTCTTCAAGAATGAGACCCACAACCATCCCACGGAAATCGAGCCCTTCGGCGGCGCGGCCACCTGTCTGGGCGGCGCGATCCGCGACCCCCTTTCCGGGCGCGGCTATGTCTATCAGGCCATGCGTGTGACGGGCGCGGCGGATCCCACGGTTCCGGTGGCCGAGACCCTGAAGGGAAAGCTTCCCCAGAAAAAGCTGGTGCGCGGCGCGGCGAACGGCTATTCCTCCTACGGAAACCAGATCGGTCTCGCTACGGGTTACGTGAAGGAAATCTATCATCCCGACTATGTGGCGAAGAGAATGGAGATCGGCGCGGTGATGGGAGCGGCTCCCCGCAAAAACGTGGTGCGCGCATCTTCTGATCCGGGCGATATCATCATTCTGCTGGGCGGACGGACCGGAAGGGACGGCTGCGGCGGCGCGACCGGCTCCTCCAAGGTGCATACCGAGGCGAGTATCGAGACCTGCGGCGCGGAGGTACAGAAGGGAAATGCGCCTACGGAAAGAAAGATCCAGAGGCTGTTCCGCCGCGCGGAGGTGAGCCGGCTGATCAAGAAGTGCAACGACTTCGGCGCGGGCGGCGTATCCGTTGCCATCGGCGAGCTGGCGGACGGCCTGCGGGTGGATCTGGATAAGGTGCCCAAAAAGTACGCGGGTCTGGACGGCACGGAGCTTGCCATCTCCGAATCCCAGGAGAGAATGGCCGTGGTGGTGGACCCTAAGGATGTGGACGCCTTCCTTACCTATGCGGCGGAGGAAAATCTGGAAGCGGTGAGCGTGGCAGAAGTGACCGAAGAGCCCAGACTGGTGCTTTCCTGGAGAGGGAAGGAGATCGTGAACCTGTCCAGAGCCTTCTTAAATACCAACGGAGCCCATCAGGAGACGGATGTATACGTGGAGGTTCCGGCGGAAGGAACCAGCTATTTTGACAAATGGGCCGTTCCCGCGGCGGGAGAGGCCGTGGAGGCGGGCGACGCGAAGAAGGCGTGGCTGACCCTCCTTTCCGACCTGAACGTCTGCTCCCAGAAGGGACTGGTGGAGATGTTCGACTCCTCCATCGGCGCGGGCAGCGTGCTGATGCCCTACGGCGGAAAATATCAGCTCACCGAGACTCAGGTGATGGCGGCGAAGCTTCCCGTCCTGGAAGGAAAGACGGATACGGTGACGCTGATGAGCTATGGCTTCGATCCTTACCTCTCCTCCTGGAGCCCCTATCACGGCGCGGTGTACGCGGTGACGGAATCCATCGCCAGGATCGTGGCGGCGGGCGGAGATCACACGAAGATCCGCTTCACCTTCCAGGAATATTTCCGCAGGATGACGGAGGAGGCGAAGCGCTGGAGCCAGCCCTTCGCGGCGCTGCTGGGAGCCTTTGACGCTCAGCTTGGCTACGGCCTTCCTTCCATCGGCGGCAAGGACTCCATGTCCGGCACCTTCAACGACATCGACGTGCCGCCCACCCTGGTTTCCTTCGCGGTGGACGTGGAAAAGGGACAGCATGTGATCACGCCGGAGCTGAAAAAGGCCGGCAATAAGCTGGTCCGCTTCTGCCTGGAGCGGGACGATTACGATCTGCCCGTTTATGAAGCGGCGCAGAAGCTGTATGGAAGGATCACGGCGCTGATCCGGGAGGGCGCCATTGTGTCCGCTTACGCCCTGGACGGCACGGGCGCGGCGGCAGCCCTCGCGAAGATGGCCTTCGGCAATCAGCTCGGCGTGGCTTTCGCAGAAGACGTGCGGCTTTCCGATCTGTTTGAAAATGCGATGGGCGATATCGCGGCGGAGGTTCCCGCCGACCGTCTGGACGGACTGGGAATCGCTTACGAGCTGCTGGGAACCGTGACCGAAGCGCCCGCCTTTGTGTTCGGCGGGACGGAAATCTCCCTGGACGAGATGCTCTCCGCCTGGAAGGGCACGCTGGAGAAGGTATTCCCCAGCACGGCCGAGCAGAGCAGCGACCCGGTGGCAAGCCCGGTTTATCACGCGAAGGACATTTATGTATGTAAAAATAAGGTGGCAAGACCCACGGTGTTCATCCCCGTATTCCCGGGAACCAACTGCGAATACGACAGCGCGAAGGCCTTTGAGCGCGCGGGCGCGGATGTGGTGACGAAGGTATTTTGCAACCTGACCGCTTCAGATATCCGGGAATCCGTGGACGAGTTTGAAAAGGCCATCGGCCGGGCTCAGATCATCATGTTCCCCGGCGGCTTCTCCGCGGGCGACGAGCCGGACGGAAGCGCCAAGTTCTTCGCCACTGCCTTCCAGAACGAAAAGATCAGGGAGGCGGTCACGAAGCTGGTGGAGGAGCGGGACGGCCTGTGCCTGGGCATCTGCAACGGCTTCCAGGCTCTCATCAAGCTGGGACTGGTGCCCTTCGGAAAGATTGTGGGACAGACGGAGGATTCCCCGACCCTGACCTTCAACACCATCAACCGCCATATTTCACGGATGGTTTACACGAAGGTGGTAACGGATAAATCACCCTGGCTGGCAGGAACCAGACCGGGCGCGGTGTACTGCACCCCCGCGTCCCACGGGGAAGGCCGCTTTGTGGCAAATGAGGAGTGGCTGAAGAAGCTGTTTGAAAACGGCCAGGTGGCCACCCAGTACTGCGATCCGGAAGGAAACGTGAGCATGGACGGCGAGTGGAACGTGAACGGCTCCTACGCCGCCATCGAAGGCATCACCTCTCCCGACGGCCGCATCCTCGGAAAGATGGCCCATGTGGAACGCCGCGGCGACGGCGTGGCCGTGAACATCTACGGGGAGCAGGATCTGAAGATTTTTGAGTCCGGGGTAAGGTACTTTAAATAAGGCGGAATCCGCTGTGAAGGGATTCCTGGCGGAAACGCAGAAAATTTTGGCGGACTTCCTTTTGGCGGGAAGTCCGCTTCGAGAAAACGGCCGCGTCCCCCGGAATGATCACGAAAATAGAAAGTCAGGAGGCCATGCGGTCCGCGTCTGCGCGGCCTGCATGGCCTTTTGAACGATAGTCCACGGGAACCAGAAAGGGGAAGTTTTTCCCCTGCGCGATGTGCAGGCCGGAAAAAATATCGTTCCCAAAAGGTTTATGGTAAGAGGAGATGTATGATAAGAGGAGACGGATACATGGAACTTTGGGATGCTTATGACAGAAATCTGGAAAAGATCGATGGCATGACGCTGATCCGCGGAGAAAAAAGCCCGGAAGGCGTATACCACCTTGTCTGCGATGTCATCGTCAGGCATACGGATGGAGAGTATCTTCTGATGCAGCGTGACAGCAGGAAGCATTACGGCGGGATGTGGGAGGCGACGGCCGGCGGCTCTGCTCTGCGGGGAGAAAGTCCCATGGAATGCGCGCGCAGAGAGCTGCTCGAAGAAACAGGAATCCATGCGGAGTGGCTGGAGGAACTCGGCAGAGTGCGGGCAGACGGACGCAATACGGTTTACTGCGAGTTTCTGTGTATTACCGACTGCAAAAAGGACAGCATCGTTCTTCAGGAGGGTGAAACCTCAGATTATCGCTGGGTAACACGGGATGAACTGCTTTCCATGAAGAGGGACGAGCTGGTAACGCAGCGGATGCAGATGTTTATCGATGAATTAAAATCCGGAATCAGATCAGATGCAGACCGCGGTCCGTATGAACCCGTCTCAAAAGAAAAAATGGAATTCAAAAAGCTGACGTCATCAGACACCGAATGGAACGCGCTTGCGGACTACGCCGAAAATTGCTCCTGGGGAGCGGGTAAGACCCTGGCGGAGGAGATGAGACAGAAGCATTTTACCGGCTGGGAGCGGGTGATTCTCGCGGAGGATCAGGGACGCGTTGCAGGTTACTGCACGGTCTCCGGAACCGACTGCATTCCGGATGTGTCCTATACGCCCTACATCGGGATGCTGTTTGTGGGGGAGGAGTACCGGGGAAAGCGTCTGAGTCAGAGGATGATCGATTTTGCGTCGGAATATCTGAAGGAGGTCGGATTTTCGGAGGTGTACCTGGTCAGCGATCATGAGAACCTGTATGAGAAATACGGTTTTCAGGTGATCGATGAGAAAATGGCGCCCTGGGGGAGGATGCAGAAAATATACAGAAGGGCGGTGCCAGAAAAGGATCCTGCGGGAAAGGACGCAGGAGGCTGCTTCGGTAAACCAGGGCATGAAGAACCTGTTTCCTTCAGAAAAGCGTGATAAAGAGCGGGATATTCCTTCATAAAAATGTATACAATGGATTGATATTCCTTCAGAAAAATGTAATAATAAAATCATACATCCGGAAGGGAGGGATTCCATGCAGCGCACGGCGATGAAGAAGCTCGTAGAGTGGAAGAATAAAAGGAATCGAAAGCCGCTGATCCTGAGGGGAGCGAGGCAGGTCGGAAAGACCTGGCTGATGAAGGAGTTTGGGCGAAGCTGTTTTCAGAATGTGGCCTACATCAATTTTGACAGCGACGCGCGGATGCGGCATATTTTTGACGAGGATTACGATGTGGCACGGATCCTGCGTATGATCAATATTGAAACGGGAATCCGGATGGAGCCGGAAAAAACACTGATCCTGTTTGATGAGGTACAGGAAGCGCCCAAAGCGATCTCTTCATTAAAGTATTTCTGCGAGAACGCGCCGGAGTATGCGGTGATCGCCGCCGGCTCCCTGCTGGGCGTGGCAATCCATTCGGGAGTTTCTTTCCCGGTCGGCAAGGTGGAAACCATGGATATGTATCCCATGTCCTTTCATGAATTCCTGGAGGCGATGGGAGAGGCGGCGCTGGCAGAGCTTCTTTCGGAAAAAGATCATGCTGCCATAAATGTTTTTGCGGATAAATATATTCACTGGCTGAAGCTGTATTATTTTATCGGCGGAATGCCGGAGGCTGTGAACGATTATGCGGAAAACGGAGATATCACTGCTGTCCGGGAGATTCAGAAGCAGATTCTCAATCTGTATGAAAGTGATTTCAGTAAGCATACGCCGGACACAGAGCTTGCAAGGCTGAGAATGGTGTGGAATTCTGTTCCCATTCAGCTGGCAAAGGAGAACCGGAAATTTTTCTTCGGTCAGATCAGACAGGGGGCACGGGCGAAGGATTTTGAACTGGCAATCGAATGGCTGCTGGACTGCGGGCTTGTGGGAAAGGTTTATCGGGTGGAAAAACCGGCGGTGCCGCTGAAGGCATATGTGGATTTCTCCGCGTTTAAGCTTTTCCTGCTGGACGTGGGACTTCTGGGGGCCATGAGCGAGCTGGACGCCCGTTCCATTCTGGAAGGAAACGAATTATTTACAGAATTTAAGGGCGCGCTGACGGAGCAGTACGTATATCAGCAGCTCGTTGCGGAAACCGGGTATACTCCGTACTATTTTTCGTCCTCTTCCCATACGGAAATTGATTTTCTGATACAGAAGGAAGGGGAAGTGGTTCCGGTTGAGGTAAAAGCGGAAGAAAATTTAAGAGCGAAGAGCCTGCGGGCATACTGTGAGAAATATCATCCCCGGTACGCGGTCCGTATTTCCATGGCGAATTACAGACAGCAGGACTGGCTGCTGAATCTGCCGCTTTACGCGGTGGAAAATCTGTAGAAGTTGGATCGCCAGGAAACGAAAGATCTGGTATGATGAAAATAAATTTACAATCCTGACAAACAATAAGCAGAATATTTATTGCGATGTGTTTGAAAAGGGATAATACTGTTTGGACAGAAAAAGTAAAATACAAAAGGGAGCGTAACAAGGCAAAGCTTCGGCAAAACGTTAGTTTCAGCAAAACACTGGTTTTACGCTGCTCCCGGAATGGAGGAAACGATGCCCTGTACAACAATACTGGTAGGAAAAAAAGCGTCCTGTGACGGATCGACGATGATCGCGAGAAACGATGATTCGGGCGCGGGACATTTTACCCCGAAGAAATTCGTGGTGGTAAAGCCGGAAGATCAGCCGAAGGTGTATCAGTCGGTGATCTCCCATGTGAAAGTGGAGCTTCCCGAAAATCCCATGCGCTATACCGCGGTGCCGAACGCCTTGGAGGGAGAGGGAATCTGGGCCGCCAGCGGCGTCAATGAGGCGGGCGTTGGGATGACGGCCACGGAGACGATCACCTCCAATCCCCGGGTGCTCGGGGCTGACCCGCTGGTGGTCTATCAGCCTGCGGAGGAGGGAAAAGAAGAGGCGCCCGGCGGCATCGGGGAGGAGGACATCGTCTGTCTGGTGCTTCCCTACATACGCAGCGCAAGAGAGGGCGTGAAGCGGCTGGGGAGCCTGCTGGAGCGGTACGGCACCTATGAAATGAACGGCATCGCCTTTCAGGATCCGGACGAGATCTGGTGGCTGGAGACCATCGGCGGCCATCACTGGATGGCCAGGCGGGTGCCGGACGAGGCCTACGTGGTAATGCCCAATCAGCTCGGCATCGACAGCTTCGACCTGGAGGACGCCTTTGGCGCGCAGAAAACGCACATGTGCTCCGCGGATCTGAAGGAGTTCATCGACGCCCATCACCTGGACCTGTCTCAGGACGGCGTTCTGAATCCCCGGGATGCCTTCGGCAGCCATGACGACGCGGATCATGTGTACAACACGCCCCGCGCTTGGTTCATGGAGCGGTATCTGAATCCGCATACCTGTAAATGGGACGGGCCGGACGCGCGTTATACGCCCGTTTCCGACGACATTCCCTGGTGCATGGAGCCGGAGAAAAAGATCACCGTGGAGGATGTGAAATACCTGCTTTCCTCCCATTTTCAGGGAACACCCTATGATCCTTACGCCTCCTACGGCGAGCGTTCCATGAGGGGAGCGTATCGTTCCATCGGCGTCAACCGGACGGATTTCTGCGCCCTGATCCAGATGCGTCCGGGAAAGCCCGCGGGCTGCGGCGCTGTGGAATGGCTGGCCTTTGCCTCCAACGCCTTCAACGTGATGGTTCCCTTCTATGCGGACGTGGAGGAAACGCCGGAGTATCTGGCGAACACCACGGCAGAGGTATCCACGGATAATTTTTACTGGACCAGCCGCATGATCGCGGCCATGGCGGACGCCTCCTACAGTAAGTCCCTGATCCATGTGGAACGCGTCCAGGAGCGGGTGGCGGCGAAGAGCCATGCGCTTTTAAACCGGTACGACGCGCTTCTGGAAAAGGAGACGGACGCGGCTGCCAGGAAGACGCTCCGGCAGGAGGCGAACCGGGCCGTCGCGGATATGGTGAAAAAGGAGATGGCCGACACGCTGAACAAGGTGCTGTATGAGCTGAGCGGGCAGATGAAGAACGGGTATTCCCGGTCAGATGCGTAGTCAGGCTCCGTAAGGAGCCGGAACGTCAAAAACGGCTCTCAGAAATGCTCCGATGAGGAGACGGCTGTGAACCGCCGGAATAAACCGGCATGGAGGTAAAAATGAGCCATACAACTGATGCGGAAAACGTTTCCGCAAAACGATATCAGGAGGATACCCCATATCTTCTGGATGTGCACACCCACAGCCTGGCCAGCGGCCACGCCTACGGCACCATCCGGGAAATGGCGCAGGCGGCGGCAGAGAAGGGGCTTTCTCTTCTGGGAATCGCGGATCATGCCCCGGGAACGCCGGGAACCTGCGATCCCGCTTATTTTCTGAACCTTCACGCGGTGCCGGAGACGCTTTCCGGCGTGCGCGTGATTCATGGAAGCGAGATCAATGTTCTGAATGACGGAACGCTGTCTCTGGGACAGCGGTATATTGACAGGCTGGATTATGCCATCGCGGGGATCCACGGAGACTGCTATGAGGATGCGGGGCGGGAGCAGAACACGCGGAACCTGATCGCCTGCATGAAAAATGAAAAGGTGCGTTTTGTGTCCCACCCGGACGACGACCATACGCCTCTGGATTATGAACTGCTGGTCAGGGCGGCGAAGGAGTATCAGGTGGCGCTGGAGGTGAACAACAGCTCTTTTTACAAGCAGGATAAGCGGCTGAACTGTGTGCAGAATTACAAGACCATGCTGGCGCTGTGCGGGAAGCTGCGGGTCCCGGTGATCGTCAGCTCCGATGCCCACGACCCGTCCGCGGTTGGAAACTTTGAAGAGGCAAGGAAGCTGCTTGCGGAGATCGATTTTGATGAAACGCTGATCCTGAATACCGGCGTGGAAAGGCTGCTTTCTCATATCGGCCTGGCGTGAACGGAGCGTCTTCTTTGGCCGGGAAAGCGGCATTTTCAGCATAGCCGGAAAGCATACCGTTAAAACACCAAAAAAGCGGACAAAAAAATTATATAAATTTCCGATGCGGGGGGGATTGCGCAGGAGCCGCGATTATTGTATTATTAGGAAGAAAGGTGCGAAAAAAAGTCGCAATCGGAAATGGGGGGACTCTCTTGTACTACGATTCTATTGCTTTTCTCTGCTTCTTTCTTCCCATTCTGCTTGTGCTGGAAGGTTGTGTGAAGGGGACGAGGGGAAAGAATATTTTTCTTCTGGCTGCCGGACTGGTGTTTTATGCGTCTGGTTCTTTTCATGCTCTGATCCTGCTTCTGATCTCAGCGGTAATCAACTGGGGACTGGGACTTCTTGCCATGCGGGAAAGGAAGGCTGCGGTTTTCCTGGCTGTCGTTCTCAATATAGGCCTGCTGGCCGCGTACCGGTATTCCGATCTCTGGCTTCCGGCCGTTACGGCGGCGGGGGTGCAGCTTCCGGCAGCGGCGCTGGCGATGCCGGCGGGGCTGTCCTTTTTCACGTTTAAGGGAATTTCCTATGTCGTCGATGTGTCGCGCAGAAGGGAAGCGGGCAGCAGGAGCTTTTTCGAGGTGCTGTTCTACCTTTCTTTTTTTCCGCAGATCATGTCCGGGCCGCTGGAACGGTTTGAGGCTTTTCGGTCACAGCTTTCCATGCGGGAAAGGAGCGCTGTCAGGACGGCGCGCGGGCTGAGGAGATTTGTCCTTGGGCTTGCGAAAAAGCTGATCCTTTCCGGAGAGGCGGGGCTTGTGGCAAACGCCGCGTTCTCGGCGGGAGACGCTCTGGACGCCCGGATCGCGTGGCTGGGCGCTCTGGCCTACTGCCTGCAGCTGTATTTTGATTTTTCCGGGTATTCCGATATGGCGGTGGGCCTCGGTGAGGCGCTGGGCTTTCACAGCCCGGAAAACTTCCGCTATCCTTACGCCGCCGTGTCCATTTCCGACTTCTGGAGGCGCTGGCACATGTCCCTTTCCTTCTGGTTCCGGGATTATCTGTACATCCCTCTGGGAGGAAGCAGAAAAGGGAAATGGCGTACGGCGGGGAATAAATTCATTGTTTTTGCCCTCTGCGGGGTCTGGCACGGCGCAGGACTGACCTTCCTGCTCTGGGGCGTATGGCACGGGCTGCTTGCCGCGCTGGAAAGCCTGCGGGTGCTGAATGTGGAGCGGTGGAGAAAAACGGCTCCCGGGCGCGTGCTTTCCCGGGTATATCTTCTTCTCGCGGTATGTCTGGGCTTTGTGATGTTCCGGGCGGAGTCGGCGAAAGCCGGCTTTGATATGCTGTCAGCCATGTTTACCGGCTTTTCCTTTACGGCGGAGGGGAATCTTCTCCTGCGCAGGATCTGCGGAAGCTATACCATGCTGATGCTGGCTGCGGCGGCGGTTCTTGCCATGCCTGTTCTTCCCGCCCTGAAAAAGAGAGTGGAGACTCTGTCTCCCGGAATGCGGAGGATCGCGGAAGGCTGTTCCTGTCTGGCGGGTCTCCTGCTGCTTGCGCTGTGCTTTGCGGCGCTCGCATCCGGCGGTTTTTCGCCGTTTATCTATGCCCAGTTTTGAGGTGGATCATGAAATCGAAGGCAGCGTTTCTTTTTATCCTGTTATTCCTGCTCATCTGTCTTGTGCCCTCTGCGGGTATGCTCTTTTTCGGCCCGTCGGGAGCGCTGGCGAATGAGATACCGGCCCGTACGCCTGAACCGGTTCAGGAAGGAAAACCGAATATGGCATATCTGACGGAGCTGACGGATTATGTGTCGGATACCTTTTTCCTGCGCCGGGAGCTGATCACCGGGTATGCCGGACTGAAGGCTCTTTTCGGCCAGTCCGCGGACGAGGATGTGGTGACCGGGCGGGACGGCTGGCTCTTTTACGGGGACGAAATGGCGGATTATGCCGGCTCGGAGCCGCTGACGGAGCGGGAGGTTTTTGCGGCGGCAAACAATCTATCCCTGATGCAGGAGTATGCAGAAGGGGAGGGAGCGGAGTTCCTGTTTTTCATCGCCCCCAATAAAAGCTCGCTGTATCCGGAATACCTTCAGGGATATCCGGCCGCGCAGACGGAGCGGAACGCGGAACGTCTCATGAAAGAGCTGACGGAGCGGCAGGTGGCTTATACGGATCTGTCGGAGGTGTTCCTGTCGGAGGAGACCCTTCTGTATTTTGCCCACGATTCCCACTGGACTTCAAGGGGCGCGGCGCTGGCGGCAGATCAGGCGCTGGCGGCTGTGGGACGGGAAAGCGCGTATTTTGACGGGGATTTTTCCGGTGCGGAGCCGCATACGGGAGATCTGTATGAGATGCTTTTCCCTGCGGCCGCAGACCCGGAAACGGATACGCCGCCTGCGGGGCTGGAATTTCAGGAGCCGGAGGGAACGCAGCCGGACAGCATTACGATCGAGACGACAGGCGGAGAGAGCGGTTCTCTTCTGATGTTCCGGGATTCCTTCGGAGAGCTTCTGTATCCCTATCTGGCCGACAGCTTTGAAAGGGCGCATTTTTCCCGGCAGTCCGCCTACGATCTGACGAAGATCGGGGCGACGCAGGCAGACGTGGTGATGATAGAGCTGGTGGAAAGAAATATCCGCTGGCTGATGGAGCAGCCGGCTGTTTTCCCGGCTCCGGAGAGAGAAGAAGGGATCCCGGATGCGGCGGAGGGAGAGGCTTTTGTATCTCCTGCGAGGTCCGGCGCGCCGGAGGGATACATCCGTGTGGAGGGAGAGACGGCGGCGCAGCCGGATCCGGATTCGCCCGTTTATCTGCAGCTGGACGGAGGAAGGATGTACGAAGCCTGGATTTCGGGAGAGCGCACATTTACGGCCTGCCTTCCGGAGGCGGAAGCCTGCACGGTATTCTGGAGAGAAAACGGCGGCTGGATGCGGTGCGAGGCCGGAATTTCTGAAATCGGACTTCCCTGAAGATGGGGCAGAAAAGGATGATGACAGTGGGAGCAGAAAGAAAGCCGTCCGGTGTTTGGGACGGAAAACGTCGCCGCTGTTTTTCATAAACTACGTATGATACGAGGAGGAACGAGATGAAAAAGAAGATTCTTTTAGCGGCGGCTGCCGCCCTGGCAGTCATGCTGACGGCCTGCGGGGAGGACGCGGCGTCCGCCCGGGAGACGGAAACGGCGCTGCAGGCGGCCGCGGAAAGTGTGGAAATGGAAGAAACGGAGAGCGCGGAAGCCGCTGAGAAGGAAAGTACGGAACCGGAAACCGAAGCGGAAAGCGCTGAAACCGAAGAGGCAGGAACCGAAACGGAAAGCGATGAAACCGAAGCGGAGACGGAAAGCACCGAGGCGGAGACCGAAAGCAGCTCCGCGGAAGATGCGGCTTCGGAAAGCGCCAAAGGCGGGGAAGCGGCCGCAGCTTCGGAAAGCGCGGAGAGCGCCGGAAGCGCGGAAAGTGCTGCTTCGGCGGATGCCGGAAGCGCGGCACCGGCGGCTGAAAGCGCGGGAAGCGCGGCCGCGTCCGGAGGGGATGCCGCAGCTGCGGGAACATCCGCGGCAGAAGCACCCGTACAGCCTGCGGCAGAAGCTGCGGTTCCCGCGGCAGAGGCTGCGGCGCCGGCGGGAGGAAGCCTTTTTGAAACGGCCAAGAGCTTTGAAGGCTCTTCCGTGGACGCCCTGATCCAGGCTATCGGAGCGCCGGTCTCTACAGACTATGCGCCGAGCTGTCTGGGAGACGGAGAGGACGGAAACCTTTACTATGACGGCTTTACTGTTTACACCTATAGAGATGCGACGGGGGAGGTAGTAAGTTATGTTGAATAGAAAACATATTCTGCGAAAACTGATGATGCCGGCCGGGGCTTTCCTCATGGGACTTCTGCTCTTTGCCGGCCCGGGAAACTGCAGCGTGCAGGCTGCCGGAACGGCAAAGGCTGAGACGGCGGCCGTGGCTGAAGCGCCTGCTGCGGTACCTGCGGCTGCGGCTCCTGCGGCACAAACGGCTGTGACTGCGGAACCTGTGATCGGAACCGAGGCGCCGCCCGCACAGGCGGCAGGGCAGACCGCTCCGGCGGTACAGCCCATTTACGGTCCCATGCTCGTGGGTACGGATCTGTATTATGTGGATCCGGAGACGCAGGATCTTGTCCGCGATGAATTCCGGGGAACGCTTTATTTCGGCCCCGACGGCAAATACACCAGCGGAGACGAGGTGCTGGATACCTACGTGGAGGCTGTGCTCGCCGCCTTTGTGGCGGAGGGAAAGACGCGGGCGGATCTTCTCCGCGACGTATATGTTTATACCCGCGACAGCTTTACCTATCTCAAGCGCAATTATTATGAGGTTGGCCAGACCGGCTGGGAGCATGACGAGGCCCTTACCATGTTCAGCACCGGCAGGGGAAACTGCTACTGCTATGCGTCCGTATTCTATTACCTTTCCCGGGCACTGGGCTTTGATTCCCAGATCGTCAGCGGGCTGGTCGGATCCACAAGGCAGTCTCCGCATGGCTGGGTGGAGATCGTCGTAAACGGAGAATCCCTGATCTTTGATACGGAACTGGAAATGGCCTATCTGAAGAAAAATCAGAAATATGATTTCTTCGCAATGTCTTATAAGAACGTCCCGTGGCGTTATGTGAAAGGATAAGGTCCTGAAGCATGCGGAAAAACAGATGGAAATCGGCGGGGGGAAAAAAACAGCACAGGAAAGGACGCAGAATGATGCCGAGATGGAACCGGACCCGTTTCCTTCTGATCGCTCTGGAGGTCATTCTGCTCATCGCAGCGGTAACCGGATTTCTCCTCTGGCTGGAATACCGGAATGCGGACCTGAGGTTCCCGGACTGGGCGGAGGTGGGACTCAGTACGGAGGACGGGAAAAATTACAGGCTTTCCTGGCCGCAGCTGGAGGATGCGGAGCGCTATGCGGTGAAAATCTCGCGGGCGTCCGGAGGAAAAGAGACGGGAGAGGTGCTCTGGCGCGGAGAATGCGAAGAGAACAGCTGTCTGGTGGGAGAGCTTCCCGCAGAAGAGGCGGTGATAGCGATCACTCCGGTGGCCCGGTTCCGGACTCTGTTCGGGACTGCAACCCGGCACGGAAGCACGCCCTTTACGGTAACGGCGCAGCTGGATGCGCCGGCCGTGGAGGGGCTGGAATACAGCATGGATGCGGAATCCCAGCTGCTGACGGCGCGGTTTGACACCAGGGAAGAACTGACCTATTCGCTCTGGAAGGATTCCGACGGGACCCTGCAGCGGGAGCGGGAGATCGAAAACGGGGAGCTGACGGTTTCCTTCGGTGAGGAAGGGGACTATCCGATTCCCGCATACGAGGAGCCTGCCAGCTTTGCAGTCCGCGCTTCCCGGCCCGGGAACGGATATGTGGTGACGGGACCGGCGGCGGAAACCATGGTCGTTTCAAGAGAAAAAATCCTCACCAGGATAATGGAACTGTCCTGTGAGCAGCTTGGCGAAAACAGGTATTCCTTTACCTGGAATGAGACGCTGGGAAGAAAGTTCCAGGTGCAGAGGAGCTTTGGCGGAAACGCCTGGGAAACGGTCGCCGAGGTAGCTCTCGGAGAAGAGCTGAAGTATGATACGGAGATGCTTCATTCGGGAACAGCCTATACCTATCGGGTGGAGGCGGTGGAAAATGACGGCTCAGTGGTCGCGGAGGATGAAGCGGAGATATTCACGGAGCTTCTGACGCTTTCCTGCACGATCTGGCCGGTGAAGGAGATGACGCTGTACGCGCCGGATACCATGGCGGATACGGGAGTGCAGACGGAGGCCTTAAAGGCCTATCGCGTCCTGGAAGAGAAAGACGGAAGCTTCCTGGTAGAGGAAGGCGGGACGCAGGGCTACATTGACAGCAACTACTGTCTGATCAATCTTTCCGATTATCTGGGAGAGCTGTGCTCCTATGATATTGTAAACAGCTACAGCGCCCTGTATATGATGCATGGCTTTGAGATTCCGGAGATCACGGATACGGTGATCTGGGGATATGAGGAAATCCTCCTTTCTGACGGAGAATATCTGGTTCCTTACCTGTACCCCTGCTGCGAAAAGCTGATCATTGCGGCGAAAGCGGCGCTGGAGGACGGGTACCGGCTGAAGATCTATGATGCCTACCGCCCGCATGAGGCGACGGAGGAGCTGTACCAGACCGCAGAGCGTATTCTGGACGAGCCGCTTCCTGTGACGATAACCGTGAGCGGAGAAGGCGAAGAGACCGGAGCAGAGGAAGGCGGAACAGGCGCAGAGACCGGTGCGGAGGCTGCGCCTGAGGAATGGCCGGAGGACTGGTCGGAGGAAGATATCCGGGAGCTGGAGGAGCTGATCGGGCCTTCGGAAGAAGAAAAGCTTCTGCAGCAGCAGCTGGAGGTGCTGAGAGGAATGACGGTACCCCAGACAGAAGCCGGTTTGGCGGAAACGGAAACCGATTCTGAGGATCCGGCAGAGATTACGGAGGAAGAGATCCAGATGCTGAAGGCGGCGGGCCTTCTGCCCCCTGACTGGCAGCCGGAGGAAGAAAAGGAGCTTGTTCCCGTTTACCGGAATCTGGTCACGAACGGCTCCTATAAGCTTTCCAATTTTCTGGCCAGGGTGGGATCCGCCCATAATATGGGAATTGCGCTGGATCTGACGCTGGAGACCCTGGACGGGGAAGAACTTGAGATGCAGACGAGGATGCATGATCTGAGCTGGTATGCGACGATCGATCGGAACAATGAAAATGCCGATCTTCTGAACAAATATATGACCGGCGCGGGATTTGCCATCCTGCGTTCCGAATGGTGGCATTTTCAGGATAATGAAACAAGGGACGCGCTGGAGCTGGATTATTACCAGTACGGCGTTACCCGCAAAGGACTGGGCGGCTGATCTTCAGCCGCCCGGCTTTTTTCAGGGGGAAGCCGCGCCATGGGGCAGAGAACTCCTGACTTCCGGGAGCGGGACGGAAGTACCTTTTCTTCCTTTCATTACCATGTGCTTGCGCAGAAGACAAATATAGAAAAGAGGGGTTATGACTGAACTGGTATTTATCGAAGGTATTTCAGGGGTGGGAAAATCCACGATGGTTTCCCGAATTGCGAAAGATCTGAAGCAGCAGGGGTATGAGATAAAGGCATATCTGGAATCTGATTTTGCAAATCCCATTGATTTCTATAGCACAGCCTGGCTGACTGATGCGGAGTACGAAACACTTTGTTTCAAATACGCTTCTGAACGAAGCGCCATTCGGCGTTATACGATACGTGTGAAAAATGGAAAGTTGATCAGATATTATAATCAGGAGGAGCCTTTATTTCAGGAACCGCTTCTGTCGGAACTGAAGGAAAAAGAGTTTTGTTATAAGCCTGAGCATCCTGTACCGTTTGCTGAATATACATCCATTTATGAAAGCGTATGGGAATTATTCGCGGCAGGGATTGATGAAACTTACGATTTTATTCTATTTGATGGTTCGCTGCTGCACCATCCGATGAATGACATGATGCGTAATTACCATGTTGCCGGAGAACAGGCAGTTTCGT
>DXDD01000005.1 GCA_019115665.1 Candidatus Eisenbergiella pullistercoris | reverse complement strand
ATTTGAAAGAACGGCGGGAACATAATCAGACGACATTCAGAGTTCATGATAATTCAAAAGAAATGCGCATGCGCAGAGTACCATGTGAGCAGGTGATTGAAGAAATGTATGCCGGGAAATTAGAAGTGCTGCAGAATGGAGAATTGAGGTATAAATTGTAAAAATACGAATTTAAGAAGCTTTTTCGGGACATTGTTCCAGTGCCGAAAGACCTACAATACCTGCCTTAATAGAAGATAGGAGGTGACAATATGCCGCAGATTAGACCGATTACAGACCTTCGCAACACCAACGAGATTTCGGACATCTGCCATGCACGCCGGGAGCAGGTATTTATCACGAAGAACGGGTATGGCGATCTGGTGGTGATGAGTATCGAAACCTACGAGGCGATGGTGGAAAATGCAGCGATAGACACCGCAATTTCAGAAGCAGAGGCCGAGTTTGAACGGGACGGACAGCTCCATGACGCAAGGGAGCCGCTGGCTTCTTTAAGGAGGAAGCATTATGGCGCTCACCCGTGCAAGCCTCTGCGGCAGCAGTAACCCTGCCAGTGTTTATGATGAGCGTGGCATTTTTTCTGCAACATATCATTTTGAAATCAGGGCAGACTATTTCATGTATTCCTATAATTCATGTATTCCTATAATTGGGGAACAAATCTCGTTATAAAAATGCGAATTTGTTCCCCAATTCCATATCCAATGCAAAAGTCGCTCCGCTGTGGATGCGCATTCAGCACATAGGCGATCAAAAAATTGCCGATAGATGTTGCCTGACGGCAACCGCGCTTGCATGCGCGGCCGGAATCCGGTATAGTGGTCACAAAGCGTGAAGGAGGTACCTGCAAATGTACAGGCATCATGAAGAATCCCTGAAGATCATGGAGGACTATTTCCGGAAAAGGAAAGAGGTCATTGCCATCATCTTCGGCGGATCGGTGGCAAAGGGAATGGAGCGGCCGGATTCGGATCTGGATGCGATGGTGATCGTCCCGGATGCGTATTATGAAACGCTCCTTGAAGAAAACAGGACAGCGGAGACCATTGACGGGCTGTGTACCTATGAGGGCGGATATTTTGATGTGAAATATATGACGAAGGATTACCTGAGAGCGGCCGCGGAAAGAGGAAGCGAGCCTACCCGCAACTCTTTTATCGGATCCAGGGTGCTTTTTTCCTCTGACCCGGAGATCGAGGGGCTGGTGGAGGCCATTCCGGTTTTCCAGGAAAAGGAAAGGGAAGAAAAAATACTGTCCTTTTACAGCGATCTGATGCTGAATTACAATTATTTCTGGAAATGCTGCGCGCCGGAAGGGTATATGAGGGCGAGGACGGCAAGCGAGATCGTTTACTGTATCTACCGGCTGATCCTGCAGGAGAACCGGGTCCTTTTTCCCTGCAACAGGAGGCTGGAGGAGACGGTGGCCGCGCTGGAGAACAGGCCTCAGGACATTGTGGAGCTGTGCCGCCGCTTTTGTGAGACGATGGAGGACGAACTTGCGGACAGGATCATGGAAAGCTATCGTTCCTGGACCTCCCTTGACCACAACAGGGAACCTGCCGTTTACCAGTCCCGTTACTGTATGGATTTTGAGAAATGGTGGCTGTATCCGAGGCCGCTGATCGCGGAATGGTAATTGCGGAAATAATAGGAGGAAGGGGAAACGGATGAGTTCCATTTCCCCAGGTAATGAAAAAGAGTATCCATCTATGTTGAAAAGCCCGTCGGCTTCTATGGTTGCTATGTTACAGGAAAAATGTGACTATTTTATGGAGCGTCCATAAAAAAAGTGTAAAGGAAAAAGAAAAAAGGTTTGAAAAATGGGAACCAGAAGCTATCTCTGCATTGATCTGAAATCCTTCTATGCGTCGGTGGAATGCGTGGAGCGCTGCATGGACGCGCTGACCACGAATCTGGTGGTGGCGGATCCGGAACGGGGAGAAGGGACGATCTGTCTGGCGGTCTCGCCTTCCCTGAAGGCGCTGGGGGTGAAGAACCGCTGCCGGGTCTTTGAGATCCCGAAGCAGATCCCCTATATCATGGCGCCGCCGCGGATGAAGCTGTATATTGAATATTCCGCCAATATCTACGCCATTTATCTGAGATATGTGGCGAAGGAGGATATCCATGTCTATTCCATCGACGAAGCCTTTCTGGATGTGACGGAGTATCTGGGCCTGTATGGAATGACCGCCAGGCAGCTTGCCGTAACGATCATGGAGGATGTGAGGCGGGAGACGGGAATAACGGCCACGGCGGGGATCGGAACGAATCTGTATCTGGCGAAGGTGGCGCTTGACATTACGGCCAAGCACGCGGAGGATCATATCGGTTTCCTGACGGAAGAGCTGTACCGGAAGACCCTGTGGGAGCATCGGCCGCTGACGGATTTCTGGCGGATCGGACGCGGCACGGTGAACCGCCTGGGAAGCCTTGGGCTTCTGACCATGAAGGATGTGGCGCAGGCGGACGAGGACATGCTTTATAAGATGTTCGGCGTGGATGCGGAGCTTCTGATCGATCACGCCTGGGGGCGGGAGAGCGTAACCATGGCGGACATCAAGGCATATCGCCCGGAAAGCAGCTCCATTTCCAGCGGGCAGGTACTGGCGCGGGACTACAGCCACGAGGAATGTCTTCTGGTGGTGAAGGAAATGACGGACGCGCTCTGCCTGGAGCTGGCGGGCAGGGGGCTGGTCACGGAGTCCGTGACCCTTTCCCTGGGCTTTTCCAACGCCCTGAAGCTGGGACATGTGCACGGGACGGCGTCGCTCCCGGAGGCGGCGAACACTTACCGGGCCATCGTCCCCCATGTCTGTGAGGTATATGAGCGGATCGCGGATCCCGCGCTTCCCATCCGCCGCCTGAGCCTGACGGCCAATCATGTGACCCGGGAAGCCTACGTGCAGTACAGCCTGTTTTCAGACAGGGAGGAGACGGAACGGGACAGACGTGCGCAGAAGGCCGCGCTGGAGATCAAGAGAAAATTCGGGAAAAACGCCATTCTGCGCGGCATGGATCTGCAGGAAGCGGGAACCGCGAGAGAGCGCAACAGTCAGATCGGCGGGCATAAGAGCGGGGAATTCGGCGAAGAACTGACCGGGGATATGGCAGAGCGGGAGGCGGAAACGGCCGGTGAAACGAGAAAGGGAGAGGCAGGAAGTGGAAAAAAGAAAAGCGGGAAAACCAGGCAGGATCAGGCCCAAAATGGACCGCTCTGACCGGGCGAAGCAGTTCATGCCCTTCGACGCGCTGAAGGGATTTCAGGAGGCGCTCCGGGAAAAGGAGCGGATACGCGTTCCCAAGAGGAGCCTGTCGGAGGAGGAGCGCGCGGAGCTGGACCGGGAGCTTGCCCGGATCGGAAAAATGGACATGGTTGAGGCGGAGTATTTTCAGGACGGGGAATATGTCTGCGTGAGGGGCATGGTCGCCGCGGTCAGCCGACAGGAGGGCTGGCTGCGGATCGTGAACACGCAGATTGCCTGTGAAAATATTTCCAGACTTGAAATATTGTCTTCTACCCAGGCGTCTTCGGATATTGTATAATGATTGTGCACAGCGGCAGAAAGGAGGAGTCAGGATGGCAGAATGGATCTGGTATCCCGGAGATTTTGAAATCCATCAGGGAATGCTTCAGAACTGTGTGAGAGAAGAAAGGGGAATGCGCTGGCCGGCATATTGGTATATGGACGACTGCCTTCGGAACGTGAGGCTGTTTCGGGAGTATGTACTGACGCAGGAGGAGCGTTTTCAGGTAAAAATCTGCGGAATCGGTTATGTAAGAGTGAACGATGAAAAGCATCGGTGCGGGGAAACCATCACCTGCATGCCTGGCCGGAATCTGATTGAAATTTTTGTGGCGAATCCGGAAGGCCTTCCGTGCGCCTGGGCGGAGGGAACGGTGATCCGTACCGGATCGGACTGGAGCGCGGATGATATGGCAGGTCATATCGAGGCGGCGGGAACCTCCGGCCTGTATCAGAGCCCGGAGCAGGATCCGAACAGAATCAACTGGCAGGAGGAGAGAGTCCCCTGTGTCAGCAGAAGAAAGGTGAATGGCGGCTGCCTGTTTGATTTTGGGAGGGCCGTTACGGGCAGGCCGCATTTCCTGCAATATCCCTCCGGAGTCCGGGTGACGGTCTGCTATGGAGAATCGGAAACAGAAGCGCTGGATGTGGAGCGCTGTTATTATAAGGAAGAAAACGCGGATGAACATACCGATTTTCGCAGAAGGGCGTTTCGTTACCTGTATATTCCGGAAAAGGAAGCGGAACAGATCGAGGCGGAAGCGCTGCACCAGTTTATTCCCATTCCCGTACGGGGGACTTTTGCCTGTAATGATGAAAAAATGAACCGGATCTGGAAGGTGTCCATGGAAACCTTCCGATTGTGCAGCGGCCTGTTTATCCTGGATGGGATCAAAAGGGATCAGTGGATCTGGTCCGGCGACGCGTACCAGAGCTTTTTTGTCAGCCGGTATCTGTTCGGGGACGAGGAGCTGGTTCAGAGAACGCTGCTCGCTCTGCGGGGAAAGGATCCGGTAAGGCAGCATATGAACACCATCGTGGACTATTCCATGCTCTGGATCGCATCTGTGAAAAACAGCTATGAAATGTCCGGGAACCGGGAATTTCTGGATTTTATCTATCCCAAAGTGATCAGCCTGCTGGAATACTGCCTGCGGCAGACGAATGAGTCCGGTTTTCTGTATGGAAGAGAAGACGACTGGATTTTTGTGGACTGGGCCGATCTGGACAAGGAGGGCTGCATGTGCGCGGAGCAGGTGCTTCTCGCGCACTGTCTCCAGTGCGTTGTGGAATGCGCCGCTGTTCTGGGAAAAGAGGCATGCGGATACGAAGAACGCCTGCGTAAGCTTCGCAGGAATATTACGGAATATTTCTGGGATGAGGAAAAGGGCGGCTTTATAGACAGCTATGAATCTGGAAAAAGGCATATCAGCAGGCAGAGCAATCTGTGGGCGGTTCTTTTTGATGTGGCGGATGAAGCTCAGAAGGCTTCCATTTTGAAAAATGTGATCTGCAGCGATGCGGTCGCTCCGATCACAACGCCCTATTTCAAGTACTATGAACTGGACGCTCTGGCAAAAATGGGGAGGCTGAAAGAGGTTTACGGGAAAATCCTGGAATACTGGGGCGGAATGCTGGATATGGGAGCCGTGACCTTCTGGGAAGAGTATGATCCTGCCCAGACAGGAGAGGAAAGATACGAAATGTACGGAGATCCCTACGGAAAGAGCCTCTGCCATGCCTGGGGAGCGAGCCCGATTTATCTGATCGGCCGCTATTTTGCGGGGCTGTATCCGACAAAGCCGGGCTATCAGGAATTTGCCGTACAGCCAGAGGGCATCCATATTCTGGAGCGGTTCTCCGGAGAATTTCCCGTAAAGAACGGAACTGTCCGCATTTCCTGGGAAAAGCCCTGCCTGACCGTTTCGGCCGATGTGCCGGGAGGGACGGTTATTCTGGGAGAGAAAAGCTACAGCCTTCTTCCGGGAAAAACGCTGAAGCTGGAAGTGTAATTCACACAACCTCCGCCCCAAACGGCATGAGCGCCAGCTTCGCGATTTTAAAATGCTGCAGCCCGAAGGGAATGCCGATGATGGTGATACACCAGAGCGCGCCGGCCAGACACCAGCTCAGTCCGCTGACGCATCCGCCGAAAAGAAACCACAAAAGATTACCGAGACATCCCATGGGAACCTCCCTTCCGGAGCGCAGTCAGAATATCCTCCGTCTGTTTTTCCAGAATCAGCCCGGCCTTTTCCCGATCCTCTTTTTTCACAAGGAGCTTCCTGATCTGATGAGGGTAACTGAGGGAGAGGAAGAAAGTACGCAAGATAATACGCAAGTACATGGAGGCGTCATCATGGGAGATTATAAATCGCCCTTTACCATAACAAATGAGATATTATCATATGTGTCCTCTGTTTCAGAAAAAATGGGACGAATTACGGCTATCAGCAGCCTGGAATCAAAACCACATTTGAGAAGAAACAACCATATCAGGTCCATTCACGTTTCCGCAGAAATTATTTACAGCCGGCAGGAGAAAGGAACCTCATCCGCATGACAATTCCGGATAAGCCTGACAGCAGGAATCAGAGATATATCAGGATATGAGATTGGTTTTGGCATTCGGGGAAGGCTTATGAATAACGATTATTTTGTGGGGAAGTAACAGGTAAAGGGGGAATCCAATTTTATGAAACCGAATTTTCTGATCTTCATGACGGATCAGCAGAGGGGAGACATGCAGCCCACGTTCGGGAAAGCGATAACGCCGAACCTGGAGAAGCTTGCGGAAAACGGAGTGGTATTCCGGCGGGCCTACTGCCCGTCTCCCCATTGCTGTCCCAGCAGGGCCACTTTTTTCTCCGGGCTGTATCCGTCCCGGCATGGGGTGTGGAACAACGTGGATCTGGCGGATGCCCTGTCGAAGGGACTGTACGATGATGTGAGGCTGTTTTCCGAGGATCTGAAGGAAAGCGGATATCATCTGTACTACAGCGGAAAATGGCATGTCAGCGCGCTGGAGGGCCCGCGGAACAGAGGGTTTGAAGAGCTTTCCGAAAACCTCCGGAAAGCGGGAGCGGCCGCGGGAAGGAAACGGACTCCGGACATGCGGGACTGGCGCTGGCTGAAGCAGAAAAATGATGTGAAGGAAGGCGCGCGCAGAGGGGACGGAGAAATCGTGCGCATCGGTTTCCCCAAATACCGTCAGTATGGAGAGGCGGAAAACCCATTCGGAGATGAGGACGTGGTACGGGCAGCCAGAGAGAAGATCAGGGAGCTTCCTGACAAAGAGCCCTTCTGCATGTATGTGGGAACGCTGGGGCCGCATGATCCCTATATCGTGCCTGAAAAATATCTGGAGCTGTATCCGCTGGAGAAAATTGAGCTTCCGGAAAGCTTTGAGGATGATCTTGCGGACAGGCCCAATCTGTACCGGAGGACGCAGAAACGGTTCCGCCAGATGACAGAAGAGGAGCAGAAACGGAGCCTGCAGCATTATCTCGCCTTCTGCAGCTATGAGGACGCTCTTTTCGGGGAAATCCTGAAAGAGCTGGAGGACAGAGGGCTGCTGGACCGCACGATTGTGATCTATCTGTCGGATCATGGAGATTATGCGGGAGCCCATGGCCTTTGGACCAAAGGGCTGCCCTGCTTTGAGGAAGCCTATCATATCTGTTCGGTGGCAGGCTATGGCGGAATCCGGGCAAAGGGAGAAGCCGTGGAGGCGCTGGTTTCGCTGGCGGACTATGCGCCCACCCTGCTGGAACTGGCCGGGATTTCCGCGGACCGGAGCTTTGCCGGCCGGTCGCTGGTTCCGTTCCTTGAGGGAAAACATCCGGAAAACTGGAGAACCGAGCTTTTTACCCAGACCAATGGAAATGAGCTGTACGGAATACAGCGGGCTGTATTTGACGACAGATACAAGTTTGTCTATAATGGCTTTGACTTCGATGAGCTTTACGATTTAACCTGCGATCCGGGCGAATGCCATAATCTGGCCGGAAAAGAAGAATATGCTTCGGTTAAGAAAGCGTATTATAAAAAGCTGTGGAGGTTCGCGTATGAGAATCGGGATATGCTGGGGGACACCTATATCACCACGGCGCTGACGGACTATGGCCCCGGGATTCTGGAAGAATAAGGGGCAAAGAGACACAGGGCAAAGGGAATACGGAACAGAGAGAATAAATGCCTGATGCGCTTCAAACATATCTCCGCCCGGCAGGATCCGGCTTCCGAATTCCGCCAGCTCCCGGTCGTGGACCCGGCTGACACGGAGCTTTTCCTCAGCGGTCAGATAAACCGCAAGCAGAAAAAAGGGATCAAAATATTCATGAAAGCTGTTCATGGAACCGGCCATGACAAATTCTCCCGCTTTTTCCGCCGCCTCCATGAGCCGTCTGATTTTCTCTGCTTTTGTGTACATGACGGTATACGGAATTGCCGTATCCGTCCTCCAGATATAATCGTCGATATCCAGAAAAGCGATTCCAAGCCTCCCGGCGACGAGCTTTCCAAGCGTGGTTTTTCCAGACCCGGAGGGGCCCAGCAGAATGAGTCCTTTTGGCATGGTTGAATCCTCCCGGTGATTAAGTTAGTGACTAAAAAATTTGAAACGATATTTCCCTTTTCCTTCTATGTCCATGAAAGTTCTGTTTTTCATCACTTTTCACCGGCACACAATAGTTCAAATTATAAAGTGTTACAAAGAAGGATGACGGAGTGGAGCTGAATTCGGGTTCCAGATCAGGAGCAAAATTGACTGCATTATGATAATCGGCCTTGATTTTCCGAAAACCGCTTCCCCTGCGCTCCATATAGTGCATGCGGCTGAAAATGTCGGCTATTATGGGATTACGGCGTCTGGAAGCCATTCTGTCCGTATCCAGGTTCCGCACCAGAGATCCATCGAACATTCTGCCGGGCGAATAGATTTCCATTCGGTCATCGAAAATATCAATATGAACTTCGCTTCCAACTTCTGTATAATCCCGGGCAGACCTCGCCCGATCTGGAAAAAATCGTTCTCCTGAGCGATGATTTTGATGTGACGACAGATTACCTTCTCAAGGGCACGCAAGCTGCGGTGGTTCAGACGGTATATCCGGAATGGGAAAACAGTGCGTCAGAAAACGGACGGCCCGGCATCCTGAAATCAGATGCCGGGAAGATGGACGCCCGGATTTTTACCATGGCGGGAAGTGCCCTCAATCTGATCGGTCTGATCGCGGCCGCGATGATCTGGTATGAAAGGCAGACCGCAGCCGCCACGGCGGCAGAGCTGATTCTGCATGCGCGCAGGAATTTTCCTATCGCCTCTTCATCGTCAGAAGGACGGCAATGAGCACGGCCACCAGAAGCAGAAGGGCGGCGGAAGCAATGAGTACAATAATGGTCACGGGACTCTGGTTTTTCTGCACCTGAGTAACCTGGGCGGTATCCAGAACCTGAGAGTCATCGGAAGACTCTGCCTGCGGCCCGGCCGCTGTGCCTCCTTCCGGTTCGGCGGCGGTCTCCTTTTCGGGAGACTCTGCATCTTCCGGTTTTGTGTCGGCAGTGTCCGCCGCGCTCTGCGTGGAAGAGCTTCCTTTTTTAATGCCGCTGGATTCCGGCGTCGGCGTATAATCGGAAGTGGACTGAACCGGCGCTGTGATCTGCGGCGCCGCGTTTACGGAGGGAAGCGGCTGGGCGAGGGCGGCGTTGATCGTCCGATACAGGCTGCTCAGATAGGAGAGCGGATAGTACACGCGGCCCTCCTCCTTCGCCAGCGCGGTAAGCGCGGGTATGATAACCGGATCCCCTCCGTCCCAGCGGACGATCAGGGCCACATAGGGATTTCTCCGCAGAGCATCCATGACATTTTCCGGCATCTTATCGTATGTGACCGCGTTTACATTGACGGTTTCGCCGGCTTTGGCCTTTTGGATGAGACTTCGCACCTCATCCCAGAATTCCTTCTCGTAATCCGGGACCTGAACATCATCGTCGTCATCATCGTGATGGCTATCGGAAGAATTGCTTCCGGAAGAACCGCCGGAGGATGGATTGCTTCCGGAAGAAGTATTTCCGGAGGAGCTGCCGCCGGAAGATCCTCCGGTGGAACCGCCGGCCTGAGGGACGGAAGGAGACTCCGTTTCAGAGGGAGATTCCGTTTCAGAGGGGGATTCCGTTTCAGAAGGAGATTCCGTTTCGGACGGCGTCTCTTCCGCGATTTTTTTGTCCTCATACAGCAGGGTAAACACAGCCGGGAAGGAGGAGACTTCTGCGGCAAAATTCATATCCGCGGATTCCGCCAGAAGACTGGCCTTCCGCTCTTTTGTATTTGTCTCCGTCAGGATGGCGGCATGGAACATCCGCTCATAGCCTTCTTCTGCTTTTTCGCTGTCGGTTATGGAGAACTGAAGCGTCAGCGGAATGGAATTCAGCGCATAGTCGTTCGATGCATTTCCTTTTTGAACCGTCTTTTTCAGGGAGATCCGGAAGCTTTTCAGAAGTACCGGTTTTTCCAGCAGGGAGCGGATTTCCTTTTCTTCTTCCTCTGTAAGCCCGGCAGAGCGGATTTCCAGAGTAAAGGTAATGAGTTCTGCCTGGCCGTCCATAAGCTGCTGCGCTTCCTTCTCCGTGAGGGCGGAAAGGAGCGGGGAAGAATCCTTGACGGAAACAAGATCCTTCACATCCGAATCAGCATCTGTCTGCAGACGGATGCAGGGAAGGCAGGCAAGGCTTTCAAAGTAGTCCTGCAGTACCGTCCCGGGAAGACTGCCGCCGCTTTCCCGGCGCATTTTCTGATACTGGATCCAGGCGTTCAGATAATTTCCTATGGTTTCTTGACTGCATTCTGCGCCTTCCTGCAGCTTCGGAAGCTCACGGAACAGTTTCCGTACCTCGTCCTGTGTGAGAGGGGAGTCGGTATCTTCGGACTTGCCGGAGTCGTCCGGATCGTTGTTTTCCCCGTCGCCGTCCTCCTTCTTATCACCGTCGTCCTTGCTGCCGTCGTCTTTCTTATCACCGTCGTCCTTGCTGTCGCCGTCGTCTTTCTTGTCGCCGTCGTCCTTTTTGCCGCCGTCGTCCTTCTTGTCGCTACCGTCTTTCCCGTCGCTGTCGTCCTTCTTGTCGCTGCCGTCGCCAGGCGCTTCCGTGCCGTCGTCATCGCCTTTTTCCGTATCGGCGGATCCGTCCGGATTTTTCGGCTGATCAGACTCCGAAGGCGTCTCGGAAGCATCGGGCGCCGAAGACTCCGGCTCTTCGATCTTTACCGTCCAGGTATGCGCCGCGCTGTCAAGAACGGAATAGCTTTCCCCGTCGCCCATGACCCGCGCCTCCACGAGGACGCTGACGGACAGACTGCAGGCGTCGGTAAAGGAAAGGGAGGAAAGGTCATATCCTTCCTGTTTCTGTTCTTTTCCATTTTCCGTCCATGTCCAGGTATAAAAGAAACGCACGCTGTCCTTTCCTGCCGCTGCGGGGGAGACGGACAGGGGATGTTCTGCCGTAACGGACAGAGAATGCTCCTTTTCATTATAAACGGCGTCGATGTTCGGCCCAAAGCGGATGACAGGCGGGACAATGGTTCTTACCGCATACAGGGTGCTTCCTGCTGCGGGAGAGGTTTCCGTGACGCCTGCGGCGTCTGCATCGGACGGATCAAAAACCCACCGGCAGTCGGAATAGCCGTCGCCGCCGGGGATCGCGGGGAGCTTCCAGGCAGGATTCTCCGCCCATACGCCCTGCGCGTTCTTCTCCCAGTTTAACGGGAAGGAAAAAAGCGCCTTGCGTTTGGTTTCCGTTCCGTCCGCATTCTTCAGCCTCAGGGTGAACTGATACCCGGTCCGGGACGGATCGGGAGTGATCCCTGTCCCGGCAAAACGATCGTAGGAGTCCTGATTGGCAAAGATGAGAACCGAACCGCCGTCAAAGGCGGAAGCTCCGCAGGAGGCAAGGGATTTCGGCAGGTATACGGTGGAAAAGCCGGTCCCGGAAAAAGCGCCCGCGCCTATGTCGGTGATCGTATTCGGCAGCTGGAGCACGCCTGTCAGAAAACGCAGGTCCTGAAAGGCCTTTGCGCCGATCCCTTTGACGGAAACGCCGTTGATCTCGGAGGGAATGGTCAGGGTCATGCTTTTCGTGCCGGACTGCGTCAGAGTTTCCAGATAAGCCTCTGTAAATCCGGTGATGGTTCCTTCTGAAAACTGAAACGGGGAAGCGGACGAATCCGCAGGCCCGGAAGGATCGTCTTTTTCTCCGCTTTCTTCCGACAGGAGAGACTGCTTCTCCGACGCGGGTTCAGGCTCCGGCGAAGCGACGTCTTCCTGAACAGAGCTGCCGGAAGCGGCAGGCGTCTGACCGGAGGCGTGAACGGACAGACTGCTCCCAAGAAACAGGAGACAGGCTGCGGACATCAGAAGAAAGGCCGGAAAGCGACGGCATTTCTTTGAAAAGATGGATAAACAGGACAGCAGAGCAGGTCCCGGACAAAGCTGCTTTTTCATACAAAAGCCTCCCCTCTATGATGAAAATCCCCAAAATACTTTCCTTTTCCTATCTATATTATGGAATATCCGGAGAGGAAAAACAAGGAAGAAAATCTTAATAATATGGATTTTGGGCGTTACTGTTCAGACAGGTCTGCGCATTTACTGCGCAGACCGTACGAAAACGTACAGGCGGCCCATCGCGAAGCGATTGGAATGGCCGGATGCCGTTACTGTTCTGCCGAAGGCTGAACAGTAACATTTTGGGCCGGACTTCTTTTTCGGGACGTATTGTGGTATGATGAAGCGGATGAATGGAAAAGAAACCGTCCTGGAGGTAAGATTGAAAAATAAGCCCGATGGCTTATTTTTCAATCGGCAGTTTTGCGCCGAAGCACAAAACTGCTGTGATCGCAGAGGAGAAATCACCTGCGTGATTTCTCCTCGCGGCCTCAGCGTATCGCTTCGGCATGGAGGAAAAAATGAATCGCACGGAAAATCGTATGAGCAGAATGGGAGTAGTCTTCGGCTGTGCCCTGATCTGCTGTTTTTTATGGGGGAGCGCGGCTCCAAGCATTAAGATCGGATATCAGCTGTTTCATATCGAAGCCGCTGACAGCATGGCGCAGATCGTGTTTGCCGGGATGCGCTTCATGCTGGCGGGCGTGATGGTCATTCTGGCAGGAAGCCTGCTGAATCGGAAGGAAAGCGGCGGGGGGCTTCTGAAGCCGGCACGTGCGTCCCTTCCCATGATCCTGAAGCTTGCCATGGTGCAGACCGTGGCGCAGTATGTTTTTTACTATATCGGTCTGGCTCATACCACAGGGGTGAAGGCGGCCATCATCGGAGGCTCCAATGTGTTCCTTTCCATTTTCATTGCGGTGGCGGTGTTTCATATGGAAAGGCTCACGTTCAGAAAACTGCTGGGATGTGTGGTCGGGTTCGCGGGCGTGGTGATCATCAACGTTTCCGGAAACGGCATTGACATGAGCGTCTCTCTTTTGGGAGAGGGCTTCATCCTCTTTTCTTCCCTGAGCTATGCCCTTTCCTCCGGGCTGATCAAAAAATATTCCGCGAAGGAGGATACGGTGGTGCTGAGCGGCTATCAGTTTTTCTGCGGCGGAATGGTGCTCACCGCGGTGGGACTTCTGGGTGGAGGACGGGTGAACCTGGCGGGCGTATCCGCCGGCGGCTGGGCGCTGCTTCTGTATATGGGGTTCATCTCCGCGGCCGCCTATACGCTGTGGGGGATTCTGCTGAAGTATAATCCGGTGGGCAGGGTGGCTGTGTTCGGCTTCATGAATCCCATGTTCAGCTTCCTTCTGTCCGCGCTCCTGCTGGGAGAGGGAAGCCAGGCCTTCGGATGGACCGGTCTTTCCGCGCTGGCGCTGGTCTGTGCCGGGATCCTGATCGTCAACCTGGCGGGGGAAAAGAAGCCGGCGGAGGGAAGGAAGCCGGCGGAGGGCGGAAAAAAAGAGCCGGCCTCTCTTCCCTGAGAAACCGGCTCCGTGAGACCGCGCAGACAGCGGTCAGTACAGCAGCGTCACATCCGTAATCTCATTTTCGATCACATCGAACTGCCAGACGGAGCAGCCGGGGATCCGGTGCTCCGTCAGGTAATAATGCCCGTCGAAGCTTCCCATATAATAGGGCGTTCCGCCGCCCACAAAATAAGAATAGATGTCTTCATATCCGCCGGATGCAAGAAGCCCCAGATCCCGGGTGCGCAGGATGGTGGCATAGTCCTGGTTCCCGGCGGCATCCGTGGAGACGGTGATGTAAAAATAATCCTGGATCTTTTCCAGCTGGATCATTCCCGCCATCTGCGCGGGAACCGGATACTCCTCCAGAATGGAAAGATCCTTTAATTTTGCCCGGATGATGGAGGAAGCGCCCGAGACGAAATAGATCTCGTCTCCCAGGATGGTGAAGGAACGGACGTATACGCCGTTCAGCTTTTCGATGCGCCGGATCTCCTCCAGCACCACCCGGGAGGATTCCTCCGTGGAGGATGTTTCCGTGGAGGATTTTTCCGCGGAGGACTTCTCCGTGGAGGATTTTTCCACGGGGAAATCCTCCACGCGCCGGAACACATAGAGCTCGCCGGTCATGGAGCTGTAGGCATAAAAACGCGCCGTCGCCTCGTCGTAGACCACGTAATGGGGACGGATCCCGATATCGGTAAATTCCTGGGTCAGGAGGAACGCGCCGTCCTTTTTTTCCAGGATCAGGATCCGGTTGTTTTCCGTATCGTCCGCCAGATACACGGTCCCGTCCCCGGCGATGGTGTGTCCGCGCGCGATCTGATCTGTCGCGACCTGCCACTCGTTTATGGGACGCGTCAGACTGTCGCTGAAGATGATCTGGTCGTGATAGGTATCCACGATGAAATAGTCGTCCCCGATCCTGGTGACACAGGAAGGGACGCTGAGCGTGGAATGGGGATTGGAAGCGGCCTGAGGCCGTGAACTGTTTTCAGACACGGCTTCGGAGACCCGTATGAAACGTGTTTTTTCCGGAAGGATCCTTCCGAAGACCGCTCCGGCCGCAGACAGCAGGAGACAGACGAGGGGAAGGAGGAAAAGGAGCTTTTTCTTCATCAGGAGCAAACCGCCTTTCTCCGGACGCCTCTGATGCATTTTCCGCGCCCGTATCCTGAGTATACCACAGAAAAAACTTCTTTAACAGGAAAGTTCCCGCTTGGAGAGGATGCGGATTCATGGTAGAATAAAAAAGGAGATAAGTGAACGGAGAGCGTCTGGCTCTGTCCGTACAGAAGAGAAGGGATGGAAGAAAAAAATGAAAAAGTTTCTGAAGGAATTTGAAACCTTTATCATGAGGGGTAATGTGATCGACATGGCAGTCGGTGTTATCGTCGGCGCCGCGTTCCAGGCGATCGTGAATTCCCTGGTGAACGATGTGATCTCTCCCCTGCTGGGGCTGGTCGCAAATATGGATCTGAGCTATCTGGTCCTGACGGTCAACGGCGTGGAGATCCGCTACGGCGCGTTTATCACCTCCGTGATCAATTTTGTGATCATGGCCTTTGTGATCTTCCTGCTGGTCAAGCTGATCAACAAGGTTTCCGAGCTCGGCTTTAAGAAGAAAAACGAAGAGGAAGCGCCGGCGAAGCCTACCACGAAGATCTGCCCTTACTGCAAGAGCGAGATCCCGATCGACGCGGTGAAGTGCTGCCACTGCACCTCTGACCTGGCAGAATAAAGGAGCATATGCCGCCGCGGGCGCATGCCGGCTTCGGCATATGCCTGCGGGAGCAGGAAAAGAAAAGGAGGAGGAAGGGTATGAGGAAAGTTACGATCACCATCGGAAGAGAATACGGAAGCGGCGGGCATGAGGTGGGAGAGAAGCTGGCCGAGCGGCTTGGCTTTACTTTCCTCGACCGGATCATCCTGAACGAGATCTCCAGGAAGAGCGGGATCAGCGTGGAGGATCTGATGAACCATACGGAGACGAAATCCTCTTCCTTCCGCGATACGCTGATTCCCTATGATTTTGAATCGGAGAATCTGAATGAAAAGCTGTTTGACATGCAGGCGGATTTCATCCTGCATAAAGCCATGGAGGAATCCTGCGTGGTGGTGGGACGCTGCGCGGATGTGATCCTGGCCTATCAGGACAATGTGGTCAATGTTTTCATCTATGCGAATATGGAGGACAAGGTCCGCAGGATCAAAAGGCTGTATCATCTGGGAGACCGGCAGAAGGCGGTGAAGATGATCCGGAAGACGGAGAAGATCCGCCGGAATTATTATCAGTATTATACCGATGAGATCTGGGGCGACAAGCGGAACAAGGCGCTGATGATCAATACCTCGCAGACCGGCGTGGACGGAGCGGTGGAGCTGATCATCGCCTATCTGAAGCTGAAGGGCTATCTGGATGAGGATGCCGGAGAGAAACAGGAAGAAAACGGAGGACAGCAGGAATTATGAGCGGTATCGTGGGAACGAACGCGGTCGTGCAGATCGGCTTTGTGGTAAGGGATATCTATGAGGCCAAAAAGAAATGGGCGCAGTTTCTGGGCATGGAGGAGCCTCCGGTGGGAGATTCCGGAGAGTATGCCATCACCCGTACCCAGTATCAGGGAAAGGAAGTTCCGGAGGCCAAAAGCCTGCTCGCTTTCTTCAATTTCCCGGGCTTTCAGATCGAGCTGATCCAGCCCAACGAGGCCCCTTCCACCTGGCGGGAATTTCTGGACACCCACGGGGAGGGGATCCATCATCTGGCCTTCAACGTGGGCGGCATGCGCATGGAGCAGGCCATCGAAAACTGCCGGGACTTCGGCATGACGCTGGAGCAGAAGGGCGAATATTCGGACGGAAGCGGCAGATATGCCTATCTGTCCGCCGAAAAGGAGCTGAAGACGGTCATCGAGCTTCTGGAAAGCGGACCGAAGGAAGCGTGAAAAGCTAAAAAAAGAAAAAATCCGTAAATTTAGAAATTGCAGACGACAGGCCGGCGGTGTATCTTAAAAATATGCCGCTGCCTTTTTTATTGCGGCAGGGAAAGCTCAGAGAGAAAAGGGAGGAAACAGGATGATTAAAGACGGAATCGACTTTCACAACGTGGAGGAAATGACGGAAACGGAAAAAGGCTGGCGGATGTCCCGGCTCCCGGTGTCAGTGACGGAACGGATGGAGGAAGGCGCTTCCTCTGTGGCCGCATACGGCACGGGCGTGGAGCTGCGTTTTAAGATCAGAGGGGATGCGGCGACAATAAGGCTGCGGGCGGAGGAAGCCGCGGAAGCGCAGACCGCTTATATTTACTACGGCTCCTTTCAGGGAGGCTGGGAGAATTCCAGCAGAACGATCCTGACGCAGGAAACGGCCCTGAGAGTGGAGAAACCGAAGAATCTGGCGTTCCTGAAAGAGGTTACGCAGGAAAGAGGTCTGGCCTTTAACCCGGAGGTGGTGCGGGTGGTCCTGCCCTATGGAACCTGCTGTTATCTTGGTGTGGAGGGGGATGTGGAAGCGCCGTCGCAGGAGGATTATCCGTCAAGGACCTACCTGGCATACGGCTCCTCCATCACCCATGGAAGCCTGGCGCTCGCCATGCCCTGCACCTATCCCTTCCGGATCGCGCAGAGATTCGGCTGTGATTATCTCAACCTCGGCTCGGCGGGAAGCGCGCGGGCGGAAAAGGCCCTTGCGGAATATCTCGTCAGCCGCCGGGACTGGGATTTCGCCTCCGTGGAGCTTGGCATCAACATGCTGGAGAAGTACAGCCGGGAGACCTTTGAGGAGCGTGTCAGAGAATTTCTGGCGGTGCTGGGGGCGGATGAGCGGCCTGTTTTTGTGACCAGCATCTTCGGCTGCTTCGGGAGCGATCCGCAGAAAGCGGCGGATTTCCGGAGCATTGTGAAAAAATATGCCGTTGGGAAACGGATGGTGTTTACAGACGGGCTGGAGCTTCTGAACGACCCTGCGATGATCTCCCAGGACCTGACGCATCCTTCGCTGGAAGGGATACGTCAGATCGCGGAGCGGTGGTATGGGGTTATGAGGGAGTATCTGAACAGGGAACCTGTTTTGGCATGCCTGTAAGAAGAATGAATAGAAGGGAGAACAACCATGAAACTGCAGATACTTGAAAACGAATACTGGTGGGGCGGCATCGTGCATGAGGGAATCCGCATGCCGTTCGGAAGAGAGGACAGCGGCGTGCTGGACTTCCGGGAACAGGCCACGCAGAATCAGGTAACGCCGCTGCTTCTGTCTTCGGCGGGAAGATATGTATGGGGCGAGAAGCCCTTTGCCGCCGTCTTTGAGAACGGCTCCATCCGGATAGATGGGGAGGCAGCGCTGCGGGAAGGATATGAAAACCTGAGAGGCGCGTATATGGCGGCCATGCGGGCGCATTTCCCGTTCACGGGAGAAGAGGCGGAGCCGCTGTTTTTCACAAAGCCTCAGTACAATACCTGGATCGAGCTGATGTATGACCAGACCCAGGAGGGAATCCTGCGCTATGCGGAAGGGATCCTGGAGCACGGCATGCCGGCCGGCATCCTGATGATCGACGAGGGCTGGGCGGAGGATTACGGCCGCTTTGCGTTCCGCGCGGGAGCGTTTCCGGATCCGAAGGGAATGATGGAGCGGCTGCATCAGATGGGCTTCCGGCTGATGCTGTGGATCACGCCTTACATATCTCCGGACTGCGCGGCCTTCCGCGAGCTGGAGCCGAAGGGATATCTTCTGAAGGACGCGGCGGGGGAAACGGCGGTGCGCCGCTGGTGGAACGGCTTCAGCGCCATCCTGGATCTGACGAATCCGGACTGTGCGGCCTGGTTTGAGGGGAAGCTTCGCGGCCTGATGGAGGAATACGGAGTGGACGGCTTCAAATTCGACGGCGGAGACGGCTACATGTATCGGGACGACGACCGCTCCTTTTGTCCCGTTTCCGCCTGGGAGCAGGTGAAAACCTATGGGATGTTTGGAAAGCGCTTCCCCTTCAATGAATTCCGGGCAGGCTGGAATCTTGGAGGACAGCCGCTTATCATGCGCCTTGCGGACAAGCTGCACAGCTGGGACAGGGACGGCCTGAACATGCTGCTTCCCAATTCCCTGGTTCAGTCTCTTTTTGGCTATGCCTATCACTGCCCGGATATGATCGGCGGCGGGGAATATACGAGCTTCCGGGAAAACGCCTCCCATCTGGATACGGAGCTGGTGGTGCGATACGCGCAGGCGGCCGCGCTGTGCCCCATGATGCAGTTTTCCGCAGCGCCCTGGAGGATCCTGGATGAGGAGCGGTTTGAGATCGTCCGGCAGGCGGCGCTGCTGCACGAATCGTTCGGTTCGTATATCGCTGGGCTCGCAAAAAATGCCGCCCATACGGGAGAACCTATTCTGCGGCATATGGCCTGGGAATTCCCGGGACAGGGCATGGAGCGGATCTCGGATCAGTTCATGCTGGGAAGCGAAATCCTTGCGGCTCCGGTTCTGAAAAAGGGAGAAAGAAGCCGTCCGGTGAAGCTGCCGGAGGGGCTGTGGGAGGACGAAGCCGGCAGGCTTTGGAAAGGCGGCCGCACGGTCTGCGCGGACGCGCCGCTGGAGAAGCTGATCTGGTTCCGGAAAAAGTGAGAAAAGGATCATAAAAAGACAGTCAAAAAGGATAGTGACATTTTATGACTATAAGGATATGATGGAAAAGAGCTGAAAGCCGCATAAAAGCGGCGCGCCGAAAGGAGCGCGGACGCATCTGGCAGAATGCTTCTGAAAAAGACAGTTCCAGTAAAGACAGTTCCGGCAAGGAAGGAAAGGGGCGGACGGGTTCCGGCATGGCGAAGGGAATGGAGGATACGGGCATGGAGAAAGCGCTCATAGAGCTCCGGGATTTTGAAAGAAACGCGAAGCGCCTGTATGAATCCAATCCTGCGGCCTTCGATCATGTGGTATGGGGCTGGGAGGAATTCGTGGATGGCTTCCGGAAAACGCAGAGGGAAAGCGTCCCTCTGGAGGAAAAGGCTCCCTTTTTCATGGGAAATCTCCTGACCGAGCAGGACTGCTTTCCGGAGGAGCGGATGGAGGTTTCCATTGTGCTGCATGACCGGTACGTGCCGCCCTTTTATCACAGCCTGAAGTTCATTAAGATCGTCTATGCCCTGCGGAAAGGCTTTTTCTTTTACCTGAGAGAGAAGGGGCAGGACCGGCGGTTCCGGATGGAGGAGGGAGATTTTGTCATCATCCCGCCGGAGGTGAGCCAGGCGGTTTTTTCGGCGGAGGAAGGCGCGGTGACGGTGAACATCATCATCAAGCGCAGCACCTTCGGGGAGGCTTTTTACAGCCTTCTGATGGAAAACGACGATATCTCCGATTTTTTCTGGCAGATGCTTTACAGCAAGGGGAACGAACGGGCGCTGCTGGTGCGCTGCGGACGGGACGAAAGGCTGCAGGAGCTGGTGCGGGAAATGTGCGCGGAGGGGCTTCTGGACAGGGCGGGAAGCAGGGCCGGGAAAAACCTGATGATGAAGGGCTATGTGATGCTTCTGTTCGGCAGGGCTCTGAAGGAGCATTCCGGCAGGATGGAAAGCGTGGGACACCTGAGCGAGGCGGACGCGGCCCTTCCGGAGATGATCCGCTACATCCGGGAGCATTACGCCACGGTGACGCTGCCGGAGCTGGCGAAGCGTTTCGGAAGGAGCGAGGGCTATCTGAGCCGTTATATCCGCCGGGAAACGGGGAAGACCTTCCGCTTCCTGCTAAAGGAGCTTAGGATGAAGCAGGCCGTGCAGATGATTGAAAATTCCTCCTGCAGCATCGAGGAGGTGGCCGCCGCCGTGGGCTATGCGGACATCAGCTGTTTTTACCGGAATTTTCGGGAGAGCTTCAGCATGACGCCGACGCAGTACCGGAATATCCGCAGCAGGATCAGCCTGTAGAAAGAAAGGAAAGACCGGCGCGGGCCGCAGGCAGGATATGTCCGGGCGCGGCCCGCACCGTGAAAAAATAAAAAAGAGAGCCGCCGAAGGCGGCGGAAAGGTGGTTTTTATCATGGAGTGGAGTGCAAAATGGATCGCGCCGGCACAGGAAATGGGAGACGTGTGCCCGGTGTATGAAAAGGCGTTTCCGGCGGAGGGGAAGATCGCAAAGGCGGAGCTTTTCATCACCGCCATGGGCGTTTACGAGGCTTTCCTGAACGGGAAAAGAGTGGGGGAATACGTGCTGGCTCCCGGCTGGACCTCTTATGAGAAGAGACATCAGTATCAGGCCTACGATGTGACGGCGCTTCTGGCGGAAGAGAACACGCTGGAGGTGACCGTGGGAAAGGGGTGGTACAGAAGCCCCATGCCCGGCTGGGCCAATGAAGGGGAGAGGGACGAAAGGGCGCATGTTCCGGCCGGCCTGATCGCCCAGCTTGTCCTGACCGGAGAGGACGGTTCCCGGAAGGTGATCGCCACGGACGAGAGCTGGACGGCGAAGGAGAGCCAGGTCCGTTTCAGCGAGATCTATGACGGGGAGACCTTCGACGCTTCCTTTGAAGCAAAAGAAACGCAGCCTGTGGTCTGCCTGGATAAAGGGACGCAGAACCTGATCCCCCAGCAGGGCGAAGAGACGAGGGAAGAGGAATACGTGGCGGCGGAGCGCGTTTTCACCACCCCGAAGGGAGAAACGGTGGTGGACTTCGGCCAGGAGGTGACGGGCTATGTGCGCTTCACCGTGGACGCGAAGGCCGGCGACGCGGTGGAGATCTCTCACGGCGAGGTGCTGGACAAGGAAGGAAATTTCTACAACGCCAATTACCGCAGCGCGAAGGCGAAGATCTTCTATACCTGTAAGGACGGCGTGCAGACGTATCATCCCCATCTGACCTTCTTCGGCTTCCGCTATATCCGGCTGGACAGCTTCCCGGGCACGCCTGCGCCGGAGCAGTTTACGGCGGTGGCGGTGCACTCCCACATGAAGCGTACGGGGCGCATTTCCAGCTCCAATCCGCTGTTGAACCGTCTGTTTTCCAATATCGTGTGGGGACAGAGGGGCAATTTCCTGGATGTGCCCACGGACTGCCCGCAGCGGGATGAGCGCCTTGGCTGGACGGGAGACGCGCAGGCCTTTGTGAAAACCGCTTCCTATAACTATGATGTGGAAAAATTTTTCACCAAATGGCTTTCCGATATGGCCACAGACCAGTGCGAGGACGGCTCCATCCCTCATGTGATCCCCGCCTGCGGCACGGGAAGCGGAAGCGCGGCCTGGGACGACGCGGCGACCATCTGCCCCTGGCAGATTTACCTGACCTACGGAAATCCCGCCATCCTGCGCCAGCAGTTTGACTGCATGAAAAAATATGTCGGCTCCATCACCGCTGCCACGAAGGACGAATACCTGTGGACGGGCGGAAACCATTATGAGGACTGGCTTGGACTGGACGCTCCGGTGGGAAGCTATAAGGGCTCTTCCCGGGCGGACTTCATCGCCTCCGCCTTTTACGCCCACTCCACCGCGCTGGTGGTGAAGGCCGGAAAGGTCCTGGGCGAGGATGTGAGCGAATATGAAGCGCTGTATGACAACATCGTGAAAACCTTCCGCAGGACCTTCCCGGATTACCGGACCCAGACGGAAATGGTGCTCGCCGTTCATTTTGACCTGGCGGAGGATAAGCAGAAGACGGCGGATCAGCTGGCGGCAAAGGTGATCGCGGACGGAAAGAAGCTGCAGACCGGTTTTGTGGGAACCCCTTATCTGCTCCATGTGCTCAGCGGCTACGGCCACACCGATCTGGCCTACACCCTCCTTCTGCGCACGGAATATCCTTCCTGGCTCTATCCTGTGACGAAGGGCGCGACCACCGTGTGGGAGCACTGGGACGGCATCATGGAAAACGGAGATTTCTGGAGCACGGACATGAACTCCTTCAACCATTACGCCTACGGCGCGGTGGCAGACTGGATTTACGAGGAGGCTGCGGGAATCAAACCGGAGGAGCCCGGATTCGCGAAGGTGCGCATCGCGCCGAAGCCGGACGGGAAGCTGGAATGGCTGGAGGTTTCTCTGGAAACCAGACACGGCCTGGTCCGTTCCGCCTGGAGCCATATCGAAGAGAACGGACAGAAAAAGGTACGCTATGAGATCATCACCCCGTCTCCTTCCGTGATCGTGATCGACGGGAAGGAAAAAGAGGTGGAAGCGGGCGAATACACCTTCTGCGTGGATGAGGACTGAGCCTGCGGCGAATGAGAAAATAAAAGATTGCTGTTACTGACAGCATTCCACCCACAATCGGAACCGGCGCGTGACAAGCGCGCCGGTTCCGATTCATTTTGCGGCTGGTGGGCGACCATTGACGCTTTTCTTTTTTTCTGTCTGGTCCGGCACGTTGGCAGAGCCAATATTTTTTCTGTGATTGACGGAGCGGACTGTGGAACACGAAAAAGTTAATATTTTATGACGAAAGTCACTTGAAAAAGTTGGTGGTTAACAGAAGAAGTCAATTGAAAAAATGACGATTTATAACAAAAGTTATTTGAAAAAGTTGCGGATTCACACTATACTATAAGAAAACGGGAAAAAGGAGGCGGAAGGGGCATGCTGAAAAGAAAAATAGAGAAGAAGCTGAAGGACTGGAAAGCCGCGGAGAATCGCAAACCTTTGATCATCAAGGGCTGCAGACAGTGCGGCAAGACGTTTTCTGTCCTTAATTTTGCGAAGAAAAATTACAAACATGTCGTGTATCTGAATTTTTATGAAAACCCGGACTATGCCTCCGTATTTGCCGGGGCCCTGGATGTGGATACAATCGTGATGATGCTGTCCGCTCTTCTGGGAAGAGAAGCGGTATTTGAGAGCGGCAGCACAGTCCTGATTCTGGACGAGATTCAGGAATGCCCGGAAGCCAGAACCGCGCTGAAATTTTTTCGGACGGATGGGCGTTACGACGTGATCGGAACCGGTTCCCTGCTGGGAGTGAAAGGGTATGGGAAAGAGCCGAAATCCGTTCCTGTCGGTTCGGAAACCGTGATCGATATGTATCCGCTGGACTTTGAGGAATTTCTGTGGGCCAACGGGATTGCCGATCCTGTCATTGAAATGCTGAAGAAATGTCTGGAAAAGGAAACTCCTGTCCCGCAGGCCCTGCACAGCCGCATGAGACAGCTGCTCCTGCAATATACGGTTGTCGGCGGCATGCCGGACGCCGTGCAGACCTTTGTGGACACGAAGCGGATGGACGAAGTGCTGCAGATCCAGAGGGATATTGTCCGCTCCTATGAGGACGATATGATAAAGTATGCGGAGAAGAAAGACAAATCCCGGATCAGGGAATGTTTTCAGTCCATCCCGAAGCAGCTCAGCAAAGAAAATAAGAAATTTCAATATTCTGTTGTCAAAAAAGGCTCCACCGCGTCGAAATACGCCGGGAGTCTGCAATGGATCGAAGATGCCGGGATCATTGTCCGCTGCTACAATCTGAACATTACGGAACTGCCTCTGGATGGAAATGCCAAAGAGGATGTATTCAAGGTGTATATGAGCGACTGCGGCCTTTTTGTCAGCATGCTGGAGGACGGCACACAGTATGACATCCTGAGAGGAAACCTCCATGGCTATAAAGGGGCGATCTTTGAAAACCTGATTGCTGATATTTTCGGCAAGATGGGACGAAAACTCTACTATTTCCATAAAGACAGCGGTTTGGAGGTGGACTTTGTGATCCGTTATAAAGGGCAATGCACTCTGGTGGAGGTCAAAGCAGCCACCGGAAATACGAAAAGCACCAGAACGATCCTGCACCATCCTGAAAAATATCATGTCAGTCATGCGATCAAGCTGGGAGACAGTAATGTGGGACGCGACGGACAGCTTCTTACGCTCCCCCTCTATATGGCTTTCCTGCTGAAAGAGCTGTGATGGAAGCTGCCCGGCCTGCACTTTTTACAACAAAATATCCTTCAGCGCGCGCTTGGGAACGAAATGCACCGTCCCCGTTTCGTCTCTGTAATAGCGCGTATTTCCATCTGCTCCCGCCTCCGTGAGAACGATCTTTTCCGCGGGCTTTCCGATGGCGACCACGAGATTGGGTTCCACGTTTTCAGGAAGCTGAATCAGCTCCTTCAGCGCGGAACGGTTGAAATTCCCGATCATGCATCCGCCGAGGCCCTTCTCTGTCGCGGCCAGAAGGATGGTCTGCGCGGCGATCCCTACGTCTCTTAAAAAGGCGGTTTCATTCGGCGCGATGCTTTTGTCCAGGCAGATCACGATAAAGCCGGTGGGACATTGGCCCGGCCAGGGGAGCGAAAGCTGCGGGAGGGCGGCGGCCCACTTCGTCAGGGCCTGGATGGCGTCCATCTCTTCCTTTTCATAAGCGATGTGATACTTTAACGGCTGCGTGTTGCCGCTGGACGCTGTATAGCGGGTGAGATCCACGAGCTCAAGCAGCTCTTCTTCTGTGAGTTTCCGCGTCTCATCATAGCCGCGGAAGCTTCTGTTTTTCATAACCAGGTCCTTTAACATATTTCCTCCTTTCCGAAGCGGGACAAAGAGAAACCGCGGCTGCGTTTTCTGCTGCGTTTTCCCTCGTCTGTCCTGAAAAAAAGAGCCGCAGACAACGAATGGCCTGCGGCTAAAATCCTTATTTCAGCGGTTTGGCTCCCGCCTTTTCCTGAAGTTTTTCCACCTGCCGCTTGAACCAGCTCTTCTTTTTCTGGACGGGCTTTGCAAGCGAATTTCCATGAAGCCCCTTCACCGCGGTGATGTAGATGCCGCTCACCGTGGCCTTGACCTCCTTCTTCACCGGCACGGAATCGAAAATGCTGTCCTCGCACACCAGCGTCATGATCTGCGGGCCGACCTTGGCCTTGACGATGGGAAGCTTTGCTCGGCGCAGAAGCTTGGGCGTCTGTGCCATCACAATGTCGGGAAGACCGGCGTCCTTCAGCCGCATCCGTTTCTTGTCTATGATCAGCATCGATACGGACTGCTTATAGGCTTCGATCTGCTGCTGCTGCTCCGCCTGCTTTTTCTGCGCTTTTTTGCCGAAAAAATACAGCGCCACCACGGCGATGATCAATACGGCCAGAATGACCAATAATACAATTGTTACGGGATTCACGAAGCGACCTCCTCTTTTCCTGCCGTCCAGGCGGCATTTTTCCTTTGATGTTCCGCAGCCTGCTGCGGGTACTGACTGAAATCAAAGACATTGTAACAGAATTTCGCGGACCAGGCAAGGGATAGAGAATAAAAGGGTTTCACGGGAAGAAAAAATATGCTACAATAAGGGGCAGTCCTTTCAGAAAGCAATGATGGATGCCGAAACAGATGCGGAATAAAAGCGCTGCCGGAAGGCGGCGGGAAGGAAAAGAAAGGAGCCGCCCTCCGGCGGCAGAAAAGAAGGAAAAGAGTCGCCCCGGGCGGCAGAAAGGAAACAAGAGGAGATGAAAAAATTTATCAGGAAAGCGGCGCTGGCTGCGGCCTGCGCGGCGCTTTTGGGCGTTTTTGCGGCCGGCTGTGCACAAGCGGAGAAAGATCCGGCTGAAACGGTTCAGGAAAGCGCCGGGGAGAGCGCGGCGGAAGACGGAACCGCGGCTGCGGAGGATTACGGCCCGGAGGCCTATCTGAACGGGATCACCGTATCGGATTATGTGACGCTCGGCGATTATAAGGGCGTGAAGGTGTCCGTGGACGCCGCCGTAGTGACGGACGAATATCTGGACAGCTATATCGATTATGTGCTGCAGAGCAACATGCTGACCACAGAGGTGACGGACCGTCCTGTGCAGGAGGGAGACATCGTCAATATCGACTATGAAGGAAAGATCGACGGCGTGGCCTTTGACGGAGGCACGGCGGAGGGCTATGATCTGGCCATCGGCTCCGGCTCCTTCATCGACGGCTTTGAGGATGGACTGATCGGCGCCGAGACGGGCGAGACCCGTGACGTGGAGGTGACCTTCCCCGAGGATTACCACGGAACGGACGTGGCGGGAAAGGACGCGGTTTTCACCGTCACCGTGAACAGCATCAGCGTGGAGACCCTTCCCGAGCTGACGGACGAATTTGTCCAGGGCCTGGGCGTGGGCGCGGAAACGGTGGAGGAATACCGGCAGTACGCCTACGACCTGCTGATGGAAGAACAGCAGGCGAACCATGACGCGGAGGCTGAGATGGCCGTTCTGGAGACGGTCATGAACAACGCCGAGCTGCAGGACCCTCCGGAGGACATGACGAACCGCTATTACAGCAGGCTCATCGACAACATGAACTATTACGCGTCCATGTACGGATACGATCTGGAAACCTTCCTCAGCCTGAACGGTACCTCCGAGGAGACCATCATGGAATCCGCCCGCAATGCGGCAAAACAGCTCATCACCATGCAGGCCATCGCGGAAGCGGAGGGCATTGAGGTGACGGACGAGGAGCTGGATGAGGAGATCGAAGCCAACGCCGTTTCCATGGGCTACGAGGACGCGGACGCTTACCGGGAGGCCCTGGATGCGGAAGGCTACCGGGAATATATGCTGACGGAAAAAGTACTGGATTTTCTCCTGGAAAATGCAGAGGTAGTGGATGTGGAGCCAGAAGCGGCGGAAGCAGCGGAGACAGAGACGGAAGCGGCAGAGACCGAAGCTGAAGAGACCGAAACCGCGCAGGCCGCTGAATAAGGAAGGAAACAACAGAAAAATATGGCCGGCAACGGCAGAAAAAGGGGTTTATGACAATGGAACTGACAAACATCAGAGATCTGTTCAGAGAAAAGGAAAGCTACGCAGGAAAAACCGTGACGGTCGGCGGCTGGGTGAGAAGCAACCGGGATTCCAGGACCTTCGGTTTCCTGGTGGTAAACGACGGCAGCTTTTTTGAGCCGCTGCAGGTGGTTTATTCCGATCAGCTCACGGATTTTTCCTCCATCGCAAAGATCGGCGTGGGCGCTGCGGTCATCGTGACCGGAACCATCGTGGCGACGCCGGGCGCGAAGCAGCCCTTTGAAATGCAGGCACAGGAGGTTGTTGTGGAGGGCGCGTCTCCGTCCGACTATCCGCTTCAGAAGAAGCGCCACAGCTTTGAATATCTGCGTACCATTTCCCATCTCCGGGCGAGGACCAATACCTTCCAGGCGGTGTTCCGCGTCCGTTCCCTTGCGGCCTATGCCATCCACCGCTTTTTCCAGGAGAAGGGCTTTGTGTACGTGCACACTCCTCTGATCACGGGAAGCGACTGCGAGGGCGCGGGAGAAATGTTCCAGGTGACTACTCTGGATCTTGCGAATGTGCCGAAGACGGCGGACGGAAAGGTGGACTACAGCCAGGACTTCTTCGGAAAGCCCACCAACCTGACGGTGAGCGGCCAGCTCGACGCGGAGACCTATGCCTTTGCCTTCCGCAACGTCTATACCTTCGGCCCCACCTTCCGTGCGGAGAATTCCAACACCACCCGCCACGCGGCGGAATTCTGGATGATCGAGCCGGAGATGTGCTTCGCGGACCTGAAGGACGACATGATCCTGGCGGAAAGCATGCTGAAATACATCATCCGCTACGTTCTGGAAAACGCGCCGGAGGAGATGGCCTTTTTCAACCAGTTTGTGGACAAGGGCCTGATCGAACGGCTGCAGCACGTGCTGGATTCCGAGTTCGGCCATGTGACCTATACCGAGGCCATTGAGATCCTGGAAAAGCACAACGATGAATTTGAATACAAGGTACACTGGGGCAGCGATCTGCAGACCGAGCACGAGCGCTTCCTGACGGAAAAGGAATTCAAGCGTCCGGTATTCGTGACCGACTATCCCAAGGAGATCAAGGCCTTCTACATGAAGCTGAACGAGGACGGAAAGACCGTCGCCGCCATGGACTGCCTGGTGCCGGGCATCGGCGAGATCATCGGCGGAAGCCAGAGAGAGGACAAGCTGGAGCTTCTGGAAAAGAGGATGGACGAGCTGGGACTGAACCGGGAAGACTACGAGTTTTACCTGGATCTGCGCCGCTACGGCTCCGCCCGCCACGCAGGCTTCGGGCTGGGCTTTGAGCGCTGCGTCATGTATCTGACCGGTATGGGCAACATCAGGGACGTGATCCCCTTCCCCAGAACCGTGAAGAACTGCGATCTGTAATTTCCGTTACCATTCACCCGGCCGCCGGGTCATTTCCGAACGGGCTGCGCTGCAAATGCGAAGTCCCGGCTGACCCGTAACCGCCTTATTTCACGTTCATGCCCCAAAGCGGCCGCCTTCTGCCTTCCGGCACGGCGCGCCGCCAGGATACCTTGCGATAAAGAAGGGACAGGATATGCGAAAGAAACTTTTCAGCCTGTTTCTCCTCGTCATGGTCGCGGTCACGTCGGTTCAGCCGGTGTACGCCACCAGCAGCAGCGAGCTGAAGAAACAGAGGGAAGAAAAGGAAAGCCAGAAAAACAGCACACAGAGCGAGCTGGACGCCATCAACGACCAGATCAGCGACCTGTCCGGAGAAAAGGAGGACGTGGACGCGCAGATCGACGAGCTGACCGGCCAGATCGCGGAGATCATGGTCAGCGTGGATTTGATGGAGGAGGAGATCGCCGATACCCAGGAGCAGATCGTTCAGGCCCAGTCCGACTATGACGCCGCGAAGGTGAAGGAAGAAGAGCAGTACACCGCCATGAAGAAGCGGATCCAGTATCTGTATGAAAAGGGAGAAAACAGCTACCTGCAGATCCTTCTGGAGGCAAAAAGCTGGGGAGATCTTCTGAACAAGGCGGAGTATGTGCAGGAAATCTATACCTATGACCGGAAAATGCTGGACGATTATGCCGCCACCGTAAAGGAGGTGGCGCAGCTGAAGGAGGATCTGGAGATCCACAAATCCGACCTGGAAGCTTCTCAGTATGAGCTGGAGCAGGAGCAGACCTCCCTGCAGGAAACCCTGGACGAGCAGAAGGCGGTTTCTGCGGATTATGAGAGAGATCTTGCCAGAGCACAGGAACAGGCAGCCGTCTATAAGGAAAAGATCAAAAAGCAGAACGAAGAGATCCGCCAGATCGCCGCAGCGGAGGAAGCCAAACGGGCGGAGGAAGAGGAAGAACGCAGAAGGGCCGAAGAGGAAAGCCGCAGAGCCGAGGAAAGCCGGCAGGCGGAGGAAGAGAAAAAGAAAAAGGCGGAATCCTCCGAAAAGGAATCGGAAAAGGAATCCGAATCGAAGAGCAGCTCCTCATCCGCCCCCGCTCCGTCCAGCAGCAACGGTTCCGCCACGGGAAGCGAGATCGCAAATTACGCCTGTCAGTTCGTGGGAAATCCCTACGTTCCCGGAGGTACCAGCCTGACCAACGGAGCGGACTGCTCCGGCTTCACCCAGTCGGTTTACAAGGCCTTTGGTTACAGCATCCCCAGAACCTCCTCCCAGCAGAGAAGCGCGGGCCGTGAGGTTTCCTACTCGGAAGCCCAGCCGGGCGACCTGATCTGCTATGCCGGACATGTGGCCATTTATCTGGGAAACGGCCGTATCGTCCATGCCAGCAGCGTAAAGACCGGGATCAAATACGGCACAGCAACCTACAAGACCATCCTTTCTGTAAGAAGGATCGTGAACTGAACTCGTGAACCGGGAGGGGAGGCGCAGGCGGCAGCGTCCGGAGACTGACCGGATAAAACGAAGGAGATTTTTCGGATATGGAAAAAACACAGACCGGAGCCTTCAGAGAAAAAGCGCACGGAGATATTCTGATGCCTGTCCGCCGTTATCGCTGCGTTGCGCCGTATTCCTACAGGGAGCTGCCGCTTCACTGGCACGAGGAAATGGAGGCGGCCTGGATCGAAGAGGGAAGCATCCGGTATGATATCGGATTTGAAAGCTTTACTGTTCAGAAAGACGATATCCTGCTGATCTCTCCGCATGTGCTTCATTCCGCCCATGCGTTTGCCGGGACGGAAATGATCTCCGACAGCCTGGTCTTTCATCTGGATCTGCTGGGCGGGCAGATACCGGACGCCTGCACCATCCGGTATATCGCTCCGGTGCAGACGGGGAAGTACTCCTTTGTGCCGGTGATCCATCCGGGGCAGCCTGGCCATGCGGAGCTTCTTTCCTGCCTGAAGGAACTTCTTTCCGGCGTGGAGGATGCCAACGGCTCGGACCGGCTTGCGCCCAGCCCTCTGAAAAGGGGAGATGAAAGGCGGGAAGGGGAGGAGCTGTACCGGAAGGAGCTTCTGTTCCGGTTGTTCCGTCTGGCCTATCAGTATGGCTTTGTGGGAAAGAACGGACGCTCCGCAGTCAGTCTGGAGCGGGCGGAAAAGCTGAAGGAGGTTCTTTCTCATATCCAGATGCATTATATGGAAGAACTGACCATAGATGAGCTTTCCAGTCTCTGTCATTTCAGCCGGGCTCATTTCATGAGCTTTTTTCACAGATACACAGGGATGACCTGCGTGGAATACATCAATCGGTGCCGCCTTTTCCATGCGGCTCAGCTTCTTGCCGAAACCGACCGCCCCGTCATGGAGGCGGCGCTGGAAAACGGCTTTCATAATATCTCCTATTTTAATAAGAAGTTCCGCGCCCTGTTCGGCATGACGCCGCGGGACTACAGAAAGGCGGCAGGCCGGCTGGAACCGGACGCGCTGCAGTGACGGCGCCAGGCCGGTTCAGATCCATCCGCCGTCCATGGTGATGATCTGCCCGGTCATATATGCCGGCGCTTCCAGAATCCGGAAGGCAAGATCGGCGGCTTCTTCGGGTGTCCCGAAACGCCCCGCCGGGATTTCCTCCATGAGCGCCTGCCGCTCCTCTTCGGAAAAACAGCGGTTCATATCCGTATCGATCACCCCGCAGGCCAGAGCGTTTACCTGGATCCCGCTTGGAGCCAGCTCCTTTGCCAGCGCCTTCGTCAGGCTGTTCACCGCCCCCTTGGAGGCGGAATAGGCGGCCTCTGTGGAAGCGCCCGCAGCGCCCCAGACTGAGGAAATATTGAGAATGCGTCCGCGCCCGGCCCGGAGCATCAGAGGGATCGCCTTCCGGCAGGTGAGAAAGCAGCTTCTCACATTGGTGGAAAACACCCGGTCCCATTCCTCCGGCGTCATATCCTGCAGAAGACCGATATGGGAGATCCCCGCGTTGTTGACCAGCACATCCAGACGACGGACAGAAGCAACTTCAAACAGCCGCTCCACGTCGGACGCATTTCCCATATCCGCCTGGAGCGCCAGGCAGAAAACGCCGTATTTTCGCTCCAGTTCCTTCGCATATTCTGTTAAGGCATCCATCGAATGCAGGCAGGTCAGATACAGGTCGTATCCTTCTGATGCAAGCTTTTCTGCGATCGCTCTCCCGATTCCGCGGGATGCTCCTGTGACAAATGCTTTTTCTCCCATCACGATTCTCCTTTTCTGTGGCCGGGGCGGACAGAACTGTCTGACCGAAGGGACACTCAGTCCTGTTCTTTCAGGCGGTAGCGCCTGTTCGTATTTGTACCGAGAGCCTCAATATTTTCCATTTCGGAAAGAAGCGCTCGGGTTCTTGATGAACTGAGACCAAGACAGGCCGAAATATCTTTTGTTTTTGCTTCTCCGTTCTTTTCAAGATAAAGCAGTATTTTTTTAATATTATCGTCTGTTTTCTTCGCCTGTTTTCTTCGCCCGTTTTTCTTCGCCTGTTTTTCTTCGCCTGTTTTCTTCGCCTGTTTTTCTTCGCCTGTTTTTCTTCGCCTGTTTTGGAGAAAAATCAAGAGACAGGATCGTTCTGTCCGGATCAAAACGTTCTTCTATCAACGGCTCATTCCAGCCTTGATCTTCCCAGGTGTTAAATATGAGCGG
>DXDD01000064.1 GCA_019115665.1 Candidatus Eisenbergiella pullistercoris | reverse complement strand
TCCGCCTGACGCTGAAGCGTGGATTCGTAATTCGCTTCCGCTTCCTCCGTCATCTCGGGGCCCGCGCCGTTGAAATCAAGCCATTTGAAAAGCGCATCGTATTTTGCCGGGTCCACGCTGGAAGGGATCATATATACCGCACCGCCTGTGAGGGCATAGCGTCCCGCAGGGCCTCCGGGCATCTTTCCAAGCGCCATGTGCGTTCCGTCCATCTGGTACTGATCGATGTACCACTCCATATTGGAATAGCTCATATCCCCGATCATCATCGCCACCTGCTCGGAACCGTAGGTGCTGTAATATTCGTTGCTGTCCACAAATAGGTTGTCAGACAGGGCGTTGTACTTCCACTTCAGATCGCTCACCAGCTGCAGGGCCTGGGCGCATTCCTCGCTGTTGAAGGCTGCGACCCATTTCCCGTCCTCCTGCTTCACGAATTCCGCTCCGTAGGACCATGCGATATTGGTGAAAAGCCAGCCGCCGGTATTGTTCATGGTAGGCATCTGGAAGCCGATCTTTCCGGTCTTTTCCTTGATTCTTCCGGCCAGCTCTCCCAGCTCCTCCCAGGTATCGGGCCAGGGGATCGTCCCGTCCTCGTTCAGCTCGCCCGCCTCTTCAAAGATCGCCGAATTCGCCACAAGGCCGAGGGTGTACATATATTCCGGCACGAAGTAGATCTTCCCGTCCACCGTCACCATATCCCGCACGTTGTCCTGCAGCGCGTCCGTATAGCCGTATTTGTCCATCATCTCCGTCAGGTCGGCGGCATAGCCCGCGTTCACGATCTTGCTGATCTCTGTCGGATATACGTCGAAAAGATCCGGAAGCTGATTGGCCGCCGCCTTGGGAAGGAAGGTGTCCACGCTGTAGCCCCAGGTATCCTCCTTCACCGTGATCCAGGGATATTTTTCCTGAAACGCGGCCTTTACCGTTTCCATTGCCTCATATTCCTCCGGATTGGTGTCCTTATCCGCCCATCCGCCTATGGTGATCTCCACAGGAGTCTGATCCTCTTCTGCCGTCTCTCCGGTTTGTGCAGCGGCCGTCTCTCCGGTTTCCGCCGCAGCCGTCTCTTCTGCGGCGCTTTCCGCAGAAGCGGCAGGAGCCGCCTCCTGTTTCTGCGCGGTATTTCCGCAGCCCAGGCAGGAAACCGTCAGAACTCCCGCGAGGAACATGCTTCCCAGACTTTTTGCAAGCCGTACTTTTTTCATAAATTTACCCCTTTCCTCCATTGTCCGATGAATGCTTTCCGTACATCTGCATCTTGGCTGAACTGATGTATGCGTTTATTTTATGTTACGCGGCCGCCTCCGGCAAGAAGAGAAGAATGACAGGAAATAGCAATATCGTGCGGCCGCTTCTTTTTCCTTTAAAACCGGGCGTTGTTTCGGGCAAGCAGCTCATGCAGCCGGTCCACATCTACGTCCCGCACGCCGCAGCCGGCGGAAGCCGCAAGTCCCGCCGCGCAGCCCGCGGCTTCTCCGAGGCAGCAGACGGTGGGCATGATCCGGATGGACGCCTGGGCCTCATGATCCACGGAAATGCACCTTCCGGCGACCAGAAGATTTTCGGAGCCCCTGGGGATCAGCGCCCGATAGGGGATCGTATAATACTGCCCCTCCGGGAAATAGTAATGGCTGGTTCCCGTCCCTTCCGGATTGTGGATATCGATGTCATAATTGCCCAGCGCGATGGAATCCTCAAATTTCACGCAGTCTGTCAGATCCTTCCCCGTAAGGAGATATTCGCCGTCTATCATGCGGCTTTCCCGGACGCCGATGGAGGAAGCGCTTGCAAGCAGAGTGCTGTTTCTGAAGGCTTCCGTATTGTCGCGCAGAAACGTATAAAGCTCAAAAAGCTGCTCTCTCGCCTCCAGCTCCGCCCTGGTGAGGTCGAACGCGTCCGTGGGATCCCTTTTTACGATCCTGGTGGAATTGAAATGCACCACGCCGCCCACCAGCATGCGGAACGTGAGAATGTCCTCGCGGGGATTCTTTATTTTTCCCTCCCTGCAGAACTTCTGATACAGCTCGTTGATCCCGGCATATTCCCGGGAATACGCCTCGCAGTCCACATCCGCGATCCGGAAGCACAGCGTCATGGGCTGGCACAGGCCGTCGCTCTCCCTGCCCTTTCTGACCGGGAACCCGGCAGACACGGAAAGGTCCGCGTCCCCTGTGGCATCGATAAAATAGTCCGCGAAGATATCAAGCCGTCCGGATTTGTTTCTGACTTCGATCGAGCTTACCCTTCCCTTCTGTGCCGACGCGCCCGTGAGCATGGAATGAAACAGAAGCTCGACGCCGGCCTCCGTCGTCATACGGTTCAGGACGATCTTCAGATATTCTTCGTTAAAGGTGATCCCGTCGATGGCGCGCGGGCTGATCTTTCTCATTTCTCCGCAGATTTCCGCGAACAGCCCCTCCGAAAGGTCCGTCCTCTTCCCGTCCTTCTGCGTCCAGTACGGCATAAAAGGATTCACGAGACAGTTTACGGCGCTCCCGCCAAGCGCGTTTCCCTGTTCCGCCAGCAGTACGCGAAGGCCGCTCCTCGCCGCGCTTATGGCGGCGGCGCAGCCGGAAAATCCGCCTCCCACAACGGCCAGATCATACTTTTTCATCAAACCGATACCTCCTTATTCTGCCGCCGTCAGGCGGCGCTTCACCCATTCGGGAACCCGGACACAGCTTTTTTCTGCGGCAGGCTATTTGATTTATTCTATTTTATTTTACATTGTCCGGCCCGGACAATAAGACAGAAATGACTGGAAATAGCAATATCGTGCCGAAATCCTCTTCTGCCCTTTTTTCCCGTATTATGATATTGTATGATTATCAAATGAGAAAAAGCAAAAAATATGTGGAAATATGTAACAGGTAAAGGAGAAAAGAAGCATATGATCAGAAAAAAGGAACGGGAGACCTTTCCGGTAAAGGAGCATGAGGCCGATTTCTGCGTAGTGGGCGGAGGCCTTGCGGGAATGTGCGCCGCCATCGCGGCGGCGAGAAGAGGGAGCCGGGTAGTGCTGATGCAGGACCGTCCTGTGCTCGGCGGAAATGCGTCCAGCGAAATCCGGATGTGGATCCGGGGCGCGAACGGGAGGGATTTGAGAGAAACCGGGCTTGTGGAGGAAATCGCCCTGGTGAACTGCTATCGGAATCCGGATATGAATTTTTCCATCTGGGACAGCGTACTGTATGAGATGGTGATGCAGGAGAAGAATATCCGGCTGCTTTTAAACTGCTCCTGTCTGGACGCTGAAATGCAGGGAAACCGGATTGTCTCCGTTACCGGCTGGCAGCTCACGACGCAGACGTATCATCGGGTGAACGCCGGCGTTTTCGCGGACTGTTCCGGAGACAGCATTCTTGCGCCGCTTACGGGCGCAGCCTGGCGGATGGGACGGGAGAGCAGGGAAGAATTCGGAGAGGACATCGCGCCGGAAAAGGCGGATGCCTGCACGATGGGCATGTCCTGCCTGATTCAGGCCAGGCAGACCGGGCGGCCGGTGCGCTTCCTTCCGCCGAAATGGGCGCATCATTATACCAGGGAGGATTTTCCATACCGGATGGACCTGAAGGATCCGGATCAGTGGAAGGAGGACAATTTCTGGTGGATGGAAATCGGAGGGACGAAGGATGCCATCCATGATACGGAAGAGCTGCGGGACGAGCTTTTGAAAATCGCGTATGGGGTGTGGGATTTCATCAAAAACAGCGGAGAGGTGGACGCAAAGAACTGGGACCTGGAATGGATGGGCTTTCTGCCGGGAAAAAGGGAAAGCAGAAGGTATGAGGGGGCTTATATCCTGAAGCAGGAGGATGTGCGAACGGGCGGCCGCTTTCCGGATCTGATCGGATACGGGGGATGGACCATGGACGATCATGATCCGAGAGGCTTCCAGACGAAGGAGAAGCCGAATCTTTTTCATCCGGCTCCTTCTCCTTACGGAATTCCCTACCGCTGTCTGTATTCGTCAAATATTGAGAACCTGATGTTCGCCGGACGCAATATCAGCACCACACATACGGCCAATTCCAGCACCAGGGTGATGGCCACCTGCGGAATCCTGGGACAGGCAGTCGGAACGGCCGCGGCTCTGGCCTGCCGGCTCCACATCAGGCCGGCGCAGGTCTGGCCGGAGCATATCCATACTCTTCAGCAGGAGCTGCTGGAGGACGGCTGTTATCTGCCGGGATACCGGAGGGAGTGCGGGGCTGTCATGGAGGGAGCGCGAATCACCTGCGGCGGAAGGGAGGTTCCGGTTCTGCTGGACGGTCTGGAAAGAAGTCTTGAGGGAACAGACCATGCCTGGGAGGGAGAGCACGGAGAGGAGCTGATTCTGACCCTTCCGCAGCCCCGTCATGCAGAGAGCCTGCGTCTGGTGTTTGACAGCGATCTGAACCGGGATACCTGGGAAAATCAGAAATGGTATGTGAAAAGATATCCCATGAAATGCAACAGCTTCCTGGACGACGAACCGGTACCTGTTCCCGGAACGCTTCTGCGCGCCTTTGAGATCTGGATGGACGCAGGGGACGGAACCTGGGAAAAGGTCTGCGACGAGATGGAAAATTATCGGCAGATCCGTTTCCTGCCTCTGAAACGCACGGTAAAGCGGGTGAAGCTGGTTCCAAAAGCCTCCTGGGGGACCGGAAAGGCAAGGCTGTATGCCATGGAGCTGACAGCGGATGAAACACAGGAAATCCATCACAAGGAGCCGTCATGAAAAATCTTCTGAAAATCATGTTCGTTGACGATGAAGTAAACGTGTTAAGAGGAATGCGCAACAGCTACGACTGGGATGAGCTGGGCTTTACGATCGTCGGGGAGGCTGAATCGGCGGCCCGCGCCATCTCCCTTGCCGGGCAGAACAGACCCGATGTGGTTATCACGGATATCTGTATGGACGGAAAGAACGGGCTCGCCCTGATCTCAGAGCTCAAGGAGCAGGATCCGGCCACGGAGGTGATCATCCTTTCCGGCTATCCGGATTTCAGCTATGCCAAATCGGCCATTGAAAAGGGAGCCTTCGCCTATCTGCTCAAGCCCCTGAAAAACTCCGAATTCTTTGAAACCCTCGCCAGAGTCCGCGCGAAAATACTCGCAAAGCGCTCCCAGACGGCTTCCCTGTTTCTTTCCCAGCTTCTGCAGCTGTCCCTGCCCGCGGAAGAAGCGATCGCGTCCCTGGAGGCCGAATACGGGATCCGGCTGCCCTCCGGCAGCTTTTTCCTGGCCATCGTCCGCCCGGATCAGACTGACCCTCCGTCCGCCAGGGAAGCCTGCAGGAACCTGCCCGCTTTTCTTCTGGAAAACTACACCGCTCCCTCCTGTTTTCTTCTCTGCCGGAAGGGCGGGGAGCATCCCCACATCGCGGCGCTCATCTTCTGCGGCAGCCTTCCTGTCCAGACCACCCTGTGCGCGCGGCTGGAGGAGGCGGGAAGGGCCTATTCGTCCCGGACGGGGCTTTCTCTGAGCATCGGCGTCAGCAGCCTGTTTACGGAAATGACTTCGATCCGCGACGCCTATCTGGAGGCCTCCTGGGCGTTTCAGCAGAAGCGGACGCATCCGGACGGAGGGCTGTTCTTTTTCCGCTCCCCGCAGGGAGAGGCGTCCGCCCATGACGGACAGTCCTCCGTCCTGCTTACCCCTGCCGAACAAACGCAGCTTCTCACCGGCATCCGGACGCTCAACCGTCCCGTGACGGAGCAGATCCTGAATCAGTATTTTTCCAGACTGGATTCTCTGAAGGAGATCAACTGGGACATGCTGAAAAATTCTCTGACGGAGCTTGCCGTCCAGATCCTTTCGGCGGCATGCGCCGCTCCGGAAATGACGAAGCTGATCTTCGGCAGGAAGCCGCTTCCCGCCGTGGAGATCCTTTCTTTGACGCAGCTTTCTGAAATGAAGGAATATATCCGCCGGCTGACCGGCTGCATTTTCGATCATGCCGGCCTGCTCCTGCAGATACCGGCGCAGCTCTCCGGTCCCGTCCGGGATGTGCAGAACTACATTTTCCTGAATTATCCGTTCCATATCTCTGTGGATTCCATTGCCGACGAGCTTCACATGAACCGATTCTATCTGATGCGTCTGTTCAAGCAGGAAACCGGCTGTACCATCAATGAGTTTCTGACCCGCTACCGGATCGAAATGGCCTGCGAATTCCTGAAATGCAGAGAATGCTCCATCTCAGAGGCGGGAGCCAATGCAGGCTATCCGGATTCCAATTACTTCTGCAAGGTGTTCAAAAAGCAGACCGGTCTTCTGCCTTCCGAATACCGCAGCCGACAGTCACAGGAGGAGTTATGTTCCACAGATTCCGCGCAAAAATAAATTATGCCGTTTCCATCGCCGCTTCCGGTATGGTCCTGATTTACATGATCGTCATTTTTCTGCTGTATTCCGGCTTTCTCCGTCAGGATTATCTGCAGAAGGTGATCCATACCGGAACCATACTGTCCCAGTCCATTGAAGCCCACTTGAACAACATCGAGGAGGCCGCCCTTCTGTTTTCCGTTCCGTCCAATGAGGAGAGCGAGAGCTTTGACTTTCACACGGCCCTCTATCAGGCGTTCCGCGACATGCTTTCCTCCAACGCGGAGCTTTCCGGCCTCATCTTTGTCACACAGACGGAGAGCTACAGCTACTATACCACCAGCTATGCCAAACGCGGCGTGCAGGAGCTCATCGACGCCCTGCAGGGCAGCTTTTATTCCGGAAGAGAGGAAAGCGGCTGGCGCTGCATTTCGGCCGGGACCCCCGCTTCCCCGTCCGCGGAGCTGGTCTGCATCCATATGGTCAGGGACGACGGCGGCGTTCCGGCAGGATACCTGCTTCTCTTCCCCCAGCCCTCTGTTTTCACGGAAAGCCTCGAACCCCTGCAGACCATCTACCATGACAATCTTTCCGCCTGCCTCCGCTTTGACGAGGATACCTTCCTTCCGATCCAGCTCGACGGGCGCGCCGCCGGGTCCGGCTTTCCGGACATGCTGCCCTTTCGGATGACGGAATCCTCCTGGTCGGATTCGCGTTTTGTCTATATCAGCATTCCCATGGAAGATTTCAACCTGTGCTTTCAGGCGTCCATCTACCTGCAGCCGCTCTTTCAGAAGCAGCTGATCATGGCCGCCGTCCTGCTCGGCATCTTCCTTGCCGCCTCGGCCTGCGTCGTCCTCCTCATCCGCGTCTATACCAGAAATATGGTTTCCCGTCTGGAAACTCTTTCCGAAAAGCTTGACGGCTATTCGCCGGAAAAAGAACAGGGAGGCGTCTCATGAAAATCGGCCTGAAAATGAAAATCAGAAATTTCCTTTTCCTTCTCCTGTTTGGCAGCATCATGCTCCCCTCCGGAGCGGCGATCCTGTTTACGCATTTTTTCGTCCGGCATACCATACAGGAGGAGTTTACGGAAAATTATATGGAATCCATTTCCTCTGAGATCCGAACGAACTTCTCCCTTCTTGTATTCCGGCTGAACAACGCCTATCTTCAGCTGATGACCAGCCGCGGGCTTTACGAAACAAACCGGACGCCCTCTGAGGATCCCCTGCAGAAGGAGGCGTCTTACAGGCTGGAATTTGACAGACTGCTTAACCGGACCTCCACGGTTTCCATGATCGATTTTATCGATACCGACGGTACGCTGTACCGCTTCGGCGCGGAAATCTCCGATTTCCCGGAACCGGACCAGGCTTTTCTTTCGTCCCTTTCCCGCCACCGGTTTCTGTTTTCCGAGGACAGCATACGCCTGGGGGATAAGTCCTATAATGTCATCGGCAGGACCCTTTATAACTATTCCACCAATACGGAGCTCGGCTCCGTCGTTTTCTATATCGACGAGAGCAACCTGAGTTCTCTGTATTCCATTTCTCCGGACGAGAACTGCCTGTTTTTCATTTCCTCCGGCGACGTTATCATTTTTCATCCCGACAGAAGCTGGATCGGGGCCAGGCCCTACATTCCGTCCCAGCTTCTTCCGGACTCTCCGGATAACCCGTCAGCGCAGCCGGGCTATCTGTATACGGAGTATTCCCTGGAAAACCCTTCGATCCAGAATTCCTTAAAGATCGCCTGCATTCTGTCCAATCAGGCCATTTTCAGCAAGATGAACCGGCTGCTTCTCACGCTTCTGGTCTCCTATCTTCTGATCCTGATCTTCGCCTTCATTCTGGCCAACCGGCTTTCCTCCCGGCTGATCAGGCATCTGACCGGTCTGAAAAAAGCCATGGAGCATTTTGATCTGGATCAGGATACGGAAATCTGCAGGAATCCCTCCAACGAAATCGCCGCGCTGGAGATCAGCTTTGACAAAATGGCCGCGGAGATCCGCAGCCTTGTCGCCGGGATCCGGCAGGAAAAGGAAAAACAGCGCATAGCGGAGATCCGGATGCTCCAGTCTCAGATCAATCCGCATTTCATTTATAATGCCCTGGATTCCATCAGCTGGAAGGCCAAGGAAAACCGCCAGTATGAGATCGATGACATGATCGTCACGCTCGCCACCTTTTTCCGGATCGGCCTTCACAAGGGGGCGGATATGATTCCCGTCTCGCAGGAGCTGGAGCACGTAAAAAGCTATCTGGAGATCGAAGCCATCCGTTTTCCCGGTCTGTTTCAGGTGACCTGGGAGATCGATGCGGATACCTTCCCCTGTCTCACCCCTAAGATCATCCTGCAGCCCGTGGTTGAAAATTCCATCAAGCACGGTTTTCGGGAGATCCGCAGCGGCGGAAGGATCCTGATCCGAAATTACAGATCGGAAAACGACATTTATTTTGAAATCACGGATAATGGAAAGGGCTTTGAGCTGAAGGACGGCTCCCTCCCGGCTTCTTCCTCGAAGGAAGGAGGATACGGACTTTATAACATCAACGAACGCCTGACCCGCTACTTCGGAAGGGACTACAGGCTGCAGATCTCCAGCCGTCCCGGAGCCGGTACGACAGTAAAGATCCGGATCAGATATCAGAAAACACAGGAGGCCCCGGCCTGATGGCCGGAGCCTCTCTCCTTTACTGCTGCGCGGCGTTCATGGCCTCCTGAGAGGTCAGCGTCACCGTTCTTGTTTCCTCCGCGTAGCCTTCTGTGGGATTTCCATGCATCACCGTGATCTCGATCGTTTCTCCGATCGCATAGTACTGCATCGCGTTGAGCAGATCGTCCTGGGTCGTCACCGTCATCCCGTTCACGCCCGTGATGATGTCTCCCTTCACGATGCCGGCTTCCGCCGCTCCGGTCCCCTCATATACCTGCGCCACATAGATGCCCTCCGGCATGCCGTAGGCTTCCGCCATCGCGGCCGTCACATTGATGCAGGAAATGCCGAGATATCCCTTTTCCGCCTCGCCCAGCGCTTCTCTCGTCTCCTGATTCATCAGCTGCTCGATGATGGGACGCGCCGCGGAGATGGGGATGGCATAGCCCATGCCCTCAATGGCGTTTCCGCCGATCTTGTTGGAATTGATGCCGATCACCTCTCCGTTGATATCCAGCAGAGCTCCCCCGGAGTTCCCGGGATTGATGGCCGCGTCCGTCTGGATCATCGCGTTGCTGGTTCCCGTTTCATCCATCTCAAGCACCCGGTTCAGCGCGCTGACCACGCCGGTCGTCACGGACTGTCCATAGCCCAGCGCGTTTCCGATGGCGATCACAGGCTCGCCCACCTTCAGGGAATCGGAATCTCCCATCTGTGCGATGGTGATCGCGTTCATCGTATCGGCCTCCACATTCTCCTTTTTCACCGCGATCACGGCAAGATCCATGGAGGGACTGGTCCCCTTGACCTTCGCTTCCACGATGGCGTTGTCGATAAAGCTCACATAAAGCTGAGTCGCATCCGCCACCACATGATTGTTCGTGGCGATCAGAAGCTCTTCGTCGTTCTCTCCGATGATAATGCCGCTTCCCGCGGACTCCTGCTGCTGCTCAAAGGTCTGTCCCCAGAAGCTCTCGATGGAGGTCACGGATTCATTGGTGATCGCCACGATAGCCGGCATCACCTGCTCCACCACCTCCGTCACATCCGTGACCACCATGGTAGAAGTTCCCCCGGAAGCCGAAGCGCTGCCGCCGCTCTGCGTCTCAGCCTGCTCCTGAACAGGCTCCGCCGGCGCGGTTTCCGGCTCAGCCGCGGCCGGCGCGGAAGCCGCAGCCTTCTGATAGCCCCCGAGCGAAGCCACCGCCAGGAAGCTCACCCCGGCGATCACGCCGAAGCACACCGCGCTCAGCACCACCGCCAGCGCCTTCTTCCAGAACGGATTCATGGGCTTCTTTTCTCTGTGCTTTTTCTCCTTTTTCCTTCCGGCGGCGGTTCCGGGATTTCCGGTTCCGTAATTTCCGCTTCCGGCTCCATACTGATAGCTGCCCTGCCAGGACTGATGCTGATTCTGGCTGTTATAGGGATTCTGCCAGCCTCCGGCATTCTGCCCGGCAGCGCCGTTCTGGCGGGATTCGTTCTGCCAGCCGGAGCCGTTCTGACGCCCGGCGGATTCATTCTGCCACCCGGAGCCGTTCTGACGCCCGGCGGATTCGTTCTGCCACCCGGAGCCGTTCTGCCAGGAATAGCTTCCGTATCCGGTCTGGCCGGAATACCGCCCGGCCTGCTCCTGTGCGCCTTCCTGCTGCCGCGTGCCGTATCCGGAGTCCTGCCCGGCCTGCCCCTGATCCGCGCCGCCTGCCGCGGACGCCTGTTCCTGATCTGTCCGGGCTTCCTTTTTCTCAGGGTCTTTGGAATAATCCTGATCAAACATGACTGTTTCCTCTTTTCTTCCGTTTTCTTTTTCTGACAGCGGTTCCGCTGCTGCCTGCCGGGCAGGTCCCGGCCTGCCGGACATGTCTCGACCGCCGGGCAGGTTTCAGCCCCCGGCCGCCTGCGGACCCCGCCGATCCTCTGTCTCAGTCTTTAGTATATCGGGTATTTGTGTTCAAACTGTGACAGATCTCTTGAAAAAATATAAAAACCCGCGCAGGGAGCTTATTCCACCGTCACAGACTTCGCCAGATTCCTGGGCTTATCCACATCGCAGCCCTTTCCTACCGCCACATAATAGCTGAACAGCTGCAGGGGAATGATGGCCAGGGAGTTGGCAAAGAAACGGTTGGTGATCGGGATATAGATCACATAGTCCGCCGCCTTCTCGATCTCCCGGTTTCCCTCGTTCGTTACGGCAAGGACGAAGGCCCCGCGGGACTTCACCTCCACCATGTTGCTGATGATCTTCTGGTACAGGGCGGGCTGGGTCGCCACAGCCGCAACAAGCGTTCCCTCCTCGATCAGGGAAATGGTACCGTGCTTCAGCTCGCCTGCCGCATAGGCCTCGGAATGGATGTAGGAAATTTCCTTCAGCTTGAGCGAGCCCTCCATGGAGATGGCGTAATCGATGCCCCGGCCGATGAAAAAGACCTCCTTCGCCGCGATGTAGCGGTTGGCGAAGCGCTGGATCCGGTTCTGGTTATTAAGCAGCATCTCGATCTGATCCGGCAGGCGGCGCAGGTCGCCCAGCATCTCGGAAAATTCCTCCTCCGTCACCGTATGGCGCACGCGGGCGAACTTCATGGCGAGCAGGTAGAGGGCGATGAGCTGGGCGCTGTAGGCCTTGGTGGTGGCGACGGCGATCTCCGGCCCGGCCCAGGTATACATCACATGGTCCGCCTCACGGGCGATGGAGCTTCCCACCACGTTCACGATGCCCAGCACCGAAAAGCCCCGTTTCTTCGCTTCCCGCAGGGCGGCAAGGGAATCCGCCGTCTCGCCGGACTGGCTGATCACGATCACCATGGCCCCCTCCTCCAGGATGGGATCCCGGTAGCGGAATTCGCTGGCCAGATCTACCTCCACGGGGATCCGGGCCATGCCCTCCAGCACGTATTTTCCGGTCACGCCCGCATGATAGGCGGAGCCGCAGGCCACGATATGGATCTTCCTGATCTGCAGCAGCTCCTCGTCCGTCATCCCCAGCTCCTCGATCACGATCTCATTTTTGCGAATCCTTGGGCTGGCCGTATCCGCCGCCGTTTTGGGCTGTTCATACATTTCCTTGAGCATGAAATGCTCGTATCCGGCCTTTTCCGCCGCTTCCGCGTCCCAGTCGATGGTGACGGACTGCTTCTCCATCTCCTCCGCGTCCACATTGTATACATGAAAGCCCTCCGGAGTCAGCCGCACGATCTCCTGGTTTTCAATGTAGGTCACGGTCCTGGTATAGCGCAGGATGGCGGGCACATCGGAAGCGATAAAGCAGCCGTTTCCGTTCTGCCCCACGATCAGCGGGCTGTCCTTGCGCACGGCGAACAGCTCTCCGGGAAAATCGGCGAACAGAATGCCCAGCGCGTAGGAGCCCTCCACCCGGTGCAGCACCTTGGTGATGGCAGCCATGGGATCGCCCTTGTAATAATAATCCAGCATATGGGCCAGAACCTCCGTATCCGTTTCGGAGATAAAATGATAGCCTCTCCGGATCATCCGGTTCTTCAGCGTCAGGTAATTCTCGATGATGCCGTTGTGGACTACGGCGATGGTGCCCTTTTCATTGAAATGAGGATGGGCGTTCACATTGCTGGGCGCGCCGTGGGTCGCCCAGCGGGTATGGCCGATCCCCGCCGTCCCCGGCATGGCCGCTCCGTCGTGGGTGAGCTCGCTCAGCGCCTTCAGCCTTCCCACGGATTTGGTGATATGTATCTTTTCCCCGTCAAAAACCGCCATCCCGGCGGAGTCATATCCCCGGTATTCCAGCCTTGCCAGGCCGTCCAGGATGATGGGGGCAGCCTGCTCTTTTCCAACGTAGCCTACGATTCCGCACATGATTTCCTCCATTCTGCCGCGCGGCGGCACTCTCCTTTTTCCCGTTTTCTTCCGGGATTATCGTCGTTTCCAGTAATCCCGGTTCATGCTGCAGCGGATCACCAGTCCCGCCGGCAGGCTCCTGTAATGCTTTCCCAGGAAAAATCCCAGATACCTGGCCGCGCAGTCCGCGATGAGCCTGAGCACCTGCCATGGCTTTCTGCTTTTCCACAGATGAGCCGCGGTCTTCCTTATCATTTTTATGCCCTCCGACTCGGAGGAAACCCCGGCAAAAACCTCCGGATGCTGGGCCTGCGACACGCCGTTGTCAAAATTCCGGTGGAACTGCTCCTTTGCCGTATAGCTGTGGGAGTGATACACGCAGGCCTCCGCCGCATAAGCGATCCGGTAGCCCGCCTTCACGGCCTTCGCCGCATAGATCATGTCCTCATTGAAAATGGTATGCTTCTCAAATCCGCCCAGCTTCCGGAACACATCCTTCCGGTACATGGCGCACACATTGGAGCAGAAATAGGTCTTGATCCCCATCGTCCCAAGCTGCTCCTGTCCCTTGACGCAGCTCTCCGGCGGATAGTTGAAGGCCCGGGTATAGCGCTCGATCTCCCCGCTGTCCTTTCCCGGAAGCTGTCTGGCATAGGCCACGGCGATATCCTCCGACTGACAGAGGGCGTCCCGGAGCCGCTCGATCAGCCGCCCGTCCGCCGGAACCGCATCGTCCGTCAGGCACAGGAAAAGCTCCGCGGTGCTTTTTCCCGCAGCCCGGTCCCTCGTGCCGCCGTGGTCATATTCCCGTTTGGACAGATGATGCACCTCCGCCTCCGGATATTCCCTGGCGAAGTCCGTCCCGTACAGAAAACCGTCGAAATATTTTTCCTCCGTATTCATGATGATGATCCGGTCCGCCTTCACGGTCTGTTCCGAAAGCCGCTTCATCAGCTCCAGAAATTTTTTCCCCGGCCGGTAGGTCGGGATGATCACATCGATCTTCATCGGTCCGTTCCCCTCTCCGTTCTCACGCTTTATACAGAAAAAGGGGGCGTATCGCAGCCCCCTTCAGCTTTTTCTATGATCCTCTGTGAATTTAATATCCGGTATCGCTGGAAATCTTCGCGCTGTAGGACTTCACCTGTTCGGAGGGAGTGTACTCCTCCTCAAAAAGGAAATTATGAAGCGCGACCACGTTCGCTTCCAGATCGACAGGAATGACGCAGCTTCCCTTGCTTCCCAGCGTTCCCGTGGTACGGGTATCTTCAAACGGGAATCCGTCCGTTCCTGTAACGGTATAGTTTCCGACCTCCTGCAGCACGCTCAGGATCTCCGCCGTATCCAGATTGGTCGCCACATGCGGAAGCACGCTGTTCAGCGCGGACTCCAGCTGGGAGAAGGAAGCGCTCTTGGCTTTCTCCAGACAGGCCAGCAGCACGGTACGCTGTCTTTCCGCACGGCGGAAGTCATCTCCCGCAGTGGCGCGGATCCGGCAGTAGGCGGTGGCCTGCATGCCGTTCAGCGTCTGAAGCCCGGACTTCGTTACGGGCGTATAGTCTTCGGAGAGCACCACCCTGCTTTCCGTGCTGAACATGCTCTTCTGATAGTCGTTCAGATGCTCGATCTCCGCTTCCTCCACGTTGATCTGCACGCCGCCCAGCGAATCCACCAGCTCGATCAGACCGTTGAAGTTGATGCTGATGTACTCCGTGATGTTCATGTCCAGATTCATGTTCAGCATGAGGATGGCCTGCTCCGGACCTCCGGCCGCGTAGGCCGCGTTGCATTTGTTGTAGGAATCGTTGCTCAGGTTCAGATAGGTGTCGCGGTAGACGCTGACCAGCTTCACCTCGTCGGTATCCTGATTGATGGAGGCGATCATGATGGTGTCGGAGCGGTTTCCCTTCTTCAGATCGTCGTCTCTGGCGTCCAGTCCGAACAGGGCGATGTTCCGGTAGCCCTGCATGACCTCGTTCTGCTCCACGCCCTCGTTCATGTTTTCCACGATCTGGCTTTCATTGATGGTGATGTGCTGGACCGCGTCCTGCTTTCCCACCGCCCAGAGTACAAGAGCAAGCACCACCAGGGCGAGGATCTCCACGCTGAACAGGATGACGCGCTTCGTCGGATTCGTTTTCTTCTTACGGGACTGGCTTCTCCGGCCGCCGGAGGATGTGCGTCTGCCGTCTCCGGAAGTTCTGCGGGAGGAGGAAGAGCTCCTGCGGCCCGATGAGGAATAGCTTCTCTCCTCGTCGTAGGCGTCGTAATCTCTGCGGGAGGAACGCCGCTCTCCGCCGGAAGTCCGCCGGCTCCCGCCTGAGGAGCGTCCTGTGCTCGTTCTGCGGGTTCCCTCGTTTCTTGTTGATGATGCCATATTTTCTCTCCTGTTTCTTTCTCTTTTCTATCTGACGGCTAATAGGCATTCTCATTGATAAATCCTTTAAAGAAGGTCAGGAAAAGGATTTTGATATCAAATGCCATGCTCCAGTTTTCGATGTAATAGATGTCGTATTCGATCCGCTTGCGGATGGAGGTGTCTCCCCGGTAGCCGTTGATCTGCGCCCATCCGGTCATCCCCGGCCGCACCTGATGCTTGATCATATAGCGCGGGATCTCTTCTTTGAATTTTTCCACAAACTGAGGCCGTTCCGGGCGCGGCCCCACCAGGCTCATATCTCCCTTCAGCACGTTGAACAGCTGAGGAAGCTCGTCGATGCTGGTTCTGCGCAGAAATCCGCCGACCTTTGTCACCCGCGGATCCCCCTTTACCGTCCAGCCCTTCTTTTCCTCTCCGGGCTGCTGCTGGTACATGGTGCGGAACTTGTACATCATAAAGGGCTTGTTGTGCAGCCCCACCCGCTCCTGCTTGAAAATGACGGGGCCGGGGCTGGTGAATTTCACCAGGAACGCCACCGTAAGGAGCAGGGGCGAGATCAGGATCAGCCCGAAAAAGGAGCCGGCCAGATCCACGCACCGCTTGGCAAAGGCGCTCATGGTATTGGTCAGGGGCACATAACGGATGTTGATCACGGGAAGCCCCATCAGATCCTCCATATAAGGATGTCCCGGGATCAGGCTGTTGTAGTCCGGTATGAACTTGGTATGCACGCCGGATTTTTCACACAGGTCCACCAGCGCCTCCAGACGGTCGTAATCCTCCAGCGACAGGGTGATCGCGATCTCGTCCAGCTTGTTTTCCGGCAGGATGTACAGAAGATTATTGATGGATCCGAGCACCTTCACTCCCTTATAGGTTGCGCCCCTGGGAACCTTATCATCCAGAATCCCTCTTACCACATATCCCCAGTGCGGGTTGCTGTTGATCCGGTTGATATATTCCTCCGCCGCGCGGGAATATCCCACCAGAAGAATATATTTGCGGTTGTAGCCCTTTTTGCGCATAAAATGCAGGCAGTAACGGATGAAAGCCCGCATCAGCAGCGTGCTCACCGTATTGATGCCGGTAAACAGAGCCACCATGCCACGCGAGAAATGCTGCAGCTGCAGCTGCCGCCAGTCGTTCGCCATGAACAGGATCGCCAGAAAAACGGTCATCCCCACGATGTTTGCCTTGAACACGTTCAGGATCTCCGTCTCGCTTCTCTGGACCCGCTTCGGGGAATACAGCCGGAACCAGTAGTAGAGGATCAGATATCCGGGCACAACAAAATACAGCGCGCTGAAATAGATCCCCATATCCAGCACGCCTACCGCGGCGCCCGTACCTGTTCTGTTCCTTCCTATCCAGAGATACCATGCAAGTATATAGGAGCCTGCGATCACCAGCGCGTCCACTATAACATGCAGTCGGTTAAAATACTGCTGGTTATCCTTTATCATGGCTTCACCCGTTTCCCATGTACAACCTGTATTGTACAATATCCGACAAAAAAGCACAACTTAAATTTTATTAAGAAATCCGGCATGAAAATGCGGCGGCTTCCTCTCCCGCGGAGGCGTCCCCGCGCTCACAGCCGCCGGAAGATATTGATCCACAGCTGCGCCTGTATTCTGATATAATTCCCCGGATTGCCTCCTTTGAACCGTACCCGGCGGGCGCGCCCTTCCGGGGAAGCGCACAGAATGAGGCCCTCCCGCAGGCCTTCCGCATAGGCCCTTCCATATCCCTTTTTCAGAAAAAAGAGAAGCTTGACCGCAAAGCCGGCCGCAAGGAGGGGACTGTTCAGAAGAATCTGAAGAGCCGGCATGTTTTTATAGATCAGATACACGTTATTCCTTGCGGAATAGCGGATCTTGAATTCGTTGTAGCGGGAGCCGCTGGTGGCGCTTCCCGCGTGGAGCACCACGGCCGACGGCTCGTATGCGTTCTCAAAGCCCAGGATGCGCGCCCGGTAGCCCAGATCCACATCCTCCAGATAGGCAAAATGAAGCTCGTCAAAGAGGCCGGTGCGTTCCAGCATGCTTCTGCGGTAGATGGCCGCGCCCGCGCAGGCGGAAAAAATCCGCACAGGCTTTTCGTAACGCGCCGCCGGCTTTCCCTTGCCCACGGCATACGCCCAGCCGAGAGCGCTGTAAAGATCCCCCGCGCCGTCCATGACCGAAGGATCCTTCATGTCCACCATACGGGCGGAAACGGAAAACAGCTCTTTCTCCCGGTCCATGCGGGCCTCCAGGGCGCTGATGCAGCCGGGGCGGACGATCGTGTCGTTATTCAGAAGAAACACATAAGGCGTACGGCTCTGACGGATCCCTTCGTTTACCGCCGCGTCGAAGCCCCGGTTTTCCGGAAAGCGGATCAGGCGGACCCACGGAAACGCTTCTTCGGCCTCCCGGTCGCTTCCGTCCGCAGAGCCGTTGTCCACCACCAGCACGTCAGGCCGTTTCTCTTCCGACTCCTCCAGGCTCTTCAGGCAGGCCGCAAGATATTGCTTCCCGTTGTAATTGGGGATCACCACCGTGGTCTTCAATCCGTTCTCCTCCTGTTACAGCGGCTTCCTGTCCGGAAGCCAGCAGATCCGCAGGCCCTTTTTTCTGACGCTTTCGCAGAAGGCCCTGCTCGTCTCCCCGGGATCCTCTCCCCGTCTCACCGCTTCCAGAGCCTTCCCAAGCTCCTCCTCCAGCTCCGGACGCACCCGCATGGCGCGGATGTCCGCGGTCTCCACATCCTGCGAAAGGACGGCCCGGTGCATGTAGCCGCTGAAGCCCGCCGGCAGGCCGGCATAGCGCATGCCGCCGTCCGCCTCATAGATCCCGCTGCAGAGCCTGCCCAGGCGGGACGGAAGAGGCTGCGCGGCTGCTCCCACGTCCCTCCTCACCTCCAGAATATCCGGCTGATAGCTGAGGCGGTAAAAGCCCAGATGCGCGGTATCCTCCGCCCGGGCCTGCCACCCCTGCGCGGCGCAGAAATCCTCCAGCGCACGCCGGCCGGCTTCATAGGCATACCGCTTGCTCTCCGGATTGGAGGCGGTGGAGGACTCGTGGCACCTCCAGTGATAAAGCACCTTAGGCACATGGACAAAGGCCGCTTCCGGAACGCCGGAAAACACGCCGGCCGCCGCCCGAAGCACCAGATCGTAATCCTGCGCCCCGTCATAGCCGGGACGCTCCTTCAGCCTGCGGAAGGCTTCCGTCTCAAGCATCAGGAAATGGCAGATATAATTGTTGGAAAGGAGCAGATCCGGATTAAAGTCCGGCTTGTAATGCGGCTCGTAGAAGCGCTTTCCCTCTCCGTCGCACTTATCCTCGTCCGAATAGAGAAAAACGGGATCGATCCCCTTTTTCCTGCTTTCTTTCAGCGCGCAGGCCATCTCATAGAGAGCGTCCGGCGTCAGAAGGTCGTCGTGATCCAGCAGGCCGGTATAGGAGCCGCGTACCTCCTTCAGCGCCTCATTGGTATTTCCCGCAAGCCCCAGATTGCCGGAAAGCTTCCGGTAACGGATCCGCTGATCCCCTCTGCCTTCCGCCAGAGCCCGCAGCGCGTCCGTGCTTCCCGCGTCCGCGATCACCAGCTCCCAGTGCGGCCAGGTCTGCGCCTGCAGGCTGTCCAGCAGGGCGTTCATATAGGCCGGAGGCGTTTCAAAGGCCGGCACCGCCACAGAAAGAAGGGGCGGATCCTTCCATTCCTCCGCCTCTTTTCTCTGCCGCTTCTGCTCCTCCGGCGTCGGAGGCGCATAGGCGTACCCCTTTTGAGCGGCCTCCTGCAGGAGCCGTTCCGCCACAGCCCACCCGGCGGCCGATATGCCGTTTCTTCTGAAATATGACAGCGCCCGTTTCCAGCCTGCCGAGAGCCGATTTCCCATACTGATCCTCATTCCGGAGCACGGCAAAGCAGGGCTTTGCCTTTTTCGCCGCGAAAGGCATCCGCCTCGCAGCGGACGCCCTTCCCCCGCCGGACGCCCCGCAGTTCTCTGGCGAAGCGTCCGGCCTGTCTTTTTTTATTCGATCACAGCCTTCAGTTCCTCTGTCAGCTTCTCATTCTTCTCCTGCGCGTCCGCAAGGCTCGTTCCCTTCACGCCCATGTAGAACTTGATCTTGGGCTCGGTTCCGGAGGGTCTCGCGCAGCACCAGGAATCGTTGGTCAGATCAAAATACAGCACGTTGGACTCCGGAAGGCCGGTGGGGCTTTCCTTTCCCGTCGCCAGCTCCTTCATCACGCCGGTGGCATAGTCGCGCACTCTCGTCACCTGCAGATCTCCGAAATGGGTGGGCGGATTCTTTCTCAGCTTATCCATCATCTCCGTGATCTGTCTGGAGCCGTCGATTCCCTTCAGGGTGATGGTGTAGAGGCTTTCCTTGTAGTAGCCGTACTTCTCATACAGCTCCACCATCTGATCCCACAGGGTCTTTCCGTGCTTCTTGCACCATGCGGCCACCTCGCACAGGCACATCACCGCCACCACGGCGTCCTTGTCCCTCGCGTGGGTTCCGGCCAGGCAGCCGTAGCTTTCCTCCAGGCCGAACACATAGTTGTTGCAGCCGGTCTGCTCGAACAGCTTGATCTGCTCTCCGATATATTTGAAGCCGGTCAGCACCTCGATCAGCTTCACGTTGTAATCCGCGGCGATCGGATCCGCCATGTTGGTGGTCACGATGGTCTTTACCATGGCAGGGTTCTCCGGCATGGTTCCCGTTGCCGTTCTCTCTCTCAGGATGTATTCCGCGATCAGCATGCCGGACATGTTTCCGGTGAAGGGAACGTACTCGCCGGTCTTCGTATCCAGCGCATAGATGCCCAGACGGTCCGCATCCGGATCGGTGGCCATCACGATGTCCGCGTTCTTTTCCTTCGCCAGCTTCAGCGCCAGGGTGAAGGCCCTGGGATCCTCCGGATTGGGATAGTCCAGCGTGGTGAACGCGGGATCCGGAAGCTCCTGCTCGGGAACCACGTATACATGCTTGAAGCCCAGCTCGGAAAGCACGCGCCGTACCGGCTTGTTTCCGGTGCCGTGGAAGGGCGTGTAGACGATACGGATATCGTCCGCCATCTCCTGAATCACCTCGGGATGGATGATCTGCTTTTTCAGCTCCACCATGTAGGCGTCGTCGATCTCGGCGCCGATCACCTGATACAGACCTTCCTTCACGGCCTCTTCCTTCGCCATGGTCTTCACGGAATGATAATCCGTCACCGCCTTCACCTCGGCGATGATCTCCTTATCCTTGGGGGAGGTCACCTGCGCGCCGTCCTCCCAGTATACCTTGTATCCGTTGTACTCCGGCGGATTGTGGCTGGCCGTCACAACGATTCCGGAGATGCAGCCCAGGGTACGCAGCGCGAAGGAAAGCTCCGGAGTGGGGCGAAGCTCGTCGAACACGTACGCTTTAATCCCGTTCGCCGCCAGGCACAGCGCCGCCTCATCCGCGAATTCCGGGGACATATAGCGGGAATCGTAGGCGATGGCGACGCCCTTCTTTTCTCCGCCCTGTTTGATGATGTAATTAGCCAGTCCCTGCGTAGCCTTTCTCACCGTGTAGATGTTCATCCGGTTGGTGCCCGCGCCGATCACGCCGCGCAGTCCGCCGGTTCCGAACTCCAGCTCCTTATAGAACCGGTCCTCGATCTCCTTCTCATTGCCCTCGATTCCGGCAAGCTCGTCCTTCGTCTTCTGATCAAAATAAGAATCCTCCCGCCAGAAGCGGTACTCGTCCATATAGCTCATTTTCTCCTCCATTTCCGCCGCCGAACGGCGGCATTTCATTCAGTGAGAAGAATCGCGAAGCGATTCTTCCAGGAAAGCGCCTTGCGCTTTCCGTCGCTTCTATCTTACTACAAATTCTCAGACGCGTAAAGAAAAGTCGCTCTTATCCAGGCTGAAATTGGGATTAAAGTAGGGATCCCCGGCTTCCAGCTGTTCCTTCCACTTCTCCCGGAAGCGGGCGGATTCGTCGTTGTAGCGCGCGGCGGCCTCTCCTGTCATGTCGGAGCCGCGGGAGGCGGACTCGTAATGATAGGCCTCCGCAAAGGGGGTGAACACGTTCAGATATCCCAGCTTTCTCAGCTTCAGGCAGAAGTCCACGTCGTTTAAGGAAACGGCGAAGCTTTCATCCAGGCCGCCCGCCTCTTCGTAGAGCGCCTTTTTCACCAGCAGGCAGGCGCCGGTCACGGCGGACATGTTCTGAGCGTAGCAGAGCCTGCCCATGTAGCCCAGATTCTCCCGCTTCTGGCGGTAGTGCACATGGCCCGCGGTGCGGTGCGCGCCGAGACCGATGACCACGCCGGCGTGCTGGATGGTCTTGTCCGGATAGTACAGCTTGGCTCCCACGGCTCCCACGTCCGGGCGCTGGGCGTACATGAGAAGCTCCTACATCCAGTTCACCGTGATGATCTGAATGTCGTTGTTCAGAAGCAGCACATAGTCGCCGGAGGCGTAGGAGACGCCCAGGTTGTTGATGGCGGAATAATTGAAGTCCCCTTTATAAGGGATGATTTTCACCGCCGGATTGTTTGCGAGTTCCTCATAATAGGCGAAAATTTCTCTGGTTTCGCTGTTGTTTTCCACCACAATGATCTCATAATTGTCATAGGTGGACTTTTCCATGATGGAACTGATGCAGCGCCGCAGGTCCTCCACATGGTCCTTATTGGGGATGATGATGGAAATCTTAGGCTCCCCGATGATCTCATAGGTGATCTTGAAAATGGTCTCAAAGGCCCTGGTGCTGGTGATCTTGAAATTGGAAAAGCCGTGCCGTCTCAGGTGATCCGCCACCGCGCCCCTTGCGGATTCCACCACGTAGGGCTTGGCCTGAACGCCGGAGGAGACGCTTCCCGCGTGCTGCCTCCAGTAATACAGAAGCTTTGGCACATGGACCACATTTTTCGCCTTATCCGTCAGGCGCAGGATCATGTCGTGGTCCTGGCTTCCGTCGAATTTGGTCCGGTACAGCTCCGTCCCCTCCAGAAGCCTTCTGTCAAACATGCTGAAATGACAGATATAGTTGTTGGCCCGCAGGTTGTCGATGGCGTAGTCCGGCTTGAAGTGCATGGTGATCATCTGGTTCACGTCGCCGTTTTTAAAGGTGGCCTCGTCGCAGTAAATATAATCCGCGTTCTTTTCATTGATGACCTTCACATATTCGTACAGCACGCTGGGGTGCAGCAGGTCGTCATGGTCGAAGGGCGCGACAAACTCACCCGTCGCCATCTCCAGGCACCGGTTGGTATTTTCCGCGATGCCGCCGTTTTTTTCCAGCTTCCGGTATACGACCCGGCTGTCCTTCGCCGCGTATTCCCGGCAGATCTCTCCCACGTAGGCGTGGGCGTCGTCCGAGCCGTCCGCCAGGCACAGCTCCCAGTTCTGATAGGTCTGCGCCTGCACGGATTCGATCATCTCCCGCAGAAAATTCTCCGGCGTGTTCCACAGGGGCGTCAGCACGCTGACCTTCACCATACGGTCAAACACCGTATTCTTCTGGCGTTCCCGCTCCGCATCGTCCGGGAAGCTTTCCGTGCCGTAATAGCACATGGCCTTTCGCTCGTTGGCCTTATACTTCATCTTGGCGATCACGCCGGAAAGGCTGCCGCAGTTTTTCACCCGGTCCGCCTGACGGATGCAGAAATGCATGCACCTGCGAAACGGCGCGCTGGCCTTCCAGACCGGATTGTTCTTGATCCGGTCCAGCTTAAACTGGAGGTCGTCCACCTGATCCTCCAGCTCGGCCACCCGGCCCGCCAGATAGGTGCTTTTGTATTTCTCCTGTTCGTATGCCTCTTTGTAATCCTTTTCCATCTGTCTGCCTTTCCTTTTTGTCCGCTGCTTCTTTTTCACAGTCCGCTCTGCGCCGCCGCAGTTTTTCCGCAGTCCGCGCCGTCCGCGAAGCCGCGGTTCGGTTTATCCCGTTCGCTCTGCGCCGCCGCGGCTCAATACGTGATCCTCATCGTCTCCGCCGTCCACTGGTAAAGCTTCTGTCTGGAGCAGCAGTCCTCCCAGAGAAAGCCGATCTGATACTCGCCCTCCGGCAGGGCTTTTCTGGGGAAGCTCACGCAGACGCCGGTGAGCGCCACCTGATTCTTTTCCAGATGTCCCAGATTTTCCTGGATGTCCGGGCGGTACTGGCGGTTCACGGACAGCTTCCACACCGCGCCCGCCTCTTCTCCGGCAGGGCCGTCTCCCCGTCCTGCGGGCTTTAAGAGCAGGTTGAAGCGGTACTGGCTGTTATCCACCTGAAGCGCATAGCACCAGCCCTGGATGAAATAATCTCCGCCGCCGGCCTTTCCGGTCTCCCACTTGTCCATGTCTCCGGCGAACTCGATGCCCATGCGCAGCACCTCGTTGCTCCACTCCGGCCGCAGCCCCTCCTTCATGATCTCCGGGGCCACCCGATCCATTCTGTCCTCATATTCATAACGGTTTCCCGCGTAAAACTCCTGATCCAGCACATCCTTCACCAGATAGCGGTGATAGTAGGGATCCCTGCCGTAAATGGAAGGATGCAGCTCATACAAAAGGTCCAGCTCTCCGTGCAGGCGCTTGAGCTTCTCCACGCTGTCGTCCAGCCCGCGGCTTAACGACTCATGATGGTAAAGGGCGACATCGTTTCTCACCACGTTCACATAGCCCATATCATGCAGACGGTAGCAGAAATCCACGTCGTTGAAGGCTACCCGCAGGTCCTCATTCCAGCCGCCGCTCTCCTCAAAGAGGCTTCTTTTCACCATCAGGCAGGCGCCCGTCACGCCCAGCACGTCGAAGGCCAGACGGTTTCGGAGAAAATAATAGTCCGTCCTATCGTCCCGATACTGCAGCTTATGGGCCGGGCCCAGCCGGATGTTGGTGATGCCCGCGTGCTGAATGGCGCGGCTCGACGGATAGAGAAGCTTCACGCCCACCGCTCCCACATGGGGAAGCTGCGCCTTTTCCACCATTTTTTCCAGCCAGTCCTCCTGAATGATCTCAATGTCGTCGTTCAGAAACAGGATATAATCTCCCTTCGCCCGTGCCGCCCCCAGATTGCACATATGGGAAAAATTGAACTCCATGGGCTCATACACATACTGGAACCGGCATTCCGGCGTCATCTGGGAAAGCATCCGCTCGATGCGGGCGCGGTTCTTTTCGCCGCTTCCGTTATCGATCACGATGATCTCAAAATTCCGGTAGCTGCTGGCCTCCATGGCGGAATGAATACAGGTGGAAAGCACGCCCGGATTGTCCTTGGAGGGGATCACGATGGAAACCATTCCCTCCGGTTCAAGCGGCCAGTTCCGCCTTATGTAGGCTTCCTTTTTCAGATCCGCGTATTCCTCTTCCATGCCGAAGGGCCGGATGGGCTCTTTTCCATGAAAAAGCACGCTGTCCACATGTCCGGCTCCCGCCTTTTCGGAAAGCTTCAGGCAGAAATCATACAGATTCCGTTTCCAGTCCGCATTCCCCAGCCAGGGAACGCCGCAGGCCGCAGAGGTTCTTACGGCAAAAATATTACCGAAGTAAAAACAGGAAATCAGCGTATCCGGCGACCAGTCCGGCTTCAGCCATGGATTGGTGCGGCGTCCGCCGTTTTCCGGCAGAACCTCGTCCTCATCTCCATAGGCCAGAACCGCTTCCGGATTTTTGGCAAAAAAGTCCGCGAACAGCCGGAGCGCTTCCTCCTCCGGTTTTCCGCAGTCCGCGTGAAAGACCAGAATATCCGCTCCCTCTCCCGCGTTTCTGACGGAAAAGCCCGCCCGGCAGGAAGCGAAGGGAACGCACTTTACCACAAGGGACTCCCCTTCCAGAGTACGTCCTTCCCGCTCCTTCTCCTCCTTTCTGAGGATCCAGTCGTGATAACGCACGGTCTGTTCTTTGATTCTCGCCTCATATTTGTACTTCTGTCTGCTGCGCATGGGAGCCTGCAGCATTTTCTTGATATTCAAAACCAGTGTCTCCTTTTCAGATTCGCGTCCAGGGCCGAAGCGGTTTCCTCCGGCAGCCTGTTGATCTCAAATTCCAGCTCCAGCATATCTCCCGCCTCACTGTCCTCTTTTTCCAGCCGGATATTGATATTGGGGTCGTCCGTATGGAAGAAAAAGACCGGCAGCTTTTCCCCTTTTCCGGTCAGTTCCCAGCCGTTCATGGCAAGCACCGCCTTGTCCGCAAGATCCAGCTCCTTTCCGGAAAGCTTTGCCGACTTCATCCGGATGATGCAGGAGCACTCCGCAGGATCCACGCGCACGCCGCGCACGCCCTCCTTTATGGGAATGGTAAGCCGCATCACATCGGCCACCACATAGCTCGGGTACATCCGATAGGAATGCTTCGGGCTGTAGCCCTGTCCGAAATCCTCAAAAATCTCTACGATGCTGCGCTCCACCTGAGCGAAAAAGGACTGCCAGGGCACGGCCCTGCGGCCCAAAAGCACGCGCATGTCGGAAATGGAAACCCGGTTTCCCGTCACCGCCTTCTGAAACCGTCTCTCCCTCGCCCGATACTCCTCCGCCTTTTCCTCGCTGATGCCAAGCCGCTTCAGAAAAGGCTCCACGGCAAGGTTCTTCCGCCTTCCGTCGCCCAGCTGATAGCAGTACAGGGAACGGTAGGCCAGAGCCTCCATATCCACCCGCTCCTCAAACGTCCATTCATAATCGATCAGATTCCAGCGGCCTTCTTCGTCGATCAGAATATTTCCGAACACCAGATCATAATCGGAAACCGGCATTTCCTGATGGACCCGGATTTTCTGCAGATACTCTTCAAACAGGGCGTCAAAACCCGCCTGATCGCCCTCCTCCAGACAGTTATCCAGAAGCTCCTCCAGCGTGATCCCTTCCAGATATTCAAGACAGGCGCAGGGCAGGCCGTCCGGCTGCCTTGCGATCTCGCAGCGGTTCACATACAGGCCGCCCTCCTCATACCGCTCCTGAAGCAGCCTTCCGAAGCGCGCGATATTTTCCACATGCTCCGCCGCCGCCGGACTGTCCGGATACTTCAGGACCCGCTTCATTCCCGCTTCGTCCTGTGTGATGTCCGTCCGGATGGCATAGATGTCCGCCCGGTCGTTGGAAAACTTGGAGTAAACGGTTTCCGGCGCGGGCCCGGTCATGAGCAGATAGGAATTGCTGTACATGGGGAAGATCCCTTCCCGGATCACCATGTCGAAGGCGTTCTTTTCATCAAATAAAAGCAGCCTGTCCCCGTCGAAATTCCGAAGATTGCGGGAAAGCTCTCCCAGTCTCGGAAGCCTTTTGTCCGAGTAGATCACATCCGCGAATTTGTAGTCCGGATAGGGATAATAAAAATGATAATCCGACACTCCGCAGGTCTTTAGCAGCCGTTCCAGTCCCTTCCTCGTGAAGGTGCGCACGCCTCCGCCCTCCGGATAGTCCTCTACACTTACGAAAAACTTTGCAAGATGATCCTCCTGACAGCCCGCCCAGTATTTCATCCCCATCTTGTTTTCAATGGCGATGACCAGATTTCCGCCCGGCTTCACATGCTTCAGATTGATTTTCAGGAAATCCTCAAAGGGGGTTTTTGTGGGGATATAGCTCTGCCCATACTCAAACACTCCGATTAAGAGCACATAATCGTAATCGCAGGGCAGGTCCGGCTCGATATCCGTGAAATTCCCCACATGAATCGTCACGTTGTCCCGCTCCCGGTTCCGGATGGCGTTGATGGTGCTGCGCTTCTTCGACAGATCCACACAGGTGACGCTTCCCGCCTTCTCAGCGAGCACGCCCGTCACCGCCCCCATGCCGCTTCCCACCTCCAGCACCTTCGTGCTCTTATCCATGGGAAGCCAGGAGACGATGTTTTCCCGCTGCGGCGACAGATGATAGAACACCGGCCAGCTTTTCTTTTCCTCGATCTGCTTCTGATAATTTCCCGACGGCTCGTTTTTTACGATCTCCAGGATCTCATCCTCCACCGTCCCGTCGCAGTAATAATCCTCGCCCGGATAATGGGAAAGGTCCAGCGTCACTTTTCCGATCTGCTCCGTCATATTACCTCCTGTTTTCTGCCGGTTTAGAACTTCTTCTCGTACTCCACTTTCACATCCGATTCCATATCGAAGTAGCCCACCGTATCATGGTCTGAAATCACGGTCAGGTTCAGGATGTCGTACAGCCTGTGGTATACCGTAAAAGCGTCCTTCTCATAGCCTGTCACGCCCAGGGAAAGCAGGTATTCGCCGCCCTGGAGGCGCACCTTCTGGGTGAAGGTGATGGCGAGGACCTCTCCGGCCTTCACGCTTTCCAGAAAGCTTCGCTCCACCATGGTGTTGGTTCCCGTGATTTCCACGCCCTTAATGTTCTTGATGGAAAGGGCAAAAATGGGAGCCGCAATGTCCTTATGAATCTTCACCTTCATATGAAGGGTAAAGGACTCTCCCTTCAGAATGGCCGAGGTGCGAAGTCCCGCCCCGTCCGTCATATAGTATTCCACGATCTCGGCCTCTTTGGTGCCGTATTCGAGCGCCTGGATGTTGAGGCCCGGAACCGGACGGCCCTCTCCTTCCGCCGCGGGCTGTCCAGCGTTTTCCTCTTCCGCCTGTCCGGTCTGAGCCGTCTGCTCCTGCGCGGTCTCCCCAGCCGGAGACGATGTCCGGGACGCGCCGCCGTCAGCCTTCTTGGCGGCCAATTTCCGGATATCCTCATCCGCCGCCAGATTCGCCTTTTTATCTCCGCTGGGAAGCTCATACTGGCCCACCAGCACCTGCTTGTAAATGTCGATCATGTCGCGGGGGCTTCCCTCTCCCAGCTTCACGCCCTGATTTAACAGCACCGCCCGGTCACAGTATTTGCTGATCGCGCTCAGATCATGGCTCACGAAGAGGATGGTCTTTCCCTGCTTTTTGAATTCCTCAAACTTATGATAGCACTTGGCCTGGAAAAACACGTCTCCCACGGAAAGCGCCTCGTCCACGATCAGGATTTCCGGATCGATGTTAATGGCCACCGCAAAGGCCAGCCGCACGAACATACCGCTGGAATAGGTTTTCACCGGCTGATAGACATAATCTCCGATATCCGCGAAATCCAGGATATCCTGCAGCTTCTCGTCGATCTCCTTCTCCGAAAAGCCGATCATGGTGCCGTTGAGATAAACGTTTTCGATGCCGTTGTATTCATAATTAAAGCCCGCGCCCAGCTCCAGCAGGGCGGAGATTCGCCCGTTCACCTGCACGGTGCCGGATGTGGGGTTGAGCACCCCGGTAATGATTTTCAGAATGGTGGACTTTCCGGAGCCGTTGGTTCCGATGATGCCCACGCATTCGCCCTGATATACGTCCAGATCCACATTGTTCAGGGCAAAATGCTCCCGGTAGCGTTTTTTTCTGGCAAGGCCCAGCGAATCGATGAGCCGGTCCCTGTTGTGATCATACAGACGGTATACCTTATTCAGTCCCTCCACGTGGATGGCAAGCTGTTTTGTATCCATGTTGTTCCTTCCTGTTACTATTCACAGCCTGCCGGTTCAAAGATTGCTCTGCGTCATGCTCGCATGTAAGCAGAGCAAAGCGTTGATCCGGCAGACTGGAATCAGTCACTCCACCCAAATAAGCAAAACGGGAAGCTGCGTCAGCAGCGGCAGACAGCGAAGCTGGCTGGTTTTGCGCATGCGGGTGGAGGGGCTGTGAATAGTAACTCTCCCTACATGATATCCGCGAAATGTACCTTCAGGCGCTTATAGACCAGCGTGCCGATGACGAACAGCACCACCGTAATGATCCAGAAGTACATGGTGGAGTAGAAATCCTCCCAGAACCACTGTTCTCCGTAAATCGCGCTGCGGTAGCCCTCCACGATGTACACCAGCGGATTGATCTTCAGAACCATCTGGACGTTCTCGTTCATCTGCCCGATATTCCACAGTACCGGCGTGGCCCACATGCCGATCTGCAGTCCGATACCCACGATCTGCTGCAGATCCCGGAAATAGACCACCACGGAGCAGGTGGTATAGCTGAGCGCCAGTACCAGCGCAAAGGTGCAGAAGCTGTAATAGAAAACCTGCAGCGTATACAGACTGGGATAGAAGCCGTAGCAGGCCGAAATGATGAGCAGCACGATCACAAAAAAGAGGTGGATGAACGTGGCCGCGATGATCTTGATGATGGGAAGGATGCTGATCTTGAAAACCACCTTCTTCACCAGATATTCATACTCCAGAAGCGCCATCATGCCGCTGGTGAGCGCCTCGGAAAAATAGAACCAGGGCACCAGTCCGGCGGTCAGAAACACCAGATAGGGAACCGTCACGCCTTTTCCCGCGAGCTCAATTTTCTGCTTCATGATCACCTGAAACACCACGAAATACATGGCGACCGTCACCACGGGCTGCACCATGGCCCAGATGGCGCCCATGTAGGAACCGGCATAGCGCCGTTTGAAATCGTTTTTGGCCAGCCGCCAGATCAGGCGGCGGCTGGCATACAGCTCCTGGGGAAGCTGGGTGATCTTGTCGTAAAACCGGGCGAATACCACGATGGCCGCCGCGATCAGCGCGCAGGCGATGATTTTCTTTAAAAGCTCGTCCGCCGGGTCCGCCAGCGGGTTATGGTAACACGCAATAATCACCCCCATGATGAGCATGATGAGGGTGAAAATCGTGATCCCTGTCTTCTTACTGAGCGGCTTTCCCGCCGCCGCTTTGTTTTTTTCCTTCTTCATTCTTTCCCGTTCAAACTTTCTTTCTGCCGCCGTCCACGGCGTACTCCTTCAGTCCGCCCCATTTCTGATCCTTCTCGGAAAGAATCAGTTCCATTCCCTCGGGGATCGGCCACTTCACGCCGATTTCCGGATCGTCCCATTTCAGGCCGCCCTCATCGTTCGGATGGTAGAAATCCGTACATTTATAGGCGAACTCCGCCTCGTCGGAGAGCACCACAAAGCCGTGGGCGAAATGCTCCGGGATGAAAAACTGCTTTTTATTCTCCTCGGAAAGGAGCACGCCATGCCACTTTCCAAAGGTAGGGGAGCCCTCTCTTAAATCCACAGCCACATCGAACACCTCTCCCTTCAGGACCCGTACCAGCTTCGCCTGGGGAAAATTGATCTGAAAATGCAGGCCTCTCAGCACGCCCTTTCTGGAGGAGGACTGATTGTCCTGCACGAAAACCTGATCGATCCCGGCCTCCTTGTATGCCTCATAATGATAGGTTTCCATGAAATAGCCCCGTTCATCCCCGAAAACCGCGGGGGTGATCACCTTCAGGCCCTCGATTTCACATGTTTCTACCGTTATCTTTCCCATTTTTACAAACTTTCTCCTTTATTTTCCCGGGAAGCAGGCGTTCCCGCCCCCTGTTCCCATCGAACGCGGACCGCCTGTCTTACAGCCCGTTCGCAACTTCCACCAGATATTTTCCGTAATTGGTCTTCATCAGAGGCTCCGCCAGCTTCAGAAGCTGCTCCCTGTTGATGAAGCCGCGGCGGTAGGCGATCTCCTCGATGCAGGAAACGTACAGGCCCTGCCGCTTCTGCACCGCCGCCACATAATCGGAGGCGTCCAGCAGGGAATCGTGGCTTCCCGTATCCAGCCAGGCAAAGCCTCTGCCCAGCGTCTCCACCCGCAGGTCTCCCCTGCGCAGGTATTCGTTGTTCACTGCGGTGATCTCCAGCTCTCCCCTCGCGGAAGGCTTCACGTTCTTCGCGATCTCAACCACATCATTGTCGTAAAAATAGAGTCCCGGCACCGCATAATTGCTCTTCGGATGCTCCGGCTTCTCCTCGATGGAAAGGGCCCTTCCGTCTTCGTCAAACTCCACCACGCCGTATTCTCTTGGGTCGCGGACATAATAGCCGAAGATCGTGGCGCCCTTTTCCCTGGCCGCCACCATACGGAGCACTTTGGAAAAGCTCTGGCCGTAGAAAATATTGTCCCCAAGCACCAGGGCGACGCGGTCCTTTCCGATAAACTCCTCTCCGATCAGAAACGCTTCGGCAAGTCCTCTCGGTTCCTCCTGCACCGCGTAGGAAAGGGAAAGTCCAAGCTGCTCCCCGGTTCCGAACAGCTCCCGGAACACGGGCAGATCCCGCGGCGTGGAGATGATGAGAATCTCGCGGATATCCGCAAGCATCAGCGTGGAAAGAGGATAGTAGATCATCGGCTTGTCATAGACCGGCATGATCTGCTTGGAAATCGCCTTGGTGAGCGGATACAGTCTGGTTCCGCTCCCTCCTGCAAGTATGATACCCTTCATGGCTTCCTCCGTTTCTTTTACTGCCCGCCGTCTGCGGGATTATACGCGCCTGTCCGTTTATTTCCCGGTATGGTACATTTCCTCGTAATATTTCTGGTAATCGCCGCTGGTCACGTTTTTCATCCAGTCCTCGTGCTCGAAGTACCAGGCGATGGTCTTTTTGATGCCTTCGGCGAACATGGTCTCCGGCTCCCAGCCGATCTCCGCACGGATCTTGTCCGGCGCGATGGCATAGCGGCGGTCGTGGCCTTTTCTGTCCTCCACGTAGGTAATCAGGTCCTCGTTGATATGCGCTTTCCTGGGATCGGAATCCGGAAGCATCTCCCGCAGGGTGTCAAGGATGATATGAATGATCTCAATATTCTGCTTCTCATTGTGTCCGCCCACGTTATAGGTCTCAAACAGGCGCCCCTTCTCCTGCACCATGTCGATGGCCTTCGCGTGGTCCTCCACATACAGCCAGTCGCGCACGTTTTTGCCGTCTCCGTAGACCGGAAGCTTCTTTCCGTGAAGCGCGTTGTTGATGATTAACGGGATCAGCTTCTCCGGGAACTGATATGGGCCGTAGTTGTTGGAGCAGTTGGTGATGTTGGCCGGGAAATGATAGGTGTCCATATAGGCTTTTACCAGCATGTCCGAGCCCGCCTTGCTGGCGGAATAGGGGCTGTGGGGCGCATAGGGCGTGGTCTCATAAAAATACTCGCCCTCGTTCTCCAGGGAACCATAGACCTCGTCCGTGGAGACATGGAGGAATTTCTTTCCCTCCTGAAAGGTTCCGTCCTCCTTCTCCCAGGCCGCCTTCGCGCAGTTGAGCATCACCGCCGTGCCAAGCACGTTGGTCTGCACGAAGATCTCGGGATTTTTAATGCTTCTGTCCACATGGCTCTCCGCCGCGAAATGCACCACCCGGTCGATGTCGTTTTCCGCGAAGATCTTCTCAATCGCTTCCTTATCGCAGATGTTGGCGCGGATGAAGGTGTAGTTATCCCTTCCCTCCACGTCCTTCAGGTTTTCCAGATTTCCCGCATAGGTCAGGGCGTCCACGTTGATGATGCGGATTTCGTCCCCGTATTTCTTAAACATATAGTGAATATAATTGGAGCCGATGAAGCCGGCGCCGCCCGTTACCAGATAGGTTCTCATGTTCTCCTCCGTTTCAGACTCTGTATTTTCCTGTCAGGGAACCGGCCGGAACCTGTCCGTCCGGTTTCCCTGCCCGCATTTTGTAATAGTATAACACATAATTCCTGATTTACCAAACAAAACCTGCCGTCCCGGCGGATCAGTATCCCAGGTAGCTGATGTTCAGATCCACGTTTCCGCTGATGCCGTCTATTTTTCCGGTGCTGGAATACTGCCACAGCTCATATCTGCCGTTATAGGTGGGGGCCGCGGCGTACTGAGCCAGCCAGATGTTGTACCCGCCGAAGCTTCCGGTGTTCATCTTGCTCCCCAGCCAGTTCTTGTTGGCATAGATGCCGGCAGTGTAGCCGCTGTCCCGTATGGTCTCGCAGAAGGCCTGCACCACCTCGGTCCGGGCGGCGTTGCTGATGCCGTCCGCCCTTCCTCCCGCCGCTTCCACATCGATGAATACGGGATAGGAGATCTTATATCCGGAGATGATATCAAGGGCCGCGGAAGCTTCCTCCACAGCCTCCACCCGGTTGACCGCCTGGGAGAAATAGTAAACGCCCACCTTCAGGCCTGCCGCGGCGGCTCCCTGTATGTTGCTCCTGAATTTTGAGTCCTCCACCATGACGCCTGTAGCGGAACCCCTGTAGCCGCAGCGGATGATGACGAAGGAAACGCCGGAATTCTTCACCTTTTCCCAGTCGATGCTTCCGTTGTGCCTGGACACATCGATGCCCAGCACGCCGGAGCCGCTGCTTAACGCGCCGTCCGCGCCAAAATCATACTGGACGCCCTGGATGACCTGCTTTCCGGTCACTTTGTTTCCGTTCTTGTCAAAATAATAGCGCTTTCCGTCTATGGTCTGCCAGCCGGTATATTTGTATTCCACGTTATCGTTCAGCCGGTAGAATACGTCATACTTAAAATAATCGGCAACAACCGCCTCCACATAGGCCCCGTCCTTTTTGATGAAAAGCTGCCTGCCGTCCTTATCCTTCAGAAGGGTTTTGGTGTCTTCCTCGGCCTTTCCGCCCGTCACCGTCACCTCACAGGCTGCCTTTTTGGAGGTATCCTCGGAGCTGCAGGCCGTAATCGTCGCCTTGCCCGCCTTCACCGCCGTGATGGTTCCGTTTCCGTGTTCCGTCACGGTCACGATGGAAGAGTCGGAGGTATACCACAGACAGCCCGTATAGCCGGTGGTATCGATGGCCGGATTCAGCTTCAGGCTTTCCCCCACCTTCAGCGTCACCTTTGTTTTGTCCAGCGTGATTCCCTTTACTTCAGCCGCTTCTACGGTCAGCTTTGCCGTTTTTGTCTGCGTGCTGCCGTCGGAGAAGGTTACCTTTACCGTCAGCTCCGTGCTTCCGGCACGGATGGCTTTCACATTTCCGTTCTCATCTACCGTGGCATATTTGGTATCGGCAATGGAAAAACTGCTGGAGGACACGCTTCCCGTAATCTTCACATCCGCAGCCTTCGTCTGCCCTGCCGTGATCTTCATCTCGTTTAGGGTCACGGAATTGGAGGCATCCGCTGTCACCGTAAAGGTAATGGAAGCCTTTATGCCGGAATTCTTTTGGGAAACCGCAGTAATGGTGGCCGTTCCCGGCGCGATGCAGGTCACCCTGCCGTTTCCGTCCACGCTGGCGACTCCCGAGTCGGAAGAGGACCATGTCACAGAAGCGTCTGCTCCCGCAGGCTGCGCCGTAACGGTCAGCTGTACGTTTTCTCCCTTCTTCGCGCCGCTGGAACCGCTGATCTGAAGACCGGTGAGCGTCACCTCAGCCGCCTTCACCTCGATTTCCTTTGTTGCCTTCACGCCCCCCGCCTCCGCGGTAATGGTCGCCCTTCCCGCCGCCGCGCCGGTCACCTTTCCGTTATCCACCGTCGCGATGCCGGTATTGGAAGAAGACCAGGAAATCCCGTCATAAGAAGCGTCCGAAGGGCTTACGGAAGCGCTGAGGCTGATGCTTCCTCCCACTGTCACCGTGGAATCTCCGGAAATGGAAACGCTTTCCACCTTCTTTTCCGCTTCCGAAACGCTTACGGACACGGTATCCGTATAACCGCCGTCACTGGTCTTCACTGTAATGACGGCGCTTCCCGCGCCTTTATAGCTCACATTTCCGCTTCCGTCCACACTGGCGACGCCTCCATTGTCAGAAGAAAAGCTCACGCTCCTGTCCGAGGCGTTATCCGGGCTGACCGTCACATCGATCTTCCCGCTTCCTCCCACGGTTCCGCTCAGGCTGTCCGGGCTTGCCGATACGCCGGTTACCGCTACGGTCTCCGGCTCGGGATCCGTGCTCTCTGAGGGCGGCGTGCCGCCTTCCTCACCGCCTGTTTCCTCTGAAGACGGCTCTGTGCTTTCCGACGGCTCTGTCAGCAGCTGGATTCCGTCCTCCTTCACGCCGGCAAACAGAGCGAAGGACAGGCTGGCTGACAGAGAAGGATCCGGAATATCGGCCTTTTTCACTTCGATATACAGGCTTCCTTCCGCTCCGATGGGCGTACGGGTGGATTCCACCCACTCCACCGTATCCTGCAGCACGGATTCCACCTCCGTCTTGATTTCCGTATCCTCCGCCGCCGCGTTCACTTCAGATTCGCTCTTGATCTCGTCTGATACGTCGATCTTTTCATAGGATATCTGATTCTTAACAGTTACGCTCTGTGCTCCATCCGGCAGAACATACCCCTCCAGATCCTCCGGTCCGGTCACCTCCACCGTATAATCTCCTCCGGGGATCCCCGTCAGATAAATGATGCCGTCTTCATCGTCGTCCGTTTTGTTCCAGGTCTGCTCCGGGCCCGTGATCTTCGCCTCAAAGGCCACATAGGGAATCAGCTTCCCCGTCCCGCGGTTTACGAACTTGATCTTCAGATCCTTTTCCACGGAGGTCATATTCAGCCCGACCTGAACGTCGGAAGTAACGTCCTTTTCCTCATACTCCGGTTCCACAACGGCCGCCGCCTGCTGTCTGGCCAGAAGGCCGTCCGCAACGGCAAGGAAGGTGCTCTCGTCCGCAACGGAAATCTGCGCAAGCTCTTCTCCGACCTGCGAAAAAGCCTCCACCTGTCTCTCCCGGGTTCTTGCCGACAAAACAATGGTAAAAGTGAACGCGGCGAAAAGACAGACTGCGGCCCCGGTCAGGCCGATCACCCTGTCCATGGCGGAAAGTCCCTTTAAAAATGTCAGAAAGGCATTTTCCTTTCTTCCGCGCCTTCTTCCGGCATCCGCCCTGCCGCGCGCTTCACCGGTTCTCCGGGCGGGAGGCGTCTGCCGTTTTCCTCTCCGGTCCGCAGAAGCCTGACGGTCTTCCCCGCGCACGGACGAGACCGGACGGTTCTGCCTGCGCACGGACGAAACTGCACGGCCCTGCCTGCGCACGGGCGGGGCCTCATGATTTCCTCTGTGCGCAGAGGAAGCACGGCGGCTTTCCTTTTCCGCCGCTTCCGGACGCCGTTTCCCCGCCGTACGACGGCTGTTTTCCCCGCGGGCCGTTTCTTCCCGAAAAGAAGCGCTCACGCTCTCCCTGCGTCTGTCTGACCAGTCTTCGTACTCTTCTTCCGGATCTTCTTCGTATTCCTCCTCCGGATCCTCTTCATATTCTTCATATTCGTCCGCATCCCCTGAGGGAGCTGCCATCTGAAGCTGAGCCGCAGTCTCCGCAAGATCCTTCGTTTCCATAAAATCATCTTCGCTGATCTCCCAGCCCTCCTCAAAGGCGCGCTGCAGATCATCGGTGTTTTTCGACATATTCCCCGTCTCCCGGCTTCCGTCACTCATCGATCCTTCTCCCACTGGCACTGAACCGGCTTCCGCCGGCATTTTCCTGCATATGTACGCCAAGTATAGCACAGGAAGCTTTTGTTCTTCAACCTTCCATTTCCCCGTTTCCCGCCTGCGCGCCCCGTTCTTTCCTTAATTTTTTCTTAATCTGTCCCTTTTTGTCGAACGTTTTTTCTTGTTCCTTCGGGAATCCTGTGACAAAATAGGAAAAAACAGGAAGCCGCGCAGCGGCCGGAAAGAAGAAGGAGGAAGCCGCCATGATGTACATCCACTACTGCAGATACTGCCGCCGTATCCATATTTTAAACGGGCACAAGGCCTACTGCCCCGCCTGCAGCGGAAAGCTGACAGAGCTGGACATTTCCTATCTGAAATATGTGAATCTCTCCCGCCAGGACCGCCGCGCCCTGAAGGAAAAATGCGCCGACGAAAAAGCGCTGCGGGAGCTTTCCGTAAAATACCGCTCCAAAAGCGGCGCCGGATGGTTCCGGCAGCCGGCTCAGGCCGCCGGAGCCGGCCCCGCTACAGATAGTAAATCAGCATCCCGGCCAGAATACAGCCCACACCTGCAAGTTTCCGTTTCGTGATCCGCTCTCCAAAGAACAGCCGGCTCAGAAAAAGGACGAATACATATCCGAAGGCTTCCATCACCGGGCCGTTCATAAAGGACAGGCCCCGCAGGCCGGCAATGTTCAGCGCCGTGGAGCCAAGCAGCAGGAAATACCCTCCCGCCACCCAGGGATTCAGATATTGCCGCAGAAAGGAAGGCCAGGTCCGCATCGCCCCTTTTTTCAGAAGGACCTGGGAAAAGGACGCGCAGAGCACACCCGCAAGCAGAAGGCCGTAAAAGCCCGGCTTCATTTCATTCATCGGCCCTTTCCTCCTTTCTTTCACCGGCTTCCCCGTCCCGGTTCTCTCCGCCGTTGACGATCACCGTTCCCACGATGACAAGGACTGCGCCGATCCCGTTTTTCACCGTCACCCGGTCGTGGAACAGGACCACAGCCCAGAGCAGGGACCACAGAAGCGCCATCGCCCGGTTGGCATAGGCCACGGACAGCTCGAATTTTCGGATCAGCTGCTGCCACAGCAGCGCATAAACGCCGAGTATCGTCAGCTCGGCCAGATAAAAGAGCAGAAACGGAGCCGAAAAGGGCTCCTGCCCGCTCGCCAGCTTCGCCGCGACGCTGGAAAACGTATACAGGACGATCACCGCCTGCAGAACGAGGATATCCTTCAGGCGGACGTTCCGTTTTCTTTTTTTCTTTTCCATTTTGATCTCCATTCCCTGCCGCAGACAGTAATATTACCATATCACAGGGCGGTTCCTTTTTCAAACATTTCATGGACAGGCCGGGGCAGAAATGGTACTATTATGGTACTGTTATTTCAGAATATTCCCGAATGAGAACGCATGGAGGAAACATATGGCAGACAGCACCAGACCTTCCGGGATCCCGGATACAAACGGCTTTTCCGATGATTTTCCCCTTTTGGACGAAACCGTCTCCGAGACGGATCTTTTCTCTGAAGAAGCGGCGGACGGCGCGCATCCTTCCGGGAAGAGGTCCGGCGGACGCCCTTCCCGTGCCGCCGCTTCCGGCGCGGGCCGCAGGCGAAAAAAAAGAAGGCGCAGGACGAGGCATGCGTCGGCCGGCAGAAAAGGAACCGGCCGCTCCTCCTCCGGAAGAAGAAAGCAGCTGAACCGTTCCGATTATATCCACCTCGGGATCCTGGCCGTGATCGTACTCATGTTCCTGATCGCCGTTATCCGGCTGATCATCTGGAACATCGGAGAGGATTCCGGCTACGATCCCAATGCGGATACCTCGGAATTTGACACGGAGCCTCAGGATTATATCCAGCCCATGGACGAAAGCCTGCTTGCGGGACATGAGGACGACGGGGTGGAGACCATCGTCTGTCTGGGAAACGCCCCGTTTGCCGACGAGCGCGGCAGCGCCGGACTGGCGGAGCTGATCGCTCAGGAATGCGGCGCCGTCGTCCATAACTGCGCGATCCCGGATTCCTACCTTTCCATGAAGTACGAAGCCTATTCCGACAGCTATCCGGCGGACGCCCTGAGCCTGTATCTGGTAACGGCTTCCCTCTGCGGCGGGGATTATACGCTGATGGATTACGCGGCAGGGCTGGTGGAGGATCAGGAGGGCACACGGGCCGCCCTGGATACGCTAAAGAGCGTGGATTTCTCCGCCGTTGACATGATCGTGATCATGTATGATCTGAACGACTATATGGACGACCGGCCTGTCATGGATGAAAACAACGATATCAACCTGATCACCTGGAACGGCGCGCTGAACGCCTCCATCCAGCTGATCCAGCAGACCTTTCCCCATATCCGCATCGTCGTCCTTTCCCCCGCTTACGGGCAGTTTACCGATGAGAACGGGAATCTGATCAACGCGGACACGGAGGATCTGGGAAACGGCACGCTTCCGGATTATGTGCTTCATGAGATCGATGTGGCCATGGCGAACGGCGTCAGCATCATCGACAACTATTACGGGGCCGTATCGGAAAATCAGGCCGCGGAGTGCCTGACGGACGGCTGGCATCTGAATGAGGCCGGCCGGCGGAGGATCGCTCAGAGGTTTGCGGAACTGATCTTCCTGGTGGAAAAATAACTTTCCCTCTCTGCGAAGAAGCGGTCCACTCCGTCGGCGATCCCCGCAGCCAGCTTATCCTGATATTCCTCCGAAGCCATGGCGAGATCCTCCGCCGGGTTCGTCATGTATCCCATCTCCACGATGGCTGTGGGAACCTGGCACCAGTTGATCCCGCTCATGGTGTCCGTTTCCCAGACAGCTTCCTTTCTGCAGCCCGCGGCGTTTACCAGCCCGTCCAGAACATATCCGGCCAGCGCTCTGCTGGCCGGATAAAGCGCTCCATTATAAGGGTTCTCCGCCGTCTGGCAGATGGTCATCGCGCCGTTTGCCTCCGTATTCCCGGAGCCGTTGGCATGGATGCGCAGAAAGGCGTCCGCTTCCGCCTCATTGGCGATCTGCGCGCGTTCTGCGTTGCTGATGTCCACATCGTTCGCGGTCCTGATCATGACCACCTCATAGCCCCGCTCCTCCAGCTCCTTCTGAAGCTTCAGAGATACCGCAAGGGTCAGTTCATATTCCTTTAAGCCGCTGGCCTTTCCCTCCGTTCCCGCCGCAGTCTTTGCCTTGGTTTCCGATGCGCCGGGGCCGACCGGCTCCTCTTCAAAATTTCCCTTTTCCTGGTGTCCCGCGTCCACCGCGACCACATAGCCGTTTCTTTTTTCCGTTTCCGGGCCAGCCATGGCCGCGTTCTCCGCGGTTCCGGGCGGTTCTTCTGTTTCGGCCGCGTTCGTTTCCGGAGCCGCAGCCATAACCTCGCCGGCGCCTGGACCGCCGTCGGCCGCAGCCTCTTCCTCCGGAAGCACATATCCCTTTTTATAAACCGGCACGTCCGTATTCCGGAGCACGTCGTATCCGCCGATCTCCCCGATCTTTTCCAGCCCGTATTCCGAGGGCTCGCCCTTCACGGGCTTCGCCCTGTTCAGGATCAGATACTGAACGCCGTAATCATCCAGCAGCTCCGCGACCAGATCGATGTGGATCGTCTCCGCCTCCATCAGCGCATACAGAGGGTGCTCCGTATGATCCCAGCTTGCCACCAGCATTTCCCTGCCGTAGGGCATCTGAATCTCGGAGGTATACTGCCTGACATACTGCAGAAGCTCGGATGGGAATACCGCCCACACCCGCTCCTCGTCCTTTGCCGGCCGGATCAGGTCGCAGATCGCCGGCACCACCGCCGGCATATGATAGCGGTTTTCCGCTTTGGATACATTGACGTTGTCATATACATAGTCCCCGCCCAGGATGCAGACCGCGGCGAGCAGGATCAGGCCGATCCGCGTATGACGCCCGATGAGGCGGACGCCGGCGTATGCGGTCACCACCGTCATGGGCAGAAGCCACAGGATTCGGTAATAGGTCCCCGCCTCCTCCACCTGATCCATCGCCATTTTGAACAGGGGGAAGAAAAACAGGAGCAGGATCACCGCCGAAGTCTCCAGAAGCACCAGCCGTATTTTTCTGTCCTTCTCCGTCGCGAACAGATAAACCAGGGACAGAAGGAACAGGAAGGGATAAATGCCGCTTCCGCAATAGTCCATAAAGATCGTCAGGATTTCTTTCATAAGTCACCTCTGTTTCCGCCGCGTCACAAAAAGACGACAGCCGCGTAAATGGCCAGGTATGCCAGACCGGGAACACAGGCCGCGGCAAGGGGAAAAAGATATCCCGGCCGCCTCTGCCGCACTGCCAGGACCAGCCCGCAGACAGCGGTAAAAAGGGCGAGCAGGAAGGCTCCCATGGTGGTGGCCATGGCCGCCGTCACGTTGACCGCGCAGAGAAGCAGCCACCAGCCGGCCTGCGCCTTTCCCTTCCTTTCTCCGCTCTTTCCCTTTTCCCAGAGCTGAAGGAACGTCCATACGGCCGTAAGAAGCACCAGATTGCAGAGCAGGGATTTTCCCTGCCAGGTCCGCATCAGGAAAAAGGTTGCGCCCGTATAAATGGAAGTATTTCCGAAAATCTGAAGCAGGCTCACCAGGATCAGGAATACGGCCGTCTTCCGGAGATGATTTCCCAGAAGCCGCATGCCGATCCGGAAATAAACCAGATAGGTGAGCGGGATCAGCACAAGCGGCAGCACGCTGTGCGCGATGATGGCAGGATGAATCCCCGTCATCCGGGAAAGATATGCCTCCCAGATGGGAAGGGACGCCAGCGCGTGGCGGTAATCCAGCTCGGTGGAAAGCCCCGTATAGGGCAGGATCCGGTAAAGCACGTCCGTCTGCTCGGCGATGACAGCCTGGGCAACATAATAGGCGTCGTCTCCGTCAAAAAACGCATGGGTATAGGCCATATACATCTGAAACAGGATCAGCCCCAGAGCAAGCGCCCAGTACAGCGCCGTCTCAGGGGAAGGCTTTTTCCTTCCGGCCGCAAGCGTCCTCAGATCCAGAAGCATCCCGCGAAGCACCGGGAGGCCGAACGCCAGGCCGGCGGCGGACAGGACCGCCAGAAAAACGGAATACAGCCTTACGATCTGCGGAAATCCCCAGGTCTGCGTCAGGATAACGGGCACGGAAAGGAGCTGGAATACCGCAAGCATCAGTACGAATCCCGCCGCATATACGGCAGCGGGGCAGACGCTCACAGGCGCTTTTTCCCAGGGGAAGCTCCCTTTGCCTCCCTTCCGTTCCGCCTCTGTGTTTTCTTCGTCCCGCGCTTTCCGCCATGCCGTTTTCTCCCCCGGCATCGCCAGCGCAGGAAGAAGGCCGATGCAGAAGGGCGCGGCGATCAGAACGGCAAACGCCGTCAGCAGTTCGGTCATGATCTTTCCTCCATTCCGAAGCGTAAACGCTTCCGTCATTCATACCAGTTGTCGTAGATCGCTTCGTAGTCATAGGCGGACGCAAGAGCGGACAGATCGGCGAACACCTCCCTGTAGTTTTCCTGCGTCAGCTCGCAGGCGCCGTCCGCAAAGCATTCCACGATGTAGCGGCAGACGTCCGCATGATAATGGGTATAATCCGCATAGTTGTTCAGGTCGCAGACAATGTCACGCTGGTTCTGGAAGCAGAACATCCGCACGTTTTCATAGGAAAGGAGCCGTCCGGTCACATATTCCAGCTCCGCGATCTCCGCCTCCAGCTGCTTCTGCCTGGTGACATCGTTCCAGTAAAGGATGCTGTAGGGCGGATAGAAAAAGACGAATTCCGTTTCCGGATGCGCCTCGATATAGGGGCAGATATTGACATCCAGATTGGCCGCGGCGCCGGAAAGAAAGAGATCCTCCGGCATCTGCTCCTGCGCCTCGGGAGCGGGTTCGTAATACATCAGCACATTGGCCTTGGTATAATACTGGTCCGTCCACCAGGGCTTGTACAGCTGATTCCAGTCGGTTCGTTCCGTGGGGTCCGCAAGAGGCTTCAGAATGTAATTGAGAAGCACATCCTTGTTGAGCACGTAGCGGATGTTGTTGAAGGGGTTTTTGTCGTACAGGTATTCCGGGATGGGGTACTTGGTAGCGTCCACATCCGCGGAGAGGGTATTCTGGTCCAGCGCCATGAAAACGGTTTTCACCGTATCCTGCTTCGCGTCGAAGATGATTTCCAGGATGTTGGCTTCATCCCTGGGGAGGGCTCCGTTGTAGCTGAGCTTTACGGTGTTCAGGCCCAGGATCTGTGTAAACCAGTCGGTGTCGAAGCTGGCCGTCATGGAGGAACCCAGCAGGACGCTGTCATAGTCCAGCCTTCTTGCCATGCCCGGGTTCTGGGAGAGCTGGTTGTCTACCTTGTAGGGGTAGCCCGGAAGAGGGGCATGGTATTGAAAAAAGGGGTCTACGATGAGGACAAGGGCGGTTACCGCGAGGAGGGCTGCGGTGAGGGCTGCCAGGAAAAGGAGCAGCCATTTTCGGTGTTGGTTCATGTTGGGGCCTCCTGGTTGGGCGGGGTGGTCGGGTTGATGACGGAGCGGGGCGGGCGGATGCGGCTTCGCCTGTCCGCCAGGGCGGGGAGGGGGTGGCCTCTCTCTGCTGTGTTGGGGCGGGCGGACGGCTTCGCCTGCGCCCGCGGGCGGGGATTGCGTGGCCTCTCTCTGACTCGTTGAGGCGGGCGAGCGGCTTCGCCTGCGCCCGCGGGTGGGGGTGGCGCGGCCTCTCTCTGACTCGTTGAGGCGGGCGGTCGGCTTCGCCTGCGCCCGCAGGCGGGGATTGGGGGGCCTCTCGGGAACCCGCCGGGCACGCTCGACTGCGCTTCGCTCCGTCTCGCTTTGCGGCTGTCGCCGCATAGCCGCAGGCCGGATCTCCGCGCCTGGAAAGCTGCCTGCGGCAGTTTTCCGTCGCGGGGCCCGGCTTGCGGCTGCCCGGCTCGTAGGGGTTAAAAGTTAAAGTACAAAAAGCTGCTCACTCCTGACAGGGAAACAACGCACCATAAGAACAGGAATGCCGTCAGGACGGCATTCCTGGCGCGGGGGCGGAAGCGTTCGGCACATTGGTCGGCGTTGGGGGCGAGGAATATGGTGAGCAGGGTTCCTGCTGTGATCGCGGCGGGAAGGTACAGGGTGCTGTTGGGGAGGGTATCCGCATGGAGGAGCTTGAGGACATACCAGAACTCATCCAGGTTGAAGCCTTCCACAAAAGCGGGGGTGGGAAGGGCAAAGCCGGCTGTGAACAGTCTGCGGAATACGGCGAAGGCCTGAGTCATGCTCTCGGAGCGGAAGAAAACGCAGGCAAAGCTGTAGAAGCAGAAGGTGAACAGGGTTCCGGCCGCATGGAGGGCTTTTCTGACAGCGGGAGCGGGCTCCGGCTTCGGGCGGGCTTTTCGGTGAAGCTGGAGGGCGCGGGTGATGATGTAGAGGACGCCCTGGGCCGCTCCCCAGGTCACGAAGGTCCAGCCTGCGCCGTGCCAGATGCCGCTGAGCAGGAAGATCAGGATCAGGTTCGCGTACATGCGGGGCCTGCCTCTGCGGTTTCCGCCCAGGGGAATATAGACATACTGGCGGAAAAAGCGGCTGAGGGTGATGTGCCAGCTTCTCCAGAATTCAATGATATTGACCGCCTTGTAGGGGGAATTGAAGTTTACGGGAATCTCCATGCCGAACAGCCAGGCAAGGCCGCGGGCCATGTCGCAGTAGCCGCTGAAGTCAAAGTAGAGCTGGATGGAATAAAAGAACACCAGAAGCAGGCTGTCCGTGGAGGAAAGCGCCGGGATATTGGAGTATCCCCAGTCCACGGCAAGGCCGAAGGTATCCGCAACCAGCACCTTTTTTACCATGCCGAGGGTAAAGAGATAGATGCCGGCGGCAAATTTTTCCGCATCCGGCTTCTTTTTTCCGATCCCGGCAAACTGGGGCAGCATCTCGCCCTGGCTGACGATGGGGCCGGCGATGAGCTGAGGGAAAAAGGAGACGAAAAGAGCATAGTCAAGGAAGGAGCAGCGCTTCACCTCTCCCCGGTACGCATCCACCACGAAGCCGATCTGCTGGAAGGTGAAAAAGCTGATCCCAAGCGGGAGCAGGATGCCCTTCAGGACAAAGGAGGTCCCAAAGACCGCATTCACGTTTTCCACAAAAAAATCATAATACTTGAAATAAAACAGCACGGCCAGGTTGCCGGCCACGCCGAACGCCGTCGCCGCTCTGCGGAAGGGCACGGCGCGCGTCCCCGCAGGCCCCATGAGACGGAACACCGCATAGTTGAACAGGATGCTGCATACCATGATCAGCAGATAGGACGGATTAAAATACCCGTAAAACCACAGCGAAAAGCCTGTCAGCCACAGTCTGGCAGGCGCGCTTTTCCCCAGCCGCGAAAACAGATAAAAGCCGCCCAGGCAGAGGGGAAGAAACAGGAAGATAAAAATATAGGAATTAAACAGCATAGGCTCGCTCCAAACAGATTTTCCTTTTCAGTTTAGACCATCCGCTTTCTTTTGACAAGCAGGAATTTCCCGCAGTCGTACAGAAGCAGCAGCAGGCTGATATAGAACAGCGCCATATTGTAGATCGTATATCTGGTCTGGCAGAAGATCACCAGAGAGACCAGCCCCACGTTGCACAGGATGGAAAGAAGGGTAAGCCCCGCCGTCTCCGCGATCCTTTCGTCCGCGCCCTCCCGCCGCACCCGGCGGATCTGACAGGCAAGAAGAAACAGGTAAAGCAGATACACGAACAGACTGTACCAGTTGAGGATCCGGTTTCTCTGCGCCACCGTGGTGATCAGGCCGGAAAGGAAATTGTCCAGAAAGGAGCCGAATATTTTCCCCAGGTTATGAGGGATGACGCTGCGGTTGATCACGCCCATGACCTGATCCGCATGCTCGCTTAAAAATACCGTTCCATCCCCATAGTTTTCCTGAACGAAGGCGTTCACCGCGGGCCACATGGTATCGATCTGGATACAGTCGTAAAAATCCCCGAAATGGCTCACCCGGTTCAGCCAGCCCTGTCCGGCGCTGTGCTTCAGATAGCCGGCGGCGTCGCAGGCGTCGTAGATCTCAAGGAACAGCTCCCGGATCTTTTCATCCGAAATATACTCCGCGTCCTCCCGTTCCGCCGTATAGAAGGCCATCGTCGTCAGGAAGCGGCCGTCGCTGGAATGCCGCACCGCCTCTCCGCGCACCGCGTAATTGTAGCCCAGATCCAGGAGCACGCTGCCCCCCATGACCAGCGCCGCGCAGCCGACAGCCAGAAGCAGGCCGCGAAGGAGCTTTTTCCTCCTGAAAAAGACGAACAGGATACAGATCGCAAGCATCACAAGCGAGATCAGCATCTGCTTTCTGGCGGAGATCATCAGGAAAGAAAGCAGGCAGCCAAGAAGCAGACTTCTGCCGGACTGCTTTCGGAAATATTCCAGCAGGAACCGGAAAAACAGCAGATACAGCGGGATGGCGATCCCTTCCGTCAGAATGCTGTTGGAATACATGGAGCCGCGCTGCGCCGCGAAACGGCACAGAAGGGATACCGCAAGCGGCATGCCCAGCAGCAGAAGGGCCAGGGGTCTGGGCAGCTCCAGCTCCCTCCAGAGATAAGCCGCCAGACTCCAGGCCGCAGACGCCGCAAGAAGGCTCTGCAGGAAGGCGGCGGCCGTCAGATACGCGTCCTCCCCGAAAGCCCCCGCCGGAGCGGCGGCAAACGCCGCCCTCAGCCCCGCAAGGAACATGCAGTATAAGGGTTCCCTGGAAATATCCATATGAATATAGCTTGGCGAATCCACACAGATCACCGCGCCGTCATAACAGGCGAAAAACAGGTAAAACAGCACGGACACGGCCAGCATCAGCCCGGAAAAAGCAGCGCGCCTGTCTCTGAAAAAACGGGAGAACCGATTCATGGTCTTCAAAATCTTCCTTTTCTTTTTTTCAACAATTTCTTTCACCGATACCGAAAAGCAGCCGGCAGGCGCATCCTTAGCTTTCTGCGGCCCGCTGTTCGATCCAGTACAGAGACGCCAGCTCCCCTTCCCTTTCGGATGCAAAACGGATCTCCAGTTCCGCCTTTCCGGAAAGCCCGGTCAGAACGCCCTCCGCCAGCGTAAGCGCCGCTTCGTTTTCCGTCCCGGCGGGAGCGAAGAAAATCTCCGCCTTCTCCTCTCCGCCAACAAGCACCACGGCCCTGCCTTCCTGAAGCGGGCGCAGCGCAAGCGTGATCCTCCAGTCTCCCGCTTCCCTTCCATAGTCAAAATACCGGTAGGAAACGCTGCAGCCGGAAGTGATATGCACCATGGGGAAGCTGCCGTTTTCTTCCGTGAAATACGCGCCTCCCGTCACCTGACAGCCATAGGCCGCATCCAGCCTCTCCCGCGGATCCAGCGCGTCCGCAAAGCCTGAGGAGGTCATCTGCGCCTGCCTGATCAGCCCGTTTTTCTCATCCACTTCGATCCGCTCCACCCGGGCTCTCCGATTGTATTTCCGGCTGCCGGAGGAACCGTGGTAGAAGACATACCACTGATCTTTGATCCGAAGGATGGAGCCGTGGTTGTTCCAGGTGCTGGGATCCACCCCGGTATTGTCAATGATGGTGCCCCGGTATTCGTAGGGCCCGTATACGTTCCGGCTCACCGCGTAGTCCAGCTTCGTGGGGGCTCCGCCGCGGTTGGGATATTCCTTCGTGTATTCGCTGGCATAGACCAGGCAGTACCAGTCTCCCAGCTTTCTCAGGGAAGAGCCCTCGTGAAAGCCCTGGCAGCCGTCTTCATGGGAGATCAGCGCCTCCGCGTAGGTGGTCCCGTCCAAGGTATACATATCGTCGTTCAGCTTCGCCATATGGCAGTTTCCCTGTCCCCAGGTATAATAGAAGTCGTCCCCATCGCGCAGCACCGACGGGTCGATCCCCGAGATCGGCTCCCCGTCCATGAGGATCTGCCGGGCTTCTTCAAAGGGTCCGTAAGGCTTCCTGCTTCTCGCCACGCCCTCCGTTCCGTCCGAGAGGCAGAAATACAGATAATACCAGCCGTCCCGCTCCACCACGTCCGGCGCCCACAGAAGGCCGTCCGACCAGGGCACCCCGTCCAGGATCCCCTCATCGGCGTATTCATCCGTAGAGGCCAGCGCCGGCCCGTGATCCGTCCAGTGCTTCAGATCATCCACAGCGGCGGAATACACGTGATACTTGTGACAGCAGTACTCTCCCCCGAACACATCCTTTGAGCCGTACAGATAGACCCTCCCGTCAAAGACCTTGGGTTCCCCGTCCGGGATATAGATTCCCAGCGGAAGAAATGGATTATGAGCTCCGGTTGCATATCTGTTTTCCATGATTTCCTCCCATTTCCTGATTGGTCAGCGCTTTCCGCCGGCGGCGTTCTTTTCTGCGGTCCGCCGCGTTCTTCACGGCCCCGCCGTCCTGTCCCGGCGGGCCGCCGGCGCTTCTGTTCTTTCTTCTGTCTGTAATAACATGATAAGGAAACGGCTGTCAACCTGTATGGGCAAAATAATTCCCCGGAAGCCTTCGGGCTGCCTGTTCCTGTCAAAGCCGGACGAACCCCCTCTTTTCTTCTCCCCCGCGCACGTGGTATAATCCTTAAAACGGCTGCGCAGAGCCGGATCGGATCAATGCCGCCGGGCAAAAACGGCGGACAGACAGCACAAAGGAGAATGACCATGAAATACGATTTTACTTCCATCATTGACAGAACGGGAAAGGATGCCATCGCGGTGGATATCATTCCCTTTCCAAACGCTCCCATAAAGGAGGGCTTTTCAAGGATTCCCATGTGGGTGGCCGACATGAACTTCGCCACGGCTCCCACCATCCAGGAGGCGGTCATCGAACGGACGAAGCATCCGGCCTTCGGCTATTTCGACCCTTCCGACGAATATTATGACAGCATCATTTCCTGGCAGAAGATCAGAAACGGCGTGGAGGGGCTGACCAGAGAGGCCATCGGCTATGAAAACGGAGTCCTTGGCTGCGTCGCCTCCGCCCTGCAGGCGTTCACCGCGCCCGGCGAAGCAGTGCTCCTGCACTCTCCCACCTATGTCGGCTTTACCGGCACGCTGGAAAACAACGGCCGGAAGATCGTGCTGAGCGACCTGAAGCAGGATGAGGATGGCGTGTGGCGGATGGATTATGAGGATATGGACAGAAAGCTCCGGGAAAACCACATCCACTTCGCCGTCTTCTGTTCCCCCCACAATCCCTGCGGACGGGTCTGGGAACGGGAAGAGATCGAAGCCGCCATGGAGGTTTACCGGAAAAACGACTGCGTGGTGATCTCCGATGAGATCTGGTCCGACCTGACGCTGACCGGCCATAAGCATATCCCCACCCAGTCCGTAAGCGAGGACGCCAAAAACCGTACCATCGCCATCTACGCGCCCTCCAAGACCTTCAATCTGGCCGGGCTGATCGGCTCCTACCACATCATTTACAATCCGTATCTGAAGGACAGGGTTGTAAAACAGTCCGGCCTCAGCCACTACAACAGCATGAACGTGCTCTCCATGCACGCCCTCATCGGCGCATACCGTCCGGAGGGACAGGAATGGCTGGATGAGCTCAGGACTGTGCTGACGGAAAATGTGGACTATGCGTATCAGTACATCTGTGAAAATTTTAAAGGCGTGAAGCTGGCGAAGCCGGAAGGCACCTATATGCTCTATCTGGACTGTGAGGAATGGTGCCGGCGTCATGACGTGAGCATGGATGAGCTGATCCGGTCCGGCATCGCGGCGGGAGTGATCTGGCAGGACGGCCGCCCGTTCAACCGTCCCTGGGCCATCCGCATGAATCTGGCCCTTCCCCTTTCCCTGGTAAAGGAAGCCATGAGAAGGCTGGACGAGTATGTATTCAACAGAGGATGAGCCTGTAGACAGGGAAACCGCCCGTTCCCTTTTCATCGGGAGCGGGCGGTTTCCTTTTTGTTTCTTTCCGCCGGCCGGGCCGCCGCATGGCGGCCCTTTTCCTCCTCTTTGCCGGCGGAGCTGTTTCCCTGTCAGATCGCGTTTCTGATCCGGGACATGGGGCTGTAGAATGTCATAACGGGAGTATCGGTCAGCGGAAGCGATAGCCCAGAAAGCCGCAGCCCCTGGCGTTATTTTCTCCCATTCCCGTTCCGAGCGCCATATACAGAAGCTCCTGCGCCGTATCGTTGGAGGCGGCCTTCAGGCTCACCTTGTCTCCCAGCAGGGAAATATCGCTCTGCGCCACCCGGACGGGCTTGCGGTTCATGAACGCGATATCCCGGAACAGAAGGAAGTCTCCGGAAAGGCTGGCGTGCTGAAAAAAGTTGTATTTCCGGATCAGGTTTTCCTTCAGCCGTTCCTCATATTCCACCAGCTGCATCTGATTGCGCCAGTAGCCTCGTTCCGTCTTTACCACCACGGGAGTCAGGGAATGCACCCGTTCCAGAAGGCAGCGAGGGATCAGCCGCAGCTGTCCGCTCAGCACGTGAATGCAGTCGTTTCCCGCCCCCGGCAGCCGCCGGATAAAAAATTCCGCCAGCTCCTGGCTGACGGTCCGGATGCGCACCGTATAGATTTTTCCTTCCAGATAGATGTGCTCCGCCTCAAGCGGACAGGGCTGGTCAAAGGTATAGGGCCAGAACAGGCTTTTCTGCGCTCCCCCGGGCCCGTTCTTTTCCAGCGCGCCGTCAAGAAGGCGGGCGATCCTGCCGGAAACCTGCTCTGCCGGAACCGGGGCAAGAAAATAAATCTGCATGGGCAGCTCGAATACTAACATAATAAAATCCTCCCTCATCTTCCTGCGGCGGGGGACATCCCGTCTCCCGCCGCAGGCGTACGTTTACTGTCGGCGGACACTCCGTGTTGGGGTTCATTCACGTTCACTTCATCAATAAGAAAAAAGAGGATCTTATCCCAAAAGCAAAACAGACGCTCTGTAACCAGAAGCAAAAGAACTGGAATATTGAAATGGACACAAATGTATTTTAATGCCTGAATGTATTTATGTCCACATAAAAATATATTTTCGTCCACATGCCATACGGAAGAATGGGGGAACTTTCCTTTCTCCTTTTCCGTTTTCGTGAATTTCACCAAAAAAATATGATTTTCTGGCAATTTCCCATTGCCCGATACCCGGAAAAAGTTTAATATATATCTATCAGACAACTGTCAATCAAGAAAAAGGAGGAGAGAGCCCTATGGCAAACATGGAGATCGAAGAACGGCAGCCGCTTACAGACGAATATCTGAAAAAGATGGATGCCTACTGGCGCGCCGCCAACTACCTCGGCGCAGCGCAGCTTTACCTGCTGGACAACCCCCTTCTTCGCGAACCGCTCACGCTGGATCATGTGAAGAAGAAAATCGTGGGACACTGGGGAACCGTTCCCGGCCAGAACTTCATCTATGTGCATCTGAACCGTGTCATCAAGAAGTATGATCAGGACATGATCCTGGTATCCGGCCCCGGCCACGGCGGAAATTTCTTTGTGGCGAACACTTATCTGGAGGGCACCTACAGCGAGGTGTATCCCAACATCGGCGAGGATATGGACGGCTTAAAAAAGCTGTGCAAGCAGTTCTCCTTCCCGGGCGGCATCTCCAGCCATGTGGCTCCCGAAACTCCCGGCTCCATCAACGAGGGCGGCGAGCTCGGCTATTCCCTGGCGCATTCCTTCGGAGCGGTATTTGACAATCCCGATCTGGTGGCCGCCTGTATCGTGGGCGACGGCGAAGCGGAGACGGGCCCTCTGGCCACCTCCTGGCAGTGCAACAAGTTCCTGAATCCGGAAACGGACGGCGCCGTGCTCCCGATCCTGCACTTAAACGGCTACAAGATCAGCAATCCCACGGTATTCGCCCGCAACAGCCATGAGGAGCTGGAGCATTTCTTCGACGGCTGCGGCTGGAAGCCTTACTTTGTGGAAGGCGACGTTCCCATGGAAATGCACCGCAAAATGGCGGAGGCGCTGGACGCCGCCATGGACGACATCAAGGCCATTCAGAAAAACGCGAGAGAAAACCACGATACATCCAGACCCAAATGGCCCATGATCATACTGCGCACGCCCAAGGGCTGGACCGGCCCGAAGGTGGTGGACGGCAAGCAGATCGAAGGCTCCTTCCGCGCCCATCAGGTTCCGATCATGATGGATCAGCCGGAGCATCTTGACATGCTCAGAGACTGGCTGATGAGCTATCATCCGGAAGAGCTTTTTGACGAAAACGGCAGGCTGATCCCCGAGCTGAAGGCCCTGGCTCCCAGGGGAGACAGAAGGATCGGCTCCAATCCCCATGCCAACGGCGGAAAGCTGCTGCGCGATCTGCGCATGCCCGACTTCCGCAGATACGGCATCGACGTACCCGCTCCCGGCTCCGTGGAGTCCCAGGATATGGTGGTCCTCGGCGGCTTCGTGCGGGATATCTTCAAGCTGAATAAGGACGCCCGCAACTTCCGTATCTTCGGGCCGGACGAGACCATGTCCAACCGTCTCGGAAAGGTGTTCGAGGAAACCAACCGCGACTGGAACAACGAGCTTCTGGATACGGACGAGTTCCTGGCCCATGACGGCCGCGTGATGGACTCCTTCCTCAGCGAGCATATGTGCGAGGGCTGGCTGGAAGGCTATCTGCTCACGGGACGCCACGGCTTCTTCGCAAGCTATGAGGCGTTCATCCGCGTGGTGGATTCCATGTGCGCCCAGCACGCGAAATGGCTGAAGGTCTGCAACCAGCTTCCCTGGAGGCAGTCCATCGCTTCCCTGAACCTGATCCTTTCCTCCAACGTATGGCAGCAGGATCACAACGGCTTCACCCATCAGGATCCCGGCTTCCTGGATCATATCTCCAATAAGAAGGCGGACGTGGTGCGCCTGTATCTGCCTCCGGACACCAACTGCCTGCTGTCCTGCTTCGATCACTGCATCCGCAGCAGGAACTATGTGAACGTTCTGGTGACCAGCAAGCATCCCAGACCTCAGTGGCTGACCATGGAGCAGGCCGTGAAGCACTGCACCCAGGGCATCGGCATCTGGGAATGGGCGAGCAACGACGCCGGAGAAGAGCCGGATATCGTCATGGCCTGCTGCGGCGATACGCCCACCCTGGAAACCCTGGCTGCCGTCACCATCCTCAGAGACTCGCTTCCCGAGCTGAAGATCCGCGTGATCAATGTGGTGGACCTGATGAAGCTTCAGCCCTCCGCCATGCACCCGCACGGCCTGACCGACGCGGACTACAACGCGCTGTTTACGAAGGACAGACCCATTATCTTCGCTTTCCACGGCTATCCTACGCTCATCCATGAGCTGACCTACTGCCGGGAAAACCGCAACATCCATGTATACGGCTACAAGGAAGAGGGCACCATCACCACGCCGTTCGATATGCGCGTGCAGAATGAGATCGACCGCTTCAGCCTGGTGAAGAACGCCATTCAGAACCTGCCTCAGCTTGGAAACCGCGGCTCCTATCTGATCCAGCAGATGAACGACAAGCTGGTGGAGCACAAGCAGTACATCCATGAGTACGGCATCGATCTGCCGGAGGTACGCGACTGGAAGTGGCATACGCCGGAAACGAAGTAAATCCCGTTGCTTTTAACTGTTGAAAAAAGACCGGCGCAGTTTTTTTGCGCCGGTCTTTTTTCTATTGACTTTTTCCGCCTGTCCTGCCATAATGTTGGCAGCATGCGGCAGATCTTCCCCTGAACGGGGAAGGAATCCCGCGTCTTTTGGGGAAAGGGAGATCGTTTCATAAACATATTATGGTGTTGTTTGAGAGATAGTCGGGCATAACTATATCTCGGGCAGCTTTTTTGTGCCTTTTTTTCGGAAAACCGGACAGTCGGGAACGCTACCCGGCGGAAGGGAGCGGCGATGGACCGTTTCAGAGGGAAATACAGACATGAGCAGAAATATCTGGTGAACGAGCAGGATATCGCCCTCATCACGGCAAGGATCCGGCCGTTTCTGAAGCCGGACGCCTTTCATCCGGAGGGCGCCTACCGGATCCGGAGCGTCTATTTTGACGACTGGCAGGATTCGGCCCTGCGGGAGAATCTGGGCGGCGTCTCCCCGCGCTGCAAGCTGCGGATCCGGGTCTATGACGAGGACATGAGCTTTATCCAGCTGGAACAGAAGATCAAGGATCATGACCTTACCCTGAAGAAAAGCTGCTCTCTCACCGCAGAGGAATGCCGGTCACTCCTGGAAGGGAGGCCGGTCCGCGCCTGCGGCAGAGACCGGCCCCCGCTTTCCTTTCTGCAGGCCGGGATGCTGCTGCGCCGCCTTCTTCCCAGGGTCCTTGTGGAATATGAGCGCACCGCCTACACCTGTACGGAAGGAAACGTGCGCATCACCTTTGACCGGAACCTGGCCTCCTCCGGCCATGTCCGCCGCCTTTCGGATCCGGCGCTGCCCAAACGGCCCGTCCTGCGCCCGGGACAGCATATCATGGAGGTCAAGTACGACGAGTTCCTCCCTTCCCATATCCGAAAGGCCCTGGATACGGGAAAGCTGGAGCGGACCACCTTTTCCAAATACGCGCTCTGCCGCCTGTACCCATACGGCGGATAGATGAACGAGAAACAGACTAAAAGAAAGCAGGCATAAAGAAAGGAGCCTTCCCATGAGCTTTCAGGACATCATCAAAAATTCCTTCCTGGAAACGATGGAAAACAACACCCTGTCCACCGCTTCCATCTGCATCACGCTGGGGATTGCCATCCTGTTCTGCCTTTACATCTACGCGGTTTACTATCTGTCGCAGAGAAAGGGCTTTTACAGCAAGCAGTTCAATATCGTCCTCGGCGTTCTTCCCGTCGTCACGGCGGGCATCATACTCGCCATGCAGTCCAACCTGGTCATCTCCCTCGGTATGGTGGGCGCGCTGTCCATCGTCCGTTTCCGTACCGCGGTAAAGGAGCCCAAGGATCTTCTGTTCCTTTTCTGGTCCATCGGCACCGGAATCATCCTGGGCGCCCGCAATTATGAGCTTGCGCTGCTCATTTCCCTGGTGGTGACCATTCTCCTGTTCCTTCTGGAGCTGATCCCGGAGGGCAGGCCGTCTCTCCTTCTGGTAATCAACATGGACCGGGAGGGCCGGGAGGACGAGCTCATGAACACCGTGCAGAAATTCTGCGCAGGCCCCAGGGTGAAATCCCGCAGCCGCACCGCAGAGGGCACGGATCTCATCATTGAATGCCGGACCAGGCAGGAAAGGGAGCTTCTGGACTCCGTTTCCGCACTCCGCCACATACAGAACGCTTCTCTGATCTCCCATGACGGAGAAGCCGTTTATTAAGAGGTTGCATATGGACAAAAAGTGGAAGGCCGCATGTCTGCTCCTGCTTCTCGGCGCTTTTTCCCTGCTTTTTCTCTCCGGTCTGAAGCAGGCGCAGACCGCTTTTATCAGCATCCGGTCCGGGGGCGGCTCTGACGCCGTTACCGCACAGCTGACTGCCGGACAGACTGCCGTTTCCATCGATGCCCGGCGTTCCGATACCGGGGAATACTATCTTTTTCTGCCCTCCTGGGCCGCGGGACGTCTTGTGCAGACGGAGGGCGGCAGGGCGCGTCTTACCTCCGGAGAAAACGGCAGCGCGCTCCTTCCTTCCCGCCTTTCCTCCGGTCAGACCTGGTCCTTCGGCAGCGGCCAGCGTCTTTCCGTCCTGACCGGTTCCTCCATCCCTTCCGTCTTTCTCACGCTGAAGCACGATCTTTCCCGCATTCAGGAGGATAAGGAGCAGTCCGACTCCGGGCAGGCGGTCCTTCTGGATGAAAACGGAAAAACCCTTTATTCCGGCGGGCTTGACCGGATCAAAGGGCGCGGGAACACAAGCTGGGAGCAGGATAAAAAGCCCTACAACATCACCCTTTCCGACGCTGTCTTACTTCCCGGGATGGACGGCGCGGCTTCGGAGTATTCCCTGATCGCATCCAGCGATCTCACGTTCCTGAGAAACCGGATCTCCAATGAGATGGGAACGCTCGCCGGCGCCTCCGCCATGCCCTGCATCCGGGTGGATCTGTATATCAACAACAGCTATGAGGGCGTATACGAGCTGTATCAGCGGATCACCCCGGAAAATCTTGGACTTACCGATCTGGGAGAGCTGACCGCGCAGGAAAATCCCGGCCAGGACGAGGAAAACCTGCAGCAGCTTACCACCGGCCGGACCCTGGACGACTGGAACAGCTCCGTCACCGGAAAATGGTGGAGCTATGACAGCGATCCGGACGACATCACCGGCGGCTATCTTCTGGAGGGGGATAACGCCATGCGCTACGCGGACGAGGCCAGCGGCTTCATTCTGGAAAGCGGGGCGTACTTTGTCTCCAAGTCTCCCGAATATCTTTCCGAAGCCCAGTATCAGTACATTTCCTCCTATCTGCAGGAATGTGAGAACGTCATGCGCGAAAGCGTCGGCGGGAACGATTATCAGGCGCTTTCCGCCTGTATCGATCTTTCGAGCTTTGTGGGCAAATATCTGGTGGAGGAGGTGAGCAAGAACATCGACTGCTCCTCCACCAGCCAGTATTTTTACAAGGACCGGAACGGCCTTCTGCATGCCGGCCCCGTCTGGGACTATGACTGGGCCTACGGCGTGGAACGCATACAGGAAGGGATCGACTATATGGATCCCTCCGGCTTCTCCGCACGGGACATTCCGGGCAGCCTGATCTGGTGGCAGCTTCTGTATTACAACAACGCCTTCTATCAGGATGTGGTCGATGTTTATGCGTCCATTCTCTACCCCTGGCTGAATGAGCTTGTGGAAACCGGCCTGATGGAATGGGCAGAGGAGCTTTCCGCCAGCGCGGTCATGGACTATCTGCGCTGGGGCCGGGTGAGTGAAAAGGCTCAGCCGGAGGAAGACACTTCCCGGACGCCAGCTGCTTCCGGTCCGGAGGAAGCCGCCGCGCAGGCCTATCTGGAACAGGTGGAGCAGGTCCGCTCCTTCCTGTCCGAAAGGAAGGAATTTCTCTACGGCGAATGGGTCGCTGCCGCTCAGCTCAGCGCCGGCCGGCAGGGGGCCGGCACATAAAGAGCCGTGGTTCCGCGCCATTCGCAAAGCGTTCCGCAGGCGCGGGCTTGTATATTTTCCCGGTCCTGTAGTATAATAGGCTACGTGAAAAAAGCGACCAACCGGTCAGAAAGGGACTCCCATGCTGTTCAATTCCTTCGGCTACGCCGTTTTTCTGCCTGTCATATTCCTGCTGTACTGGGCTTTTCCCGGAAAATGGCGCTGGGCCCTGCTGCTGGCCGCCAGCTATTTTTTCTATGCCTCCTGGGGCGCAGCATACATTCCCGTGCTTCTGCTTACCACCGCAGTCTCCTATTTCGCGGCGCTGTATATCGAAGGAGCGCTGCATCGGCCTACCCGCCGAAAAGCGGGCGGACGCCGGACAAAGCACGCGTCTCCGGCCGCGGGGAAGACGGTTCTGATCCTGTCGGTGGTATTGTGCGCCGCACTGCTGTTTTTCTTTAAATACCTGAACTTCTTTTCCGAAAATATGGCCGCTCTGCTGCAGCGGTTTTCCATTCCCGTTCAGCCGCTGACTCTGCGTCTTGCGCTTCCCATCGGGATTTCCTTCTATCTGTTCCAGACGATCAGCTACCTTGTGGATGTATATCGGGGAAAAATCCCCGCGGAACGGCATTTCGGAATCTATGCGGTCTATATTTCCTTTTTCCCGAAGGTCATGCAGGGCCCCATCGAGCGGGGCGGCTCTCTGCTTCCCCAGCTTCACAGGCCCAGGCGTTTTTCCTATCAGGAGGCTTCCTACAGCCTGAAGCTGATGGCCTGGGGCTTTTTCAAAAAGCTGGTGCTGGCGGACGGGCTTTCCGTTTATGTCAATCAGGTTTACGGAGACCTGCCGTCCTATACCGGCTTTTCCCTGGTGCTGGCCACCTTTTTCTATGCCGTTCAGCTTTACTGCGATTTTTCGGGATACACGGACATCGCTCTGGGCTCCGCCGGGATCCTGGGCATCCGCCTGTCCCCCAATTTCCGCTCGCCCTATTTTGCCTCCTCCATCAGGGATTTCTGGGGAAGATGGCATCTTTCCCTTTCCGGCTGGCTGAGGGACTACATCTATATTCCTCTGGGCGGCAGCCGGGTGGGACGCGTCCGTCACGCGCTTAACGTCATGATCACCTTCCTGGTCAGCGGCCTGTGGCACGGAGCCAGCTGGAATTTTGTCCTCTGGGGCGGCATCCACGGCGCGCTGCAGGTAATCGAAGGATTTTTCCCCTGGAATCAGAAGACCTCGCGTTTTCAGACAGACAGGCGGCTGCACGCCCTTCTGAGCGTCGCCGCCGTTCCCGTTACCTTCCTGCTGGTCTGCTTTGCCTGGATCTTTTTCCGGGCCTCCACCATTTCAGACGCGCTCTATGTGATCCGGAACCTGTTTTCCGGGATCGGCTCTCCTGCCTCCTACCTTCACAGCTGCGCGCTCCAGATGGGGCTTACCCCGGCCGGTCTGCTGTATTCCTGCCTGCCTCTGATCCCTCTGTTTTTCTTTGATCTGGCATCTCTGAAAACCGATGTGATCGCCCTGATCTCCCGGCAGCGCTTCTTCATCCGCTGGCCGGTTTATATCCTGCTTTTGCTCGTCATCCTGCTTTTTTCCGAGAAAGGAGTAACCACAGAATTCATTTACATGCAATTCTGACAGACGCCCATGAAAAAATTTATCGTCAAATCCGTTCTCGCCGTATGCATCACCTTCTGCTTCCTGTTCTATCTGGACATGATGTATGAGCAGAAGGTCAGCACAGGCATGGCGGAGGTCAATGTATTCAATTTTGTTCCTCATCAGATCCAGCTGGCAAACGTGGGCAGCTCCCACGGCCAGTGCGACTTTAACTGGGACGCGCTGGCAAACGAACGGGGATATCAGACCTTCAACTTCGCCCTGACCAGCCAGTCCTTCCTCTATGACTACTCCCTGATCAACATGCACAAGGACGACTTCGCGGACGGCAGCATTCTTTTCATTCCGGTTTCCTACTTTTCCTTCAACGAGGAGGCCACGTCGCCGGCGGATCAGGAAGCCATCAGCGTGCGGTATTACCGGATCCTCTCCCCGGAATACAATCCGGATTACAGCCTGTACAAGGATCTGGTCACGGTCCGTTTTCCCATCCTCTCCGCGGGGGATGAGATCTTTGAGCTGTTGAAACCGCCCATCGTGTTTCCTTCCCTCTCTGAAAACAGGAAAAATATTACCTATGCGGCGGAGGCCGGGATGGCGGAGGAGGCGGCAGAGGCAGCGGGCGTCGGGGCGGCAGACGCCGCCGGGTCGGAAAATGCGGCGATGCCCGCGGATCCTGCCGGAGAAGCGGACGCAGGAGCCGCCTCGCCGGAAGAAATTTACGGCGCCGAAATGGTTCAGGAGTTTGAAGCCAAGGGGCTGGCCCGCTATCAGCGGCACTTTGAGAACAAGGAAGAATATTTTGAAGAAGACAAGAAGCAGCTTCTGATCGATCTGATCACGCTGTGCAAGGAGAACAACATTGTTCCGGTCCTGATCACAACGCCCTTTACGGTATATTACAATCAGTATGTGCCTGCGGATTTCCTGTATGAGTTCTATACCGTGATCAATGAAATTGCGCTGGAATACGGCGTCAGCTATTATGACTACTCCCACGATGAGCGTTTTCAGACCAATCTGAAATACTTCGGGGACGCGGATCATCTCAATCCGGACGGAGCCGTCTATTTTACCTCCCTGCTGACGGAGGAGGTGGCGGAGCTGAAGGCTTATCTGGAAGTCCACTAGCCGGCCTTCCCGTCTGCGTCAGCCTATGAAAAAATGTGCGCACGAAAAAAAGCGGACGCGCCGCCTTCCTGTATGGAATGCTCTGACGGCGTATCCGCTTTTGGATTTCTGTTTTCCGCTTCAGGAGCTGCAGCTCCATTTTACGCTTTTTATCCTTCGATCGAGATATATCTGTTCTCTTCCACGGCAGGCTTTTCTTCCTTCTTCGGGATGGTCAGCTTCAGGATGCCGTGCTTAAAGCTTGCCCTGATATCGGACTGCTCCACGTTCTCTCCCACATAGAAGGTCCGGCTGCAGGAACCGCTGAAGCGCTCCCGGCGGATATACCTTCCTTCTTTATCGTCCTCGTCCTTATCCAGGCCCTTCTCGGCGCTGATGGTCAGATAGCCTTCCTTCAGTTCGATCCGGATCTGCTCCTTCTTAAATCCGGGCAGATCGATATCCACCTCATAACCGTCCTTCTTCTCCCTTACGTCGGTCTTCATGATCCGGGCCGCATGCTTTCCGAATACGGGATTCTTCCTCCCGTACAGCTCTTTGTTCAGCCTCTTCTCAAATCTGTCGTCAAACGGGAAATCCATCCAGTCGTCAAATAAATCTTCTCCAAAAATGCTGGGCAGCAACATAAGTCATTCCTCCATTCTATCTCAAGCCTCTGCGGATATGCCGGCCATACCGCCTTCTGCGCCCGCAGGGCATAACGTTTTCTCTCCTGCGTATCCTTCCGCTTCGGCGGACGCCTGCGCGTCCGCCGCCGTTTATTCATCCCTCAGTTCTCTCATCCTTCGATGGAGATGTATTTGTTCTCCTCCACCGCGGGCTTTTCTTCCTTCTTCGGCACCGTCACCTTCAGGATACCGTTTTCAAATTTCGCTTTGATATCCTCCTGCTTCACATCGTCGCCCACATAGAAGCTTCTGCTGCAGGATCCGGTATAGCGTTCCCGTCTGATATATTTTCCGTCCTTATCCTTCTCATCGTTATTCCTGTTGGAGGAAGCGCTGATGGTCAGATAACCGTTCTTCAGCTCCGCTTTGATATCGCCCTTATCAAATCCGGGCATATCCATATCCAGCTCATAGCTGTTATCGGTTTCCTTCACATCCGTCCTCATCAGGTTCGCGGAGCCGTTTCCTCTGAACGGGAAATCCATCATCCAGTCGTCAAATAAATCTTCACCAAAAATGCTGGGCAGCAACATAAGTCATCTCTCCTTTTTATATGAATCCATTGTTGTTTGTTTTTCCGGACTCCGGAACCGGTACGGATCTTCGGGACCTTTCGGTTTCCTTCCTTCTATACCCCTTTCCTTTGTTCTAGCTGTAATATAACACCTATTATTATCACTGTCAAGAGGTGAGTGCTAATAATTTTGTGAAAAAAATGTGAAGTCCAGGTTTTCCTTG